>JANMGR010000141.1:0-76086 GCA_031374785.1 Sphingomonadales bacterium | reverse complement strand
CTGAGCCTGTCGAAGGACAGGTTGCGCGCGCGCCGTACATACTTCGACAAGCTCAGCACGAACGGCTTCAAAAATGAGCTCTATTGCAATCATCGTATTCGCGCCGCTTCTCGCTTCGCTGATCGCGGGCCTTGGCCAGCGTTTTATTGGCGCGACTGCGGCTAAGTCAGTCACCACCGCTGGTCTGTTCATCGCTTGCGCACTCAGCTGGCCGATCTTCCTTGGCTTTATGGCGGGGTCGGAAACGGCCTATGTTGATCCGGTGCTGCAATGGGTGCAATCGGGCAGCCTGAAGTTCGATTGGGAATTGCGCGTTGACGCGTTGACCGCGGTTATGCTCGTGGTCATCACCACCGTGTCCGCGCTCGTCCATCTGTATAGCTGGGGCTATATGGAGGAGGACCCGGATCAGCCGCGTTTCTTCGCTTATCTGTCGCTGTTCACTTTTGCGATGCTGATGTTGGTTACCGCCAATAACCTCGTGCAGATGTTCTTTGGCTGGGAAGGCGTTGGCCTTGCGTCCTATTTGCTGATCGGTTTCTGGTATAAAAAGCCCAGCGCCAATGCGGCGGCGATTAAAGCATTTGTCGTCAACCGCGTCGGCGACCTTGGCTTTATGCTTGGGATTTTCGGCGTTTTTTTGGTGTTTGGCACCGTGTCGAACCCCGAAATTATCGCCGCTGCGCCCAGCCATGTCGGGTCGAGCATCGGCTTCCTTGGGATGCGCGTTGATACAATGTCGGTGCTATGCGTGTTGCTGTTCATCGGCGCTATGGGCAAATCGGCGCAATTGGGGCTGCATACGTGGCTGCCCGATGCGATGGAGGGGCCAACGCCTGTCTCTGCCTTGATCCATGCCGCCACTATGGTCACGGCAGGCGTATTCATGGTCTGCCGGTTGTCGCCTTTGTTTGAAACCAGCCAGTTTGCGCTGAACATGATCACGATTGTCGGCGCGACCACAGCAATTTTTGCAGCAACCGTCGGCTTGGTACAAACCGATATTAAGCGCGTGATTGCGTATTCAACCTGTTCGCAGCTGGGCTATATGTTCTTTGCCGCTGGCACCGGAGCCTATGGCGCGGCGATGTTCCATCTGTTTACACATGCGTTCTTTAAGGCACTGCTGTTCCTCGGTGCGGGTTCGGTCATCCATGCAATGCACCATGAACAGGATATGCGCTATTATGGGGCTTTGCGGAAGCACATCCCGCTGACATTCTGGGCAATGATGGCGGGAACGCTGGCGATTACCGGTGTTGGCATACTTGGCGTGGGCGGCTTTGCTGGTTTCTATTCCAAGGATGCGATTATCGAGGTGGCGTTTGCCAGCAGCGCACCGTGGAGCGGCTATGCGTTCTTCATTGGTGTCTTGGCGGCGTTACTCACCAGTTTTTACAGCTGGCGGCTGATGTTCCTGACCTTTTTTGGCAAGCCGCGCTGGATTCACAGCGAGCATATTCAGCACAGTGTCCACAAAACGCCCGAACAGGCTGGAGCGGATACGACGGGCGGCTATCACCCGCATGAAAGCCCGCTGTCGATGCTGATTCCGCTCGGCGTGCTGGCCCTCGGCGCGGTCTTCGCAGGCTTCTTGTTCCACGGCGGCTTTATCGAGGCGGAGGCGGGCAAAGCGTTTTGGGCGAACAGCACCTTGGCGTTTAACGAGCATTTGATGCACGCGATGCACGGGGTGCCGTTGTGGGTGAAGCTGGCGTCAACGGTGGCGATGCTGACGGGGCTGTTTGTGGCTTGGAGCATGTATATTCGTTCAGAGACTGCCCCGGCGACAGTCGCGGGGCACTTCGCGCCGCTCTATAAATTCTTCTACAACAAATGGTATTTTGACGAGCTGTATAACCTGATCTTTATCAAGCCAGCGTTCTGGTTCGGGCGGTTGTTTTGGAAGGCAGGCGATGTCGGGATTATCGACCGCTTTGGCCCCAATGGGTCAGCTGCTGTCGTGGCATTCAGCAGCCGGATGGCAGTGCGGATGCAGTCGGGTTATCTTTATACTTACGCGCTAGTCATGTTGCTCGGCCTTGTCGGCATGATGAGCTGGATGATGGTGGCTGCGAAATGAACGCGGGTGATTTTCCTATTCTCTCGGTAATGCTCGCTGTGCCGATGATCGGTGCGCTGGCGTGCCTTTTTGCGCGTGCCGAAATGGCGCGCGTCATTGCGCTGACGGCGACGCTGTTTACTTTTGCGCTCGGGGTATGGCTTTGGGCTAGCTATGATGTAGGCGGCGCGCAGTGGCAGTTTACCGAGAGCGTATCTCTGTTTGGACCGATTGCGTGGAAGCTGGGGATCGACGGTATATCGTTGATGCTGATCATGCTGTCGGTGTTCCTGATGCCGATTTGCATTGGGGCTAGCTGGCAAGCAATCAAAGAACGTGTCGGCCTGTATATGGCGGCGTTCCTGTTCATGGAAACATTGATGATCGGCGTATTCTCCGCGCAGGATTTGTTGCTGTTCTATATCTTTTTTGAGGCTGGCCTGATCCCGATGTATCTGATCATCGGTATCTGGGGCGGCAAGGACCGGATTTACGCGAGCTATAAGTTTTTCCTCTATACGCTGCTCGGCTCCGTCGTGATGTTGATCGCGATGCTGTGGATGATCTTGCAGGCAGGGACTTCGGATATCCCGACGTTGCTGAACCATGATTTCCCCGTCCATGCACAAACCTATTTGTGGTTAGCGTTCTTCGCCTCCTTTGCGGTGAAGATGCCGATGTGGCCGGTGCATACTTGGCTCCCCGATGCGCACGTGCAGGCACCGACGGCGGGGTCTGTGATTCTGGCGGGCGTGTTGCTGAAAATGGGCGGCTATGGTTTCCTGCGTTTCTCTATCCCGATGTTTCCAGAGGCTTCGGCGCAGTTCATCTGGCTGGTGTTTGGGCTGTCGATGGTCGCAGTTGTTTATACGTCTTTGGTCGCGTTGGTGCAGGACGATATGAAGAAGCTGATCGCCTATTCCTCGGTCGCGCATATGGCGATTGTGACTGTGGGGCTGTTCACGTTTAACCAGCAAGGCATCGAAGGTGCGATCATTGTGATGCTTAGCCACGGGCTTGTTTCGGGGGCGCTGTTCCTGTGCGTCGGCGTGATTTACGACCGGCTCCATACGCGTGAGATCAGCCGTTATGGCGGGCTATCGATCAACATGCCGAAATATGCGTTGCTGTTTATGCTGTTCACAATGGCGAGTGTCGGCTTGCCGGGGACGAGCGGTTTTGTTGGCGAGTTTTTGGCGCTTGCCGGGGCGTATAAGGTTTCGACATGGGCGACGTTGATTGCAACCACCGGCATCATTCTTGGCGCGGGCTATATGCTGTATCTCTATCGCCGCGTTGCGTTTGGCGAGCAGATCAATGCCGATGCGGCTGCAATGACTGATATCAACGGCCGTGAGATGTGGTTGCTCGCCCCTATTGCAGCTGCGGTTTTGTGGATGGGCGTTTATCCCGAAAGCTTCCTCGCTCCAATCCGCCGCGATGTGGCGATGATCGTGGAGCGGATTGAACGTGCCGCCCCCGCGGGCGATGCCAAGTTAAAAGAACAGGATAAAACGACCGCGAAATATCGTGTGAAGCATGAAAGCGGCGAGCACGAAAAGTCGGCCGGGGAGGCCAAGCACTGATGGATCTTTCGACCTCACTTGCGCTGGTTCGCCCTGAGTTGATCCTCAGTTTCTCTAGCCTCATATTGTTGTTGATTGCAGCATGGCGCACTGAAGCGGGCCGCTTGGTTAGCGTTTTGGCGGTTGCCTCATTGGTTGCGGCAGGGGCCTATGCGACGCATTATTTTTGCACCGGAATTGCGGCAGACGCGTTTGACGGGCTTTATCGGACCGATGCGTTTGGCAGTTTCGCCAAAGTGTTGATCTATTTCGCCGCGGCTATCGCTTTGGTCATAGCGCCATCGTCGCTAGAAAAAAGTGGAGCGATGCGCGCGGAATATCCGGTGCTGATCGTTCTTGCCGCAGTTGGCATGGGCGTAATGGTGTCAGCAACTGACCTGATTACGCTGTATATCGGCCTCGAACTGAACAGCCTTGCCGCCTATGTGCTCGCGAGCTTCGCCCGCAACGACGAACGCTCGGCAGAGGCTGGCCTCAAATATTTCGTGCTCGGCGCGCTTGCCAGCGGAATATTGCTGTTCGGCATGTCTTTGCTTTACGGCTTTACCGGTTCGACCGGATTTGAAGCCATTGGAAAAGCGATGGCCGGCGATATCAGCATGGGCAAGCTGCTCGGATTGATTTTTGTGCTATCAGGCCTCGCGTTCAAAATCAGCGCCGCACCTTTCCACATGTGGACGCCAGACGTGTACGAAGGTGCGCCAACGCCGATAACTGCGTTCTTTGCCAGCGCACCGAAAGTGGCTGCAAGCGCATTGCTCATCCGCGTCACCATCGAAGCATTCGGCAACCAAATCGCGGCATGGCAACAGATCATCATTGTCATTTCGTTGATGTCGATCATCATCGGTGCTGTGGGCGCAATCGGGCAGAAAAACCTCAAGCGCCTGCTCGCCTATAGCTCGATCAACAATGTCGGCTTTTTGCTCATCGGCTTGGCTGCTGGCACACAGGCGGGCATTGCCGGGATGCTGACCTATCTTGTCATCTATATCCTGATGACGCTTGGTGGCTTTATCTGCCTGATGCAGCTGAAAGGCCGCGATGGGACCATCAAAGAGGACATCTCTGACATCGCGGGACTTTCGAAGACTCAGCCGATGCTAGCCGCTGCACTCGCTGTTTTCATGTTTAGCCTCGCGGGCATCCCGCCCTTGTTCGGTTTCTGGGGCAAGCTGGTGGTGTTTAATGCAGCTGTTGCCGCGGGGCTCTTGCCACTTGCAGTTATCGGCATTGTCGCCTCGGTTATAGGCGCGTTCTATTATCTGCAAGTTATCAAAGTCATGTATTTTGACGAGCCCGAAGAATGGATTGTTGCGGGTGACGACAAGGTCCTGCCGTATGTTGGCGGCGCAATGGCACTGGCGGTGTCTCCGCTCGGCTATTTCGCAATCCCGCTGCTGTCTGTGGTTACCGCGCAAGCGGCAAAGGCTTTGTTCTGAGCCTGCTTTTTGAACAGGTTGCTCTCACAGGCTCCACCAATGCTGACTTGATCGCCCGCGCCGCTGGAGGAGCGCCAGAGGGGCTTTGGTTGCGTGCCGACGCCCAAGATGCTGGACGGGGCCGGTTGGGCCGCGTTTGGAACAGCGCCGATGGCAATCTGTTCGCCAGTACTATTGTTCGCCTTGGTGCTGGTGATCCGCCAGCATCCTCGCTCGGCTTTCTGGCATCGCTTGCCGCCTATGAAACCGCGCGATTGATTGCGCCCGATGTGCTGATTATGATTAAATGGCCGAATGATTTGCTGACGGCAAACGGCGCAAAATTCTGCGGCATGTTGCTCGAACGCGCGGGTGACGCTGTCATCATTGGCATCGGCATGAACCTGTTCGCGCATCCAAAGGGACTGGATCGACCCGTGACGGATTTGCGTTGCAGCGGAGGCAATCCGCCACATGCGCAGGCAGTAGTCGAGATTTTGGCGGAGACGCTGCAAAGCTGGCTACAACGCTGGCGACTTGGCGGGATGGGGCCTGTGCTACAAAGCTGGCAGCAGTTTGCGCATCCCATCGCCACGGCGCTTACCGTCAATCTCGCGAATGGGGATGTTCTGCAGGGCTTGTATAATGGCCTAAACGAAGACGGTTCTTTGCAGCTGCGCTTGGCGGATGGTGAAATTCATGCCATCCACGCTGCGGATGTTTTTCTAGTATAATGTGAGGCCGGACCAATGCTGCTCGCCATCGATAACGGCAACACCAATGTCAAATTCGCGCTCGTGAATGCCGAGGGCGACATCATGCACCGCTGGAGGATTGCGACAGATACGCGGCGCACTGCGGATGAATATGCCGTCTGGCTGCATCAGCTGCTGCGTATGAACGGATATGAGCGCAGCGATGTCACCGTCGTTGTGATCGCAACTGTTGTCCCACGCGCTCTGCACAATCTGCAGTTGCTAGCGGAGAAGTATTTCGGCACGATCGCCTTGATCGCGGGGCGCTCGCCGTTGGAATGGGGGATCGCGCTGAAGGTCGATGAACCCCGCGCGCTAGGCGCTGACCGTGCAGTCAATGCCATTGCCGCGCACAGCATTGCGGCGGGCGAAAAGATCGTTGTCAGCTTTGGTACGGCCACAACCTACGACCATATCGGCGCAGAAGGAGCATATATGGGCGGCAGCATTGGGCCGGGTGTCAACCTGTCGCTCGACGCGCTTTATTCGGCTGCAGCGATGTTGCCCCGTATTGCCATCGAGCCGCCGCCCAATGATAGCGTAATCGGCAGGGACACCGTCGGGCAGATGCAGATAGGCATTTATTGGGGTTATGTTGGCATGATCGAGGGGCTATTGGGCCGGATGAAAGCGGAAATCGGTGCGCCGGTAACCGTCATCGCCACCGGTGGGCTTGCTGCATTGTTCCAACAACACAGCCACCTCTTTGATATCGTGGAACCTGACCTTACTTTGCGCGGCATAGCGCAGCTTTACCAGAATCGAGACATTTCAGAATGACAAAGCCCGGCAACGAATTGCTGTTTTTGGCCCTTGGCGGGTCGGACGAGATTGGCATGAACGTCAACCTATACGGCTGCCAAGGCAAATGGGTGATGGTTGATCTGGGGATCACATTCAGCAACAGCGAATATCCCGGGACCGAGCTGATCCTCCCTGATCTGGAGTTTATCGAGGAACGTTCGAAAGACCTGCTCGGCATTGTGCTGACGCACGGACATGAGGATCATATTGGCGCGGTGCCGTATCTGGCGGCGGACCTTGGCGTACCGCTATATGCAACGCCCTTCACCGCTGCGCTAATCCGCGGAAAGTTGCAAGAACAGGGTCTGATTGACGAGGTTGAACTAAACATTATTCCAATGGGTGGTTCGTTTGAATTGGGGCCGTTCGGCTTTCAACTGATGCCATTGGCACATTCGATTTTGGAAATGAGCGCGTGCCTGATCACCACGCCTTATGGCCGTATCTTCCACACCGGTGACTGGAAGCTCGATGAAGAGCCAGTGATTGGCCAGCCGTCGACCGAGGAGCAGCTGACCAAAGTTGGCGACGAAGGCATCCTTGCTCTAGTCTGCGATTCGACCAATGCGTTCAACAATGACGATAGCGGCAGCGAAGGCAGCGTTTACGCAGACCTGCTGAAATCCGTAACTGAGGCGCGCGGACGTGTTGTTATCACGACCTTCGCCTCCAATGCGGCGCGCCTTGAAACTCTGGGCAAAGTGGCCAAAGCGGCGAACCGGAAGCTGTGTTTTGCGGGGCGCTCGCTGAACCGGATTATCGAGGCTTCGCAATCCACCGGCTATTTGAAAAACCTGCCGGAAACTATCGATATGGATCAAGTCGATAGCCTGCCGCGTAATCAGGTGATGGTTGTGGCAACAGGCGGGCAGGGTGAGGCTCGCGCGGCGCTGGCCCGTATCGCTGCGGGAAATCATCCGGTGAAGTTGGAAGAAGGCGACACGGTTATTTTCTCCTCCAAACAAATCCCGGGCAATGAAGTCGCCATTGGGGTCATTATGAACCAACTCGCACGCAGCAACATCCTGACGGTGACCGAAAAACAAGCGCATGTGCATGTTTCGGGCCATCCGGGGCGACCAGAACTGGCGGCGCTTTATGATTGGATCAGGCCGGATATGCTGGTGCCCGTTCATGGCGAACGCAGACACATGGCCGAACAAGCGCGTTTTGGACTATCAGAAGGCATTCCGAAAGCAATTGTGCAATCGAACGGCGATGTCATCCGTCTGGCGCCTAAGGGACCGCAAAAGATCGGTGCAGAGCGCACCGGCAGGCTTATCCTTGACGGTGATGTCATCATCCCGGCGGACGGCGACACGATGAATCAACGCCGCCGTCTGTCATGGTATGGCATGATCAGCGTTGTGATTGCTGTAGATGGCAATAACGCATTGCTTGGCGACCCAGAGTTCCGGATGCACGGTGTTCCTATAGAAGATGAGCGCGAGGATTTCTTGGACGAAGCAAGTGCTGCAGTGCTGAAAGCCGTCAAAGATCAAAAGGGCGATACCGAAAAGCTACGCGAAGCTGTGCGCCTTGCGGTGCGCCGCGTTGCAACCAGTTGGACTGGCAAAAAGCCCATAGTTGACGTTATGATTGTTGAGACCGCATGACCTGGATATCAATCGTCGCGATTTACCTTCTGTTCTGGGTGCTATCTGCATTCTTGGTTCTGCCATTCGGAGTCAAATCGCACTATGAATTGGGGGTGGAAATGACACCGGGGCAGGCTGATGGTGCGCCCGCCAATTTTAGGCCGCTGCGTGTGGTGTTGTGCACGACTGCGCTGTCCGCGACGCTGTTCGCCCTGTATTACGCCAATTATGTCTATGGCTGGATCGACCGCCACAGCTTTGACTTCTTGATTAAATAGGCATCAGCCGCGCAAACGATCAATCGCTTGGGCAAGCGCGACATAGAGTTTGCCAACATCAGACGACAGCAAGGTAACGCCAATGGCATTGCCGTCGCGCGTAGAGAGCAACACCCGCATCATCGATTCAAAATCGTGGATATACCGGTTCACATGGTCGCGGAATTCGGGCTCATCGTCATAATGATTGGCGATAATACGTGCTTCGCCGCTGTCCAACAGCCGCACAGCACGGCGGGTAAATACGCCGCGATCACCCTTTAGATACGCCGCCCAAGCCGTGTCTGTCACTTCATTCGAAAGGATTTTCGCTACATCGATGGAGGCGGAGTTGAGTGACTCAGTCAGCAAAGCGATCCGGCGCGCAAAGGCTTCGTCATCGATACCGTCAAACTGTTCACGCGCGGATGCCGCGCGCTGCTCCAGATTGGCCGTCAGCTCATTCACTGATCGTAGCTGCGCTGTCACCCGCTGCGTAGCTTCTTCTGACAGGCTAATGTTGCGATCAATCGCATCCTTTACTGCAGAACCCACATCGGCAAGCTGCGCGTCGATAGCGCCGGCAAGCAATACACGGTTCTGTTCAGTCAACCGGCTGCCGATATCGGCAAGTTCTGCCTCAACGATAGCCTTACTGCTATTGGCCGCCTCACGCGCGGCATCGGCGACGCGGCGCAGAGAGCCGTTAAGCTGATCCTCGGCAGTCGCTGCCACTTCACCAATAAGTGTGTGGGTTTCGGTAAGCGCAGCTGAAAGCGCAACAATCTCGTCACGGCGCTCGGCCAGTGCGGAACCACTGTTACCAAGCAGAGCATCAACTGAGGTCCGTTGCGCTTGCAATAGTGTATCAAGATCGCCCAGCTTTTCGACCAAATTCGAAGACTGGCTATCCAGTGCCCGACTTTCAGACCGCAAGTGTGCCAGCGCATTGTTGCTTTCGTCAAAACGCTGTTGCAGATGCTCAAACGCAGTTGGAATATCGTTACCCAATTCTTGCGAAACACCGTTCAGTGCCACCATGAGTTTGTCGGCATTCGAACGGACAGATACGGCCCGTTCTTCATTCGCTGATAGGTTCACCGTCAACTCGCTGCTGCTTTCGGAAAGGGCATTGAGCGCAAAAGCCAGCTTTGCAATTCGATCTGTCGCGTTTGCATCGACGGCATTTAGTTGCGCATCACAATCGGAAATTGATGTTTCGATTTTAGCTGTCAAAGCCAGCAATCGATCCTGCGCGCGGTCATCAATATCAGACAGCTGTTGTGCCGATTGATTGAGCGACACCTGAAGTCTCGCAATTATGTCGGTTACGCGTGTATCCTGATTATTTGTAGCGTTGCTGATATCAGCCACCACTCCGCGCAAAGTTGCAACCTGTTCTGCAAGCTGCTGACCATTGCTATCGCTCAGTGCGCCGATATTTTCTGCGGCCTCGCCAATGCGCTGCTCAAGCGAAACCGTGCCTGCTTGCAAGATAGCCAGCATAGCAGCGACTTTCTTTTCGCTGTTTGTAGTGCTGATATCCAGAATCGAACTTGCTTCATTGGCCGCTTCGCCGATTTTCTGGTTGGTGTCGTTCGTTTGCTGTGCAAGTTGCATCATCGTTGCGGACGTCGCTGCAATCGTTTCGTCCATGATACGTAACGACCCGATCAAGTTCTCGATCTGTGTATTTGCAGTATTGCCAGCATTGCCAATTTGGTTCGTCGCATCCTTTGCCGCACTGGTGACGACAGGCAGATGGTTGCGTAGCAATTCCACATTATTGACCGCAGCGGAGCTCGCTGTTGCCAGTAGCTGTGCCTTTTGATCGGCATCTGCCAAGGCGGTGACAAGCTGTTGCGCCGCTTCGGTAAGCTTTGCCGCAGATACGCGCCCGACCGATTCCAGCTCACGCGCATTTTCGGCAAGGAATGACCGTGCCATCGAAATCTCGCCATTAACGGTCTTAATCCGCGTCTCAAGAGCTTCGCTTTCGGTGCGAAGCAATGCTGCGACATCACCAAAACGGCGCGCTTCTGTCGAGCTCATCCGCATTACCAACAACCAGAAAAGCGCGAGCAACGAGACGGGAACCGCCCATAAACCAATCAGTTCAACCAAACGGGCCGGATTTTCAAAAAGTAGCAGTTCTGCCTGATTGGCCCATGCCCAAAATCCGGTCCAGCCGATGAACAATAAAGCGAGAGCTGATCCTGCAATCATAGGCCCCCAACGACGCGGAGCAGCCTCTACATAATCCTCATATTCAGGAGCATATTCAATTTCTGTATGCGTCGAAGCCGGTAAGTCGCTGTCGATGAACACATCATTTTCTTCGCGTTTAATGGCTGTAATCATGTCATCCTCGGCTTCGCTCACGGGGGCGCTGTCACCCTTGGGCGGCACATTACGGCTGATTTCGACGATTTTTGAATGCCCCACCATGCATACTGTTTACCATGTTTTTCACAAAACGAAACGCAAAGTTAAGGATAGCTGGACTACGGCAATTCGATGTCGATGGATCATGGCTCTCTATCAGTCGCTTTGCACGCCGCCGCTGGCGATGATGCTGCGTTGGTGCGTGAGCTTCGACAGGCGCTTGTTGATAGCGCGCATCGCCAGATTGACCTGATGTCGCGGTCACGATGTGATGCAAATTGGCAGTATAGCTGTCTGCGTCTGAAAGGATTAGCTGCCAGTTTCGAGGCTGTAAATTTACTCTCCCTTGCAGAACAAGCTGTTGAAGGTGCGCCGGGCGATCCTGTTGTGCTTCGACGACTTTCTGCGGCGCTTGACGAAATCAGGCAGGCTCCGCTCGATTAGGCACAGCTAAGCGCTTTTCGCTGGAATAACGCCCGCGTAAACTTTACCTCCCGTCGCTATGATCGACGAACCAGCTTCCCGAGATAATTCAAAGATAATCGCGTTGCTGTGTATCGGCGATGTGGCGCCTGCTGAGGGCGAAGTGGCTTTGCCGCTGATCCCCTTGTTCGGTCAGCCGATGATCCATCATACTGTCAAAGTACTGCAACGCGCCGGAATTACGCAATTTTGCGTTGGTGTAGATACAGTTCCGGGAGCGTTACTGACCTATCGCGACATGGTCGCTAAAGAAGGTTTGGAGTTGCGGTTTGTGCGCGAGCCAAGCGCTATGGCGACGCTGATGGCTGCGGATGCACACGCTTTGGTTCTGCGTGCTGATACAATCTGGGATGCTGATTTAATCGATCGCGCGCTGCATCAAAATGCCCCGTTAATCGCCGCTGTTGAGGAACGAGCGGAAAACCAGATGTTTGAGCGGATTGATCTCAACAGCCGCTGGGCGGGAATGGCGGTTCTTGACCGAAATAGCCTAGCCGCGCTGACGCAATTACCCGAAGGCTGGGACATGGCATCGGCATTGTTGCGGCAAGCGATGCAAGATGGCGTCAGCCTATGGCCGCTAAAGCAAAGCGAAATTCAGGATGGTCATGTCCGCCGGTTGGAAAATGAAGCTGGCCTTGCTGCTGCACAAAGCCTGTTGATGGCACGCCCTGTAAATGGTCCAGCTACGCTGGAATCAAAGCTGTTTTCAGCAGCGCTAGTGCGTTTTGGACCAGCGATTTGGTCTGTGCCTTGGGGGCGAGGGATCGCTGATTATAGCTTTCCTGGCATGTCATTGATGGCAGCGCTATTGGCTGTGACCGGCTTTCCGCTGGCAGCTTCTATTTCAGCGATAGGGGCGGTTTTAGCCTCGCTAATCCGCAACGTAGTCAGGTTTGCGGAATACAGATCCGTTCGGTCAGATTGGGTTGGACTGGCGGGCTGGACACTCTTAACCGCCGCGTTGATCGCCGCACTGAAGGTTACCGAGCCGTCGATTTTTGAGGCTGGATTTTTGGCGCTTACTCTTGGCGGATTGTCGCTGGTTTCTGCAAGCCGGAGCAGCGGCGCAAGTTTCAGGCTGTTATCGCCTCTTGTGATATCTATAATGCTGATTGTCGGATTGGTTGCAGGGGACGCTGGGTGGTCTGTTAAAATATTGATTGTAAGCGAAATTATTCGACTGTTGTTGCAACGGCTAGCCGCGCTGCAAAATCCCACACCACAGGATTAAGCTTAAAGCCAAATTAACCCCGAAAGCCTATATCACAGGCTTAACGTAACGGAAAAGCGGGAAACCAATTTGGGTATCGCGAACCCTGAAGATGCTGTGACTTTGGCAACGGGCCAAATCCTTGCGACGTATGCTCTGCGCGATGACCTGCTGGCCGTGCTTTTTCCACGCGGTAACAATTTGCCGTCAGAACTCCTTCAAAGCCGCGTGAGGTTGAAACTACAGGCACTCACCTTGAGCATCGAGCAGGCATTGCTTGGTGAGACGTCGCAACACGCGCAAAGCTGGGGCCTACTTTCGGCATCCGGCCTGTTACGCCAACCGGCTTTGATCGAATTCGCATTGTCGCGCACCGTCGAGGACGCGTTGCGAACCAACATTCAGTCTGCATTCGGTATTTCGGTATTGGGTCAATTGCCTGTTGTGTTATTAGCTCATGAAAACGAGCGGCTTTCGGAAATGGCTCGCAAGCTACTCCATGCAGAACAAATGTCTGTATCGGACAACAGCCAGCTGTTTCAGCGCCTAGACAGCGAGACACTGCACTTACTGTGCTGGCGCGTCGTCGCAGCGTTGCTTGAAGGCAAAGTGGCGGAGAATGTAGAGCTGTCAGAGGCGGCGCAAACGCTTTTATCCACACATGATGCCGATCTAAACCCTTTGGCAATTGCCCGGAAACTCGTCTTTTTCCTCGGCCAGGACTATCGTCAAGAGTTAGCTGATCCGCGCAAATCCGGATTGAACCTTTTCGTCGCATCGCTGGACCAGGACTATGGTTTGGGCAGCGATTTTTTGTTGCGACTGATTGGCAGCGAACAGGTAGCGCCGTTGCTACTTTTGCTTAAAGGACAAAGCCTGTCCACCGACGAAGTAGCCGAGATTATTCTGGCATTGCGCGGAAATAATGCGGACAATGCTATACCAGACTGGCAACCTGTGTACGCAGCGTTGGACCCGGTTGAAGCGCGCGCCGCTATTGCGTCCTGGAAATTGGACGCGATGGAATGAGCGAATTCCAGTCCTTTCTTGCGGTGCCGATCAAGGCGTGCGTTTCGCGCAGTGGAGAATTGGTGTCAGCAGACCCGGCCATCTGGCGTCTGCACAATTTGGCGGGAGGCAGCGACAGTAAAACGATCGCCATACCCGGGCTTGCGGCGCTCGCAGCGTCTGCTTTGCGCACGCGAATGCGTACGGAACGGCCTGTGCGTGCTGCTGACGAAGAGAATGACATCGAATTGTGGGTGATGGCAACGCCGCATAGCGATAGCGTTGATTTGCTGATTACAGGCTGGAGAGACATACTGCCGCCAACTGCTCGAAGTGTGCGGGAAAAAAGTGTTATTCTTAACAAGAACGATAGCGGCGAAATTCTGATTGATTCCGAGCAACGCGTGGTTCGCTTGCCGTCATCATTCTCGGTGCGTGGCATCGGACAGCATTTCGGCTCGCTGTTCGTTGTGGAAAGCGACGCGCGAGGTAGCATTCCGTTGATCGACGCGTTGATCGAGCGGCGTGCGATCACGCAAGTGCCAATTGGTGTGATTGGCAGCGAGGAGCGATATCTAATCGACTTGACTCCGCAACTGGCCTCCGATGGTCGGTATCTGGGGCATGTTGGGCGTGTTACGGCGATTGCCGACGTTGCAGCTTACGAGCCTTCAACGCCTGCGCGCTCCGACCTGCCGATGAGCCGGCAACTAGCCTCGGTCTTGAAGCAGCCGCTAAACCGCATCGTTGCAAACGCCGAAACTATCGGCAGCCGCATCCACGGGCCGCTGCGCGATAACTATGCCGAATATGCGCAAGATATCGCCAATGCAGCGCGCCATCTGACAGAGCTGGTGTCGGATATGGAAGATTTGGACGCAATTGATCGCCCCGACTTTTCGGCAGCGCGCGACCGGTTGGAGCTTGGCGATATCGCGCGCAGGGTTGGCGGATTGCTTGCGCTGAAAGCTTCGGATCACGGCATATCGCTGGTTCTGCCACAAGAGACTGAGAAAGTTTCGGCAATTGGCGAGTTCCGCCGCGTCCTGCAGATAATGCTCAATCTGGTCGGCAATGCCGTCCGTTACGCACCTGGGGGTAGCATTGTGACGATATCCATTGAGAAACAGGCAGATTTTGCAGCAATCAGCGTCCTTGACCAAGGCCAAGGCGTGCCAGAAGACGACCGTGAGCGCGTGTTCGAGAAATTTGAACGCCTCGGCCGCAGCGGTGATGGCGGCAGCGGCCTTGGGCTATTTATATCGCGCAGACTGGCGCGTGCGATGGCGGGCGATTTAATCGTTACTGACGCGCCGGGAGGAGGGGCACTTTTCCGCCTGACGCTGCCAGCGCGTTAGCGTTTATCGACCGGCTGGTAATCACGCTGTGCCGGCCCGGTATAAAGCTGACGTGGACGACCGATTTTCTGCCCGGGGTCGGAAATCATCTCGTTCCACTGCGCGACCCAGCCCACTGTCCGCGCCAATGCGAACAACACAGTGAACATAGTGGTTGGGAAGCCAATGGCAGATAGGATGATGCCCGAATAGAAATCGACATTCGGGAACAACTTTTTCTCAATGAAATACGGATCACTTAGCGCCATGTCTTCTAACTGCATCGCAACTTCAAAAATCGGGTCGGTCACGTTGAGAGCGGTTAATACCTCACGCACGGTTTTTTGCATCACTGTCGCGCGCGGGTCGTAATTTTTATAAACGCGGTGACCAAATCCCATCAGGCGGAACGGATCGTTCTTGTCTTTCGCGCGCGCTATGTAATGCGGGATTTTGTCCGGCGTGCCAATTTCGCGTAGCATGTTAAGCGCCGCTTCGTTTGCGCCGCCATGTGCAGGGCCCCAAAGGCAAGCAATACCCGCAGCAACACACGCGAACGGGTTCGCACCCGAAGACCCGGCAAGGCGCACTGTCGATGTCGACGCATTTTGTTCGTGATCAGCGTGAAGCGTGAAAATACGGTCCAGCGCCTGTTCAACGATAGGGTTCACCTCGTATTTCTCCGCAGGAACGCCAAAGGTCATGCGCAGAAAATTGCCGGTGTAGGATAGGTTGTTGTCGGGGTACATGAACGGCTGACCGACCGAGTATTTGTAGGCCATTGCCGCAATCGTCGGCATCTTTGCGATCAAGCGGTGGCTGGCGATCGTGCGTTGATGCGGATCGGAAATGTCGGTTGAATCATGATAAAAGGCCGAAAGCGCGCCGACCACACCGCACATAATCGCCATCGGATGCGCATCGCGGCGGAACCCGCGGTAGAATTGAGCAAGCTGTTCATGCAGCATTGTGTGGCGCGAGATGGTGTAGCTGAAATCATCCAGTTCGGCCTTTGAAGGCAGCTCTCCGTTCAACAACAGATAGGAAACTTCCATGAAGCTAGATTCTTCGGACAGCTGTTCAATCGAATAGCCGCGATGCAGCAAAATGCCTTCATCGCCATCGATATACGTTAGCTGTGATTCGCAGCTTGCAGTTGACGTGAATCCTGGATCGAAAGTAAAATGGTCGGTCTGCGCATATAATTTGCGGATATCAATTACATCCGGCCCCACTGTTCCGGTGATGATCGGCAATTCGATTGCCTTATTATCGATAATCAAAGTCGCAGCGTTTTCTGCCATCTTCATTTTCCACTTGCATTTGGGCCGGGGCAGCCGAGTATATTAGACCAAGAAATCTGAATTCTGCTGTTATTTTCTTTTCGGCAGCATAGCTCCAAATTTTCGGTCGGGAGACCATATTGGCAATGGAAAGTGGGAGCGCGATCACGAAGCCCCAAAGCGCCATTGCACGGCGCTTCCTTGCGCAGTTTTCGCCGTCGCGTCAAGCCGATGAACGGATATCATTCGACTCCATTTCGGTGATCGAAAATGCATTGGAAGCGCAGCGCGATCAACTGCCGCTATTGGTGCCAATTGGGTTGGGTGCAGGGATCATCGGGTGGCAATTTGGCGGTGATGCTGCGTTGCCTGCGGTGCTTTGCGCAGCCGCTGGATTTGCATTGCTCGCGGTCACCATAGGACTGCAATATCGTTGTGCAAGAGTGCTATTATGGGCGGCGATATTGTTTAGCCTTGGGTTTCTGGCGATTGCTGCGAAATCAAGTTTGGTTGCCAGCGCGGCGTTGCAAAAGCCAAAAATTGTTACTTTCAACGCGCATGTCGAAAGTGTGGAGGATGTCTCTGCCCGCGGGTTGGTACGCTATGTTCTGAAAACCGGGGGACATGCTGATCTGCCGCCATTGGTCCGCGTTAATGTTCCCAAGGACAAGCATCGAACTGAAATAGAGCCCGGCGCGATCATCCAGTTGAAGGCCCGACTGATGCCGCCTGCGGGGCCGGCATTACCCAATAGCTATGATTTTTCGCGGCAAGCGTGGTTTCTGGGCATTGGCGCAACCGGTAGCGCTTTATCGGCACCGAAAGTGGTTACTAAGTCGCCGGGTGGTGGAAGTTTTTGGAGCGTATCGCGCGAAAACCTTGCCAGCCATATTCGGACTGCAATGCCGGGTGAGAGCGGCGCGGTTGGCGCGGCGTTGTTGGTCGGGACACGCGGCGCAATCTCCGAGCCGGATGCAGAGGCTTTGCGTAATAGCGGCATGGCGCATTTATTGTCGGTCAGCGGATTGCACGTGACAGCGGTTGTCGGCGGTGCATTCTTAATGATCAGTCGGATATTGGCGTTGTTTCCTTGGCTAGCGCTCAGAATACGGGTTCCGATCGCGGCGGCGGGCGGGGCTGCGGCGATTGCTGTTGGCTACACTTTGCTGACTGGAGCCGAAGTGCCAACGGTTAGGGCGTGCATAGCGGCGTTGCTGATATTGGTTGCGCTTGCGATGGGGCGAGAACCTTTATCATTGCGGTTGCTGTCCGCAGGCGCTTGTACGGTTCTGTTGTTCTGGCCCGAGGCGCTAGCGGGGCCAAGTTTTCAGCTGAGCTTTGCAGCAGTTGCGACCATTATTTTGCTGCACGATTCGCCTTTAATGCAGCGGCTGACTGCGCGCCGGGACGAGGCATTGCCACTAAAGTTTGGACGGTTTGTCTTTTCGCTTTTGGCGACAGGCGTGGCGATTGAACTTATCTTGGCTCCCATCGCTTTGTTTCACTTCCACAAAAGTGGATTGTATGGAGCGGTCGCCAATATCGTGGCCATTCCGTTGACGACGTTTTTTGTCATGCCGTTGCAAATACTAGCGCTGATTTTCGATCAAATCGGTTGGGGCGGTCCGTTCTGGTGGCTAGCGGGGCAGGGTGTTGGAGTCATCATGACGATGGCTTACGGCGTCAGCAACGCGCCGGGATCTGTGCTGATGTTGCCGTCGATGCCAAATTGGGCCTTTGGGTTGACGGTGATTGGTGGGCTTTGGATCGCCATCGTTAAAGATAGGGGCCGGTTTTTGGGAATAGCCCCTGTGATCGCAGGAACAATAGCAATGGCGATAGCACCACGCCCCGATCTTTTGGTTACAGGGGATGGCCGCCATGTTGCGATTGTCGATAAAGCGGGTGAGCTGGTTTTGCTTCGCCCCGGTGCAGGTGAATACGCGCTTTCGATGTTAAGTGAGAATGCCGCGATAAAGACCGAACCCAAAGCGATTGATGATTGGGATGGCGCAACATGCAGCGCCGATATCTGCACGGTTGCTATCAAAAGCGGAGACCGAAGCTGGTCAATCATGGCCACGCGATCAAGTTATCTGGTGCCAGCAATGGAATTTGCGGCTGCCTGCAAACGCGCCGATATTGTGATTAGCGAACGGTATTTGCCGTGGAGCTGCAAACCGCGCTGGTTCAAAGCAGATCGTGATTTTCTAGAACAAAACGGCGGATTGGCGGTGTATTTTGATAATGCGTTTGTCGATAGCGTTGCGCGCAATACGGCGCATTATCCTTGGTCAACGCTTGGCAAAAAAGAAAGAGCGCCCAAACGCCCTTTCCTTAAACCTGACACGAAGTCCCAACGCGTTATGTAAACGCCAAAGACTCCTTCTCAATGATAGCGGCGCAGTAATCCGGCCAAACGACCCTGAACCTCAACCTCATTCGCGTCATAATATTGCGGATCATAGCTGCTGTTGGCGGGGTCAAGGCGGACCTTTTGCCCTTCATGCCGTAGATATTTCAGCGTAGCTTCTTCGCCGCGGACCAATGCAACGACAATTTCGCCGTCGCGCGCAGTTTGCGTTTTGCGGATGAGCGCATAATCGCCATCAAGGATGCCAGCCTCCATCATGGAATCGCCGGATACTTCGAGCGCATAATGTTCCCCTGCGCCGAGCAAGGCCATTGGCACAGACAAAGAAGTCTGCCCTTCCAAAGCTTCAATCGGCACACCAGCAGCAATTTTTCCGTGCAGCGGAATTTCGATAACGTCGTTTGCGGCAACCGGAATGTTACGTTGTGGTGTGGGACGATGATCCGCCAACACTGCAACCTTGTTATTGACCGCCTCGGTTTTGGACAGCGAACGCGCGCTGCCGCCGTCGGGCATCTTCACCACTTCCAATGCACGCGCGCGATTGGCGAGGCGGCGAAGAAACCCGCGTTCTTCCAAAGCACCAATCAACCGGTGCACGCCAGATTTGCTTTTCAAGTCCAACGCTTCCTTCATTTCCTCAAAAGAGGGTGAAATTCCCGAGGCTTCAAGACGCTCATGGATGAAAAGAAGAAGCGAGTGCTGTTTTGAGGTCAACATTTTATGTTCCCATGTTACTGAACAGAGTGGGAACAGTTAGGAAACAAATAGGGGTGTTGTCAAGTGTCGACATTCAGAAACATATTAGCAGGGTAAAGCGTAATAGGGAATTTCCGCTCCCGCATAGAGTTGTTCACTATCAATATCTCGTATTATCAATGCGTTAGATATAGAAAGCGCAGCCAGCATGGCGCTGTCATTGGTTCCGACTGGTGTAATGATGCCATCGACATAAGCTGCGCGAAGATGATCGGTCCGCGCGCCATTTGCGGGTAAATCCGCGGCTGAAATGGCGGTGAGTCGCTTTGGCAAAGGTTGGCTAGCGCGCCCCAAATGCCGGATCAGAGGCAGTAATAAGAGGAAGGCCGTTACATAAGCCGACACCGGATTTCCAGGCAAGCCGAGCACTACAGCATCACCGATAGTCCCTGCAATAACCGGCTTTCCAGGACGCATCGCAATTTTCCAGAAGTCGATCTTGCCCCCTGCGGCCAGCAACGCTGGAGCAATTAAGTCATGATCGCCGACAGATGCGCCGCCTGTGGTGACGATAATGTCGTGGTCGGTCAGAGCCGCGAACTGCGTTGTTAAAACATTCAGATGATCCGCCACGGCAGGGACGATGGTGATTTCAACCGGCATATGGCGCAGCATAGCGGCGAGCATCACGTCATTTGACGATGGGATTTGGTCCTCTCCACACATTTCGCCGGGAGGCAGCAGTTCATCCCCTGTTGATACAACCGCAACTTTCAAGCGTCTCCGCACAGACAGCGCGCCGTGCCCCGCCATTGCAGCGAGCGCGATGTGCCGCGCGTGTAGTTCGGCTCCCTTTGGAATCAGCGTTGCGCCTAAGTGGAAATCCGCACCCTGACGCCGCACATTCTGCCCTAGTTTCTCCAGCGGATCGCCGGTTATCGTCACGGTGTCGCCATCACGCGTAACATTTTCCTGAATGATAACGCTGTCCGCACCTTCAGGAACCACTGCACCAGTAAAAATACGCACAGCTTCAGCTGCGCCGATAGAGCCCGTAAAGCGCTTACCCGCCGCACTTTCGCCAATCACGCGCCAAGGCCCATCTACATCGCCAAAGCGCACCGCATAGCCATCCATCGCGGACAGGTCACGCGCAGGCTGTGTTCGTAAAGCTAGAACATCTTCGGCGGCCCAACGCCCAGCAGCCTCCAAAAGCGGCACAGTTTCAACCGCAACCGGAGCCTTAAGCGCAAAAATCCGGGCCTGCGCCTCTTGTATGGAAATCACTTCGCGTGCCAATCGCCCGATTTGCCCCCAGTTTTGGATAGCAACCGGATGCCCAAAATTTCCATATTCTTATCGAGCGCTTTTGCCATGTCATAGATCGTGAGCAACGCCACCGACACTGCAGTCAGCGCCTCCATCTCTACGCCGGTTTGCCCAGTCAGGCGCGCGAGGGCAGTTACGCGGATGCCGTTTGCCTCAAACTCGAAATCGACCGCAACTTTCGAGAGCGCAAGCGGGTGACACAATGGGATCAATTCACTGGTTTTCTTAGCAGCCATAATGCCCGCAATCCGCGCCGTGGCGAGCACATCGCCCTTCTTGACCGCACCCTCCTTGATAGCGGCCAATGCTTCCGCCGACATCGCAACACGACCCTCTGCAACTGCCTCACGAACCGTGGCGGCCTTTGTAGAGATATCAACCATCGCTGCGTTGCCTGCGTCATCAAGATGTGTGAGTTTAGTCATAGGTCTTCTTTGCGGATTTCTGAGGGACACGTCGAGGTTTTTTGGCGCTCGCCAAAGGCGAGCAGGGATAGACGGAAAGACGAATAGACGTGCTGCCGATCAGGCAGAGTAGAAATCCGTCCATCCGTCTTTCCGTCTCGCCGTTTTTACATCTTTGAAGCTAAACGCCAGTCAACAACGCCCGCGTCGCAGCCTCGACATCATCTTGCCGCATCAGGCTTTCGCCGACCAGAAATGTCTGCACACCGCAATCTGCCATGCGCACGCAATCAGCATAAGTGGAGATGCCGCTCTCGCAGACCAGCAAAACATCGGATGGAACCAGCTTTGCCAGCCGCTCGGTGGTTTCCAAATCAACTTCAAAGGTCTTCAAATTGCGGTTATTCACACCAATCAGACGCGATTTGAGGTGTGTCAGCGCGCGGTCCATTTCGGCCTCGTCATGCACCTCGACCAGAACATCGAGGTCGTATTCGCGCGCAGCGGTTTCGATGTCCACCATCGCCGCGTCCTCCAACGCCGCGACAATGATCAAAATCGCATCGGCCCCCATCGCGCGCGCCTCATCGCATTGCCACGGATCAACCATGAAATCTTTGCGGAGTACAGGAAGAGTGCAGGCGGCGCGTGCGGCAACCAGATACGCCTCCGCCCCCTGAAAATACGGCGCATCGGTAAGGACCGAAAGACAAGCTGCCCCGCCCGCCTGATACGCCGCCGCATGAGCCGCCGGATTGAAATCGGCACGGATCAGTCCTTTGGATGGGCTGGCTTTCTTTATCTCCGCTATCAGCGAGAATCCTGTGGAGGCATTTGCTCGCAGCGCTGCCTCAAACCCGCGCACGGGCGAAGCAGCCGGCCAATGCATCAACCCCCATCGCTTGCGTTCGGCAACTTCAACGCGCTTCGTTGCGCAAATTTCTGCGAGTTTATCGGTCATGGTGCACTCGCCGTAGCGAAGGCGCCATAATCTTTCAACGGCGCTTTAGCCTTAATCAGAATGCGCGTCTGGACCCTAATTACAACGAACACCGGATGGATTTGAAAAGGCCGATGGGTTTAATCATGCCCCGCTTCTCTTGTTCTGTCGCACGCTGTGGAAACACAAAAATCAACACGATCATCATAACACCAATCGCCGCCGATGCGCCCGCCCTGCTTAACTCTAGGCCACCATGCGCAACGGGTTTATCGAGAAAATCGCCAACAACAGCGCCCAACGGACGGGTAAGTATGAACGCGGCCCAGAAAAGGACCACGCGGCTAATTCCGGTGCGGTAATATGCGAAAGCCAC
The DNA here is from genome assembly GCA_031374785.1 of Sphingomonadales bacterium. Lineage (GTDB taxonomy): Bacteria > Pseudomonadota > Alphaproteobacteria > Sphingomonadales > Sphingomonadaceae > Sphingorhabdus_B. Next base: position 53,772 of record JANMGR010000141.1, on the reverse strand, counting down.
CAATGCCAACAGCGCACTAAAAATCACAGCTGAACCCAGATAGCCAAGCCGCCCGTCAGCAACCCAGTCGCCAAGCGCTGTGCCCAAAGTCTGCGAAAATGTGATTGTAATCCAATAATAAAGCTCAGCCTTGGGTTCGTGAACCGAACTGACCGAGATTGTCCCCAACGCACGATGCCATGCGAACAGAGATGTGAGCACCAGCGCAAGCAGCAATATCGACCCGCCCGGATAGCCAATGCCAAGTGACCGCGTGGCAAAATCAGCGAGCGTTGTTCCCGCAGTGGTCGACGCAATGATCGTCACCCAATACAGCCACGGATTGAATTTGCGCGTGCGGATTTGCAGCGCGACCAAAATGGCCAATGCGGAGCCAAAAATGGCCGAGCCGATTAAATAGCCGTTTTGCCAGAACGCCGTCGGCGCATTGGCGGTGGTTTCCCCAAGCCATGACATCGACACGCTGTCGCCCGCTGTCTCGCCAAAGGTTGTCGCCAGAATTTTGATGACCCAGAACGCCAAAGTGACTGCTGGGACTTTGGTTAAGGTGCTTGCTAGCCCACTTTGCTCGTTATCATTCATACTCATTCTCCCGCCTCACTCTCCCGCCTCACTCGTCGCTATTTGGAAGCTAGCGTTGTATGCAGATTGTGCCATAAGCATCGGCTTATTTGGGCTTTGCTAAGCGGATGTTGTATGAATCAGGCAGATCAGAATTTTGATTGGAAACCAAAAGGGCGAATGGTTCTTATCCTGCTGGTCGTCGCGGCGCAGGCCATCGCTGCCGCCTACTTCCTTGTCGATGGGATTGACGACATTCGTAATGCGTCGAAAAGCGGCATCAGTTTTGAAATTGTCATGGATTGCGTTGTCGCGGTGGCTTTGATTGCCGGGCTGATCGTGGCGACGCGTTATGCCCAACATATGTCAGCAGAGGTCCGGCATAAGGACAGATCGCTCAAGATCGCACGCGGCGCATTGGCGCAACAAATATCGGCGCGATTTAACGAATGGGGCCTAACATCGGGCGAAGCCGAGGTTGCCCTATTCGCGATGAAAGGCTGCAACATTTCCGAGATCGCTAGATTGCGGAATGCTGCCAACGGCACTGTGCGGTCGCAGTTAAGCCAAGTCTATGCGAAAGCGGGTGTAAGCAGCCAGTCGATGCTGGTTTCGCTTTTTATCGAAGATTTATTGGATGCACCGATCGGGCGGGCAGGTGAAGACTAACATGTGATTCAGTTTTGCAAAAAGCTGTCGTTGATAGCCTAGGCATGAAATAGCGGATGAAAGCCCACCACTACACCGGGTTCCTCGCCCCGCAAGAGCAAGATTTGATAATATTCGGCAGGCTCGCCCTTAGGCGCTAAAGCTGGATACGGTTTGAAACCGAAGCGGCTGTAATAGGCCGGGTTGCCAACCAGCGCACAACCCGCCGCTTTTTGTTCGCGCAGCCATGTTATCCCGGCAAGGATCAATTCGGTGCCGATGCCTTGATACTTAACCGCGGGTTCAACTGAGACCGGTCCAAGAGCATACCATCCGGGCGAACCATCCGCTGCAAAAGCAGGGGAAAAGCTGATTTGGCCGATGACTTTGCGGTCTTGCTCCGCAACTAAAGATAGCACTAACGCGCCTGCATCGCGCAGCTGATCTATCAAATCCTGCTCATCGCCAGCGGCAAACGGCATCGGCGCAAAGGCGCGTTTGGTGACGTTGTAAATCGCTGCATAATCATCGGCGCGTTCGGGGCGGATTTTGATGTTTATATCGGTTGCTCCACCACCGGCATAACCATCGCGCAGCGTCGGCCGGCAGGCAAACCCGCAGTCGCTTCGTCAGCAAGTATTTGCGATAATTTATCTGAAAGCTGGCCGCCTTCGACTAGTTGAAAACCCAATCGACTATAAAAAACATCGTTCCAATCCACTTGCCTAAAAGTGGTCAAAGTCAACGCGAGATAGCCCTTGGCAAGCGCATAGTCGTAAGCATGGCCAACTAGCTTTGAACCTAGCCCTTGCCGCTGATGATCTCGGTGAACTGACATTTCCCAGATGTGGAAGCTGCGGCCAATGAGTTCACCATTCAGGAATGCGACCGGAAAGCCATCAGCGTCCAGCGCCACCCACGCAGCGCCGTGCGCAATCAAGTCGATGTGTCTTTGCTCACTTTGCACGTCACCGTCAGCTATCCATGCAAGATCAGGATGACTTCGGAACAGATCGCCAGCGGATTGCTCTATCGCTGGAACCAGCGCCGCATCTTCGGGCATCGCTGGACGTATCTCGTAAATTGCCGCGTTCATAATCAATACGCGATCCAACAATCCAGCAAAGCTTTGGCCAGTCCTTTATCGATTGCTTCGGCGGCCTCCTCGACGCCATCGGGCATAGTGTCGACGACGCCTGCTACGAGAAGTGCTTCTGCAGCATTAAACAGCACTGCGTCGCGGTAAGCACCCTTTTCGCCCATAAGCAGCCGTTGCAACGCGGCGGCGTTAAAGGAGGCGTCTCCGCCACGGATCGCCTCGACAGGATAAGTCGGAAGCCCTGCATCGGCGGCTGTGGTGCGTTGAAAGCGAACGCCTTCCGGTTCGACCACAGCAACCTCATTGCCGCCGGCAAGTGACAGTTCGTCAAGGCCTTCGTCGCCCGAAATAATCCGCGAATGTTCGGTGCCAAGATAATGCAATGCCTCAGCATAGACTGGCACATAGGCAGGGCGAGCAATACCGATCAGCTGGCGGGTGACTCGCGCCGGATTGGCAAGTGGGCCCATCAGGTTGAATATCGTGCGTTTGCCAATACGCTGACGGATGGGCTGAATACGCTTCATCGCTGGATGGTGGTTGGCGGCAAAGAGAAAACAGATGCCGAGGTCCTTCAACGTCGCCTCTGCATTCGCGCCCGCGCGTTCCATGTTCAGGCCAAGCGCTTCGAGTGTATCGGCAGCCCCCGCCTTGGAGGAAGCTGCGCGGTTGCCGTGTTTGGCGACTGGCACTTCGCACGCAGCAACGACGATTGAAACAGCGGTGGAAACATTCAGCGTATGATGCCCGTCGCCACCTGTGCCGCACACGTCAATGGCGCCTTTGGGTGCGTCAATAGGGATCAGTCGTTCACGCATGGCTTGGGCAGCGGCGGCTATTTCGACCATCGTTTCACCGCGCAGCGCCAGCGCGGTCAAAAATGCTTGTATGGCGTCATCCGATGCACGCGCATCAAGTATGTCAGCAAAAGCCTGTGCCGCTTCGTCATGATCGAACAAATGCTGCGGATCGGGAAGGGGGCTGTAAGCGCTCACCCACGTTCTTTCGTCGGCATACCCGCCGCGCGCATAAAGTTTGCCAGCATCGCATGTCCGTGTTCGGTGGCGATGCTTTCGGGATGGAATTGCACGCTGTGGATCGGAAGTTCTGTGTGTCGGAATGCCATGACATGCCCGTCATCGGACGTCGCATTGACGATCAGGTCTGCGGGAACATCCTCGACGATCAACGAGTGATAGCGTGTGGCTGTGAACGGCGAGGGGAGCCCTGCGAACAGCCCGCTGCCATCATGACTGACCGGCGACGTCTTGCCATGCATTAACCCACCGCGCACCACTTTCCCGCCGAAGTGTTGCCCTATGGTTTGATGACCAAGACACACGCCGAGCAGCGGTTTGTTGGCCTCGGCACAAGCCGCAACCAATTCCAGACTGATCCCCGCCTCATTGGGGGTGCACGGACCAGGCGAAATCAGAAACGCCTGCGCGCCGCTGGACATTGCTTGCTCAACGGAGATCGCGTCGTTGCGTACAACGTCAACTTCGGCCCCCAGTTCCATTAGGTAATGGACTAGGTTCCAAGTGAAGCTGTCGTAATTGTCGATGACGAGGATTTTGTTGCGATCAGTCACAGCGAAAAACCTTTTATTCCGGCATCTTGAAGCTTGCTTCGTAGATAATCGACTGCAGGCTGGTCAGCCGCCTCCTTCGAAATGACATTGAATGTCATAACGGAATGATAGATCAAAAAGACTTTGTCATTTTCCGCCCATTTGAATGCCATGTGATAGGGCAGCCGAGTGTCGCTATAGGCGCTTGTCATGTTGAATGACTCGTGGGTCGCTTCATAGTTTTGAAATTCTCGAAACAGCTTTTGTTGATCAAACAGTTTTTTGGTTAGGCGCGGAAGCATGAGATATGAAATGTAGCCTAGGATGAATATCCCTACTACCCAGAATGCTAATATGGCTAAAATGGTTTCGGATGTTGATTTCATGCTCGGCTGATCTGCAAAAATAAACCTGCATGCCAATGATATGATCAAGGCCGCTATGATCGTCGACATCAATATTTTGAAGGATTTCGAACTCTTGAGACGAAGCCAGTAATTTAGTCTATTTGCCTCGAGATACATGTTCTGTGTAACCATAAACGAAAATTTGTGTGTCATTGTCCAAACCTCGCTTCGCCAGCAACCCGCACTGCTTCGCGCGCCGCTGCGATCAACGCGCCGGCCTTCGCCTCACATTCGCGTTGCTCATATTCGGGGTCGCTGTCGGCGACGATGCCTGCGCCTGCCTGCACATGCAGTATGCCGTCTTTGACGATGCCGGTGCGCAACACAATGCAGCTGTCCATGTTCCCGTCGGGCGAGAAATATCCGACGCCGCCTGCATAGGCCCCGCGCGTTTCGGGTTCGAGTTCGGCGATGATCTCGCAGGCGCGGACTTTCGGTGCGCCCGATACTGTGCCAGCGGGAAAGCCTGCGAATAATGCGTCGAGCGCGTCTTTACCTTTGGCCAGCCGCCCCACCACGTTTGAGACGATGTGCATCACATGGCTGTAGAATTCGACCATATAGCTGTCGGTGACGGTCACGCTGCCGCCCTCGGTCACGCGGCCGACATCATTACGGCCAAGGTCGAGCAGCATTAAATGCTCGGCGCGCTCTTTGGGATCGGCAAGTAAGGATGCGCGGTTTTCGGCATCCTCCAACGCAGTTTTGCCGCGCGGGCGGGTGCCAGCAATGGGGCGGATGGTGACTTCGCCATCGCGGAGCCGGACCAGAATTTCGGGGCTCGATCCGATCAGCGCAAAGCCCGGCATGTCGAGGAAATAGAGAAACGGTGACGGATTGATCCGGCGTAGTGCACGGTAAAGATCAACCGGAGGGAGGATGAAGGGAAGAGTGAAGCGCTGCGCCAATACAACCTGGAATATGTCACCGGCGGCGATATACTCTTTGGCTTTCAGAACCATGTGTCGGTAGCGATCAGGTGCAAGCGCAGGCACTGGGTCGGGCAAGGCTGCGAGTTCGGCCTGAGCTCGCACGGCTGGAACCGGCTGCACCAACTTTGCCGCAGTTGCATCAATCCGATCATAACCGGCGGCAATTTGTTGAACGGCGTCGCCACCCTCTGGCCACAACGGCGCTGCAATATAGAGCCGGTCCGCCAAGCGATCAAATACCAGCACCACCGTTGGCCGCACAAACATCATGTCGGGCACATCAATGGGATTGGCCGCAGGACGCGGGAGTTTTTCGACAAGACCAATCGTCTCATACCCAAAATGCCCTACCAGACAGGCAAAGGCAGGCGGCAAGCCCGCTGGCATATCGATCCGGCAGCCGTCAACCAGCTTGCGTAATGAAACCAACGCGTCCTCTCCGGTCGCTACAAAAGCATTGCGATTAGTCTGCCATAGCGCGTTAATCTCTGCGGCATTGCCGTCTGCGCGGAAAATCAAATCGGGGGCAAGCCCAATCAAGCTATACCGACCGCGCACCGCGCCGCCTTCAACCGATTCCAATATAAAATCGCCGCGTCCCGCCTCAAACAGCTTCAGCGCTGCAGATACCGGCGTTTCGGTGTCAGCAATCAGTTCGCGCCAGACAAGCGCTGCTTTGCCCGCGTCCAACTGGCTGCGCGCAACCGCATCATTCGGGGCAACGTGTTCATCCATTACGGTCCGTCTATTGCTGGCTTTTGCCAGTCAGGCTGTCGCGCAAAGTCTTGATTGTGCCTTTGTTCAGCTCGACGCCCATTTCCTTTTTGGAAGCCAAAATCAATTGCGCGGCATATTCCTGCGACAATAAAGTCTGCAATTCTTTACGATTGGCCTCGACGCGCTCAACATCGGTGCTGGCGTCACCGCGAATGACGTCGTTCAGATGCACGACGAACCAACCGCGATCATTCGGCGCCTGTATCGATTTGGCGGTGCCTTTTTTCATAGCGAACATCAACGACAGTGGCGGTGGGACTTGACCTTGTTGCGCGGCTTTATTCAAGTCGCCGCGTGTGCTTGAGATCGTCTCGATCTTCGCGCCGATCGCTCCAGCGGCAGTCAACGCAGCGCTCAGGCTTTGGCCGCCCAGCACAGCTTTGCGAACAGCCTCTGCAACCGTCTTGGCTTTCTTATTACCTTCGGACATCGCCCATTGCTGCATCACGATGTTCTTGATCTCGGCAAGCGGCGCGGGAGCGGCTTCATCAAAATCGGCGACCGAGACCAACGCGAAACGCTTGCCTTCTTCGACTTCAATCAACTGTGCAGTGCCGTCAGTGTCCATCTGGAACGCGTTCGGAATTATCTGCGCCATTTCTGCAACGGGCTTGTAACCGGGATTGGCCGGGTTCTGCCCATTGGCGAGTAGCTTGGGTGTGGTTTCGATCTTCAGCCCTTGCTCCTTGGCAATATCGGCCAATGTCGAACCATCTTCAAACGCATTTTCAATCTCTGCGGTCAGGTCGCCTAGCAATTCGACTTTCTTCTGCTCTTTTAGTTCGGTCGAGATTTCGGCGCTGACGGTTGCCAGCGGCCGAGCCGTAATGTTTTTGATAGCCGAAACGCTGACGACATAATAGCCAAGCTGTCCGCGCGCTGGCGCTGATACGCTGCCTTGCGCAGTGGCAAAAACCGCATCGGCAACGGCTTTAGAGGCGCTTTTGGTCAATGCTTCGCGGGTGATGCCGCTGGTATTTGTCGCGCTCAAGCCTAGTTCCTGTGCGACTGCTTGGATGGACTTGCCACCCGTGATTTTGTCGGAAGCTGCCTTTGCCGCCGCCTGTGTTGGGAACACCAGCTGCGCAAAATCGCGCGCCTGTGTCGCTGCATATTTAGAAGCATTTTCTTTGTAATAGGCTGCAATCTCTTCAGCCGACGGCGTTGCTTTTGCATCGACGACGCTTGCGTCAAAGATCGCATAAGAAATCGTGCGCTTTTCTGGGACTGTGTAGCGCACCGAATTGGCGCGGTAATATTGGTTGAGCACCGCATCGGATGGTGGGTTCGCCGGAATAAATGCCGATGCAGAAATTACCGCGACTTCGCCCGCTCGCTTTTCCAGATCAAGCGAGGCGTAAGGAAGCGCCATACCTGCCGGCGCCTTCGCGCCGGGAGCTGCCGTCGACAGCAACTGCCTTGCATAGAAATTCTGGCGGAAATCATCGCGCACCATTTTTTCGGTTAAGTTCAGGTTTTGCAAGAATGACGCAAACGCCGCCTGATTAAACTTACCGTCTGTGCCGACCGCGCCAGGAATTTTCAGGATTTCCTGATTGACCATTTTCTCGCTAACCGCCACTCCATATTCCTCGCCAAACATCGCCAGCGCATAGCGGTTGACCAGCTGCTCTAGCGTGCTGTCCAAACCGCCACTATCGACAAAGCGTGCGCGATCTAGCGTTGGATTTTGTTTCTGTTCAGCGCGCAGTCGGTTTTCAACCGAATCTTGCAACTCGCCAAGGCCGATCTTTTGATTGCCAACCTGCGCTGCATAGCCCTGACCAAGGCCGCCAAAACTGCCCGAGCCGGTGACGTCACCCAATGCAAAGGCTAGGCCGATCATAACGACAAAAATCAGAGCAAAAATTGCACCGATGCGCGAATTGAAAAGCCTGCGGAAAAAAGTGATCATGTTTGGTCCGGTATAGTTAGGTTTGCCAGCCTTTACGCGGCAAGCCGCAAGCTTTCAAGCGAACACGATAATTTGTGACATTCAATCAGACATACGAATGTTTGTTGCTGCACGGCTTGCGTATTTGCCGCTCCCTATATAGCGCCGCGTCAAAGGGAGCGTTACGTATGGCGGCAAATTGGGGCGAGCAAGCATTAGAGGCAATCGGCAAGGTTTTGTCCCCCAACGGCCCTGCAGTGGAGGCAATGGCCAACAGCTACACGCCGACCGATTTCAGCGTCCATTTTTTCCTGCAACTCACCCTGATACTGATTACTTGCCGCATCGTTGGCTGGTTCGGGCGTAAGTTTCTGGGGCAGCCGCAAGTTGTTGGGGAAATGATAGCGGGCGTAGTGCTGGGGCCATCGTTATTCGGTCTGTTGCTGCCCGATATCCAATCGGCAATTTTCCCGCAGGCGACCAAAAATGTGCTTTATTCGGGGGCGCAATTGGGTGTCGGGCTTTATATGTTTCTGGTCGGCACGACATTGCGGCTCGATCATTTTCAATCGAAAGCGAAAAGCGCCGTCGCGGTTTCCGCCGCTGGGATTATCGTGCCATTTTTGATGGCGGTTGCGATTACGCCTGCCTTGTTGTCAATCCCGGGTTTGTTTGCCGATGGAATTTCAACCGCGAATGCAACGCTCTTTATGGGCGCTTGCATTGCACTCACGGCGTTTCCCATGCTTGCCCGGATCATCAACGAGCGCGGTCTGGCGAATAGTTCGCTGGGGACGTTGTCGCTGACCGCTGGCGCATTTGACGACGCAGTGTCCTGGTGCGTGCTTGCGGTTGTGCTTGCGACATTCGGGGCAGGCCCCGGAATTGCTGTGCTCGCCATCGGTGGCGGGCTTGCTTATGCATTGTTCATTATGATCTTTGGCAAGCGCTTGCTCGCCCCGCTTGGTCGCATGGTCGAACGCGAAGGCGAAATGAGCAGCACAGTGCTGGGGATTACGCTCGCGTTATTCTGCACATCGGCATTCATCATGGATGCTGTGGGCATCCACGCAATCTTTGGCGGCTTTATTCTTGGCACAGTGATGCCGCGCGGATTGTTTGCGGAAGAACTAAAGCGCAAAGTGGAGCCGCTGGCAGTCGTGCTGCTATTGCCGATGTTCTTTACCTATTCGGGCCTGAACACGCGGATGGATATGGTCAACACGCTGCCATTGCTGCTGATTGCTATGGGGATATTGGCTGTGTCGATTCTCGCTAAATTCGGCGCATGCTGGGCTGCGGCTCGGATTTCGGGTGAGGATAACCGCACCGCATTGGGTATCGGTGCGCTTATGAACTCGCGCGGCTTGATGGAACTCATCATCATCAACATCGGCCTGCAAAAGGGGATTATCGAGCCAACATTGTTTTCGATGATGGTATTGATGGCGATTGTAACAACGATGATGGCAGGGCCGTTGTTTGAGCTGGTCTATGGTCGAAAGGCGCGCGAGAGCGGCGAATTGGAGACGCTGCACCCCAAAAACGCGACGGTGACCTGACGGCGTTTGGCATTCCCCTACGAATTTGCTAGCGGGCCTGCGAACAAACGCGCGGAGCCATTATGCAAAAATTCATCGCCGGTAATTGGAAAATGAACGGGCAGTTTGCCGATGTTGCTGCAGTAAAGGCTATTGCAGCGGCGGTTGCCGAATATCCTACGGTCGATACTGCATTGTGTTTGCCCGCAACGTTGATTGCACCTGCGGCCTGCGCTCTTCCCGATTATGCCATAGGCGCGCAGGATTGCCATTCGGCGGTTTCTGGCGCTCATACGGGCTGTGTGTCGGCAGCTATGCTGAAAGAAGCAGGCGCTAGCGTCGTTATCGTCGGCCATAGCGAACGCCGCGCTGCGCAATTTGAAAGTGACGCGGATATCCGCGCAAAATCGCTTGCTGCAAAAGCCGCCGGATTGAGCGTCATCGTCTGTATTGGCGAAACCGAGGCGGAACGCGATGCAGGCGATGCTGAACATATTGTGCTGGGGCAACTTGCCGCGTCATTGCCCGATGAAGCTAAAGGGGATTGGCTCTCGCTGGCCTATGAGCCGGTATGGGCAATCGGAACGGGCCGGATTCCCTCCACCGATGATGTCGCAGCCATGCACCTTGCCATTCGCACTGCATTGTCCGCGCGGTTCGGCGAGTCTGGCAAGGACGTCCATATCCTCTATGGCGGATCGATGAATGGCGACAATGCAGCGGGCCTGCTGGCCATCCCCAATGTCGATGGCGGGTTAATTGGTGGCGCGAGCCTCAGCGCCGAAAAATTCCTGCCAATCGTGGCTGCTGCTTCCGCCGCTTGATTGTAATTGAACTTTGCCGTTTGCATCCTTATGTGGACCACGACAGGCGGAAACGCCATTTCGTAATTCAGCACAGGTTTGCAACTCATGGGTCTTTTTCACTTCCTGATCGTCGTTCAGGGAATCATCGCCGCATCCTTGGTCGGCGTCATTTTGATGCAGCGGTCCGAAGGCGGCGGTCTGGGCGGCGGTAGCCCTGCCGGATTGATGTCGGCACGCGGTGCGGCTGACTTTTTGACGCGCACAACCGCTATTTTGGCATCGGCATTTGTCCTGCTGTCGATTACGCTCGCCTTTGTTGCGGCGCGTGAAGGTGGCCCTACAGCGATTAACGAAACGCTGAAAACGACGACACCGGCTTCGTCTGGCGTCGCCCCCGTAATTGCGCCGCCTGCTGGAACTACTCCAGCGGCGGATAAGCCAGCTGCGCCCGCGACAAAAGCACCAGCAGTTCCGCTCGACAAATAAGTCCGGCGGGGGTTCGCCCCAAAATAAATCTGTGCAAACCGGATTCTGCCCCTTGCCGAATCCGGTAAAGGTAGCTTAGGCCTTTTCTCCCATGGCGCGGTTCATTTTTATCACCGGCGGCGTGGTCTCCTCGCTTGGCAAAGGTCTTATGGCGGCATCGCTTGCTGCCCTTTTGCAGGCGCGTGGTTATAAAGTCCGCATTCGGAAATTCGATCCCTATCTCAATGTCGATCCCGGCACGATGTCGCCGTATCAGCATGGCGAAGTCTATGTGACCGACGACGGCGCAGAAACCGACCTCGATCTTGGTCATTATGAGCGCTTCACCGGCGTTTCGGCTAAGCAATCGGACAATGTCACCTCTGGCCGCATCTACCGCGATATCATTAGCAAAGAACGGCGCGGCGACTATCTGGGCGCGACAGTGCAGGTTATTCCGCACGTCACTAACCAGATTAAAGACTTCGCGCAGACCGATGTAGATGGCCTCGATTTTGTTCTGTGCGAAATTGGCGGGACCGTCGGGGACATCGAATCGTTGCCGTTTGTCGAGGCGATCCGTCAGATGCGCAACGATTTGGGCCGCGACCAGACGGTGTTTATTCACGTCACGCTTGTCCCCTATATTGCAGCAGCAGGCGAGTTGAAGACCAAGCCGACGCAGCACAGCGTTAAAGAACTGACCGCTTTGGGTGTGCAGCCCGACATCTTGCTCTGCCGTTGCGAACATCCGCTGCCAGAGGCCGAACGCGCCAAGATTGCGGCGTTTTGTAATGTGCGCAAAGAGGCTGTCATTCCGGCACTTGATGCCAAATCGATTTATGCTGTGCCTTTTCAATATCATGCTGAGGGGCTGGATTACGAAGTGCTGCGCGCTTTTGGCATTACCCCCGGGGTCGCGCCTGATCTGCGCCGTTGGGAAGATATTCTTGACCGTCAGCAGAATCCAGAAGGCGAAGTCACCATTGGCGTTGTCGGCAAATATGTGGGTCTCGCCGATGCATACAAGTCGCTGAACGAAGCGCTTGCGCATGGCGGCTTTGCCAATCGGGTGAAGGTCAACATCAAATGGATTGATGCCGAACTGTTTGAAAAAGACGACAGCGACATCACCGCCGCGTTGGAGCCTATGCACGCCATTCTGGTTCCCGGCGGCTTTGGCGAACGTGGTTCCGAGGGCAAAATTGCCGCAGTCCGGTTTGCCCGTGAACGCAAAGTGCCGTTTTTCGGGATATGTCTGGGTATGCAGATGGCGTGTATCGAAGGTGCGCGAAATACAGCGGGCATCGCGGATGCATCCAGCACCGAATTTGGGCCGACGAGCGAGCCTGTCGTTGGCATCATCACCGAATGGATGACCGAAGAAGGCCTGCAAACGCGGCAGGCTGGCGGCGATCTGGGCGGGACGATGCGGCTTGGCGCATATGAGGCGAGACTGGCGGGTAACAGCCATGTGTCGGGGATATACGGCGCGTCGGTCATCTCCGAACGTCACCGCCACCGTTATGAAGTCAACGCCGCGTATAAAGATCCGCTGGAAAAAGGCGGTTTGCTGTTTTCTGGGATGTCGCCCGATGGATTGCTACCAGAAATCGTCGAACGCCCAGACCATCCCTGGTTTATCGGCGTGCAATTCCATCCAGAGCTGAAATCAAAACCGTTCGATCCGCATCCGCTGTTTGCGAGTTTTATCGCAGCGGCTGTGGAGCATGGCCGGTTGGTTTAGGTGGTGTGCCCCTCTCCAGTGGGAGAGGGTTGTGCAGACTTATGAGCGCAGCGAATTAGTCGAGGCTGGGTGAGGGGTTGTGCCCCATCGAGAACCCACAACCCCTCACCAACTGCGCCTAACCACCTTCGCCAAGGCTACGGCGGTAAGGCTTCGTATCCTCTCCCACTGGAGAGGAAAGTGGCACTTAAGCAGCCTTGCCGCTCTTTTTCTTTTCAGCATCATGCTCGATCACAGTCGGACCCGTATTGCCACCGATCATGATTTTGCGCGGCTTCAACTCGTCCGGGATCTGACGCTCTAGTGTAATAAGCAGCAGTCCGTCCGCCATATCGGCGTCCTTTACAAAAACATGGTCAGCAAGCTGGAACCGGCGCTCGAAATTGCGGTTGGCGATGCCGAGATGCAGGAAATCGCGGTTGTCATTGCCTTCCGTTGCTTTCGCACCTGTTACCATCAACAGGTTTTGCTGCGCGGTAATGTCGATTTCTTCAGGCTTAAACCCAGCAACCGCGACGGTCACCAAATATTTGTTTTCCTCAATACGTTCGATATTGAACGGAGGATAATTGTCGCCCTGCGCGGTGCGACCGGCGTTTTCGAGCAGATCGAAAAGACGGTCAAAACCCACAGTGGTGCGGCGATAGGGTGTGAAATCAAAACGGTTCATAACAAATTCTCCATTTGAGCAATTTGGATTGATAGAAAGCCCGCATACGCAGCGCCTTCCGGCTTATTTGAGCAGCCAAACGGACTACCCAGCACCAAAAATGGGATTAGCAAAACAAATGTCAAGATTGGGCAGCAAGTCAAGGAACATTTTTTAGGCTGAAATGTTAAGGCCGGGTGAGCGCCTATAGCGGCAGCTTCAACCCGGCCTATCCCCCTGAACCAATGGCCATTGAACGGAATGTGCCAGCGCAGAAGCTGCAAATTGCCCGAATGTGTCGGCAATGCAAATGATAGCCGCCGCACTTCAACGCTTTTTCGCGGACTGTGGCTGTCATGCAACAAATCTGTAACATCGAACTTGGCTTGCCAGCGCATCGCGTGCTGCCTAATGCGAGGGTCAAGCCTATGACCTATTGGAATCTTCCCCGATTATGATCCTCAATCGCTATGAACGTATGGTGGCAAAGCGCTATTTGCTGCCGGGGAAGGGCGAAGGGTTTATTTTCCTTGTCGCCACGATCAGTCTGGTCGCGGTCGCGCTTGGAGTCGCCGCGCTGATTATCGTGATGAGCGTGATGAACGGCTTTCGCGCGGAGCTGTTCGACAAAATTGTCGGGCTCAACGGCCATGCTGTGGTGCAGGGCTATAATGGCCGCCTTGCCGATTGGCGCGATGTTCTGGCTGAAGTGCGTAAAACGCCGGGGATTACTGAAGCGTCGCCTTTGATCGAACAGCCTTTGCTTGCCACAAGCAATGGCCGCGTCGAGGCGATTTTGGTGCGCGGGATGCAGGTCGGTGATATCCTCGATAACCCGACATTGAAGGGCAAAACCGTTGACGGCGATATGGCGCTGCTTCGCGCGGGAACCGAACGCATCGGCATTGGTTCGCGGTTGGCTGCAAAACTTGGTGCGCGCGTCGGCGGTCGTATTACGATCATCAATCCGGCAGGGCAGACCACGCCGTTCGGCACTGTGCCGCGCGAAATATCGTATGAGATTGCCGCAATTTTCGAGGTCGGCGTGTTCGATTATGACGAAGCGTTTGTGATTATGCCCATCGAAGACGCACAGCTATTGATGCTGATGGGTGATGAAATCGGCATGATCGAATTGAAGACTGTCGATCCCGATACCGTCGCGGAAACGCTGCGTCCGCTGCAAACTAAGCTGTCAGATAAGGCGATGATTATCGATTGGCGCAGCATGAATGCGCAGCTGTTTGAGGCGCTGGAAATTGAACGCATTGCGATGTTTGTCGTGCTGTCGATTATCGTTTTGGTCGCGGTGTTCAACATCCTGTCGTCGCTGATTATGCTGGTGCGCGCCAAGACGCGCGACATTGCGATATTGCGGACAATGGGTGCCGCGCGGAAATCCTTACTGAAGATTTTTGTTACGGTGGGTGTGTCGATTGGGCTTGCAGGGATCGGCACAGGCGTGGCTCTTGGGTTTATCTTCCTGTTTTTCCGCCAAGGCATTGTCCGCGGAATCCAGTTTGTCACCGGACAAAATCTGTGGGACCCCTCGATACGCTTCCTCACAGAATTGCCTTCACGGACCGATCCGGTCGAGGTCGCGGCAATCTGCGGTCTAGCTTTGTTTTTCAGCTTTTTGGCGACACTCTATCCCGCGTTCAAGGCCGCCGGAACCGACCCTGTGCAGGTGCTGCGTTATGAGTAAAATTATCGCCGAAATGGTCGATGTGCGCCGTGATTTTACGCAGGGTGATGTTACGATTGAAGTCCTGCGCGGCGTCAATCTGGCCATTGCCGAGGGCGAAATGGTCGCGTTGTTGGGGCCAAGCGGAACAGGCAAATCGACGTTGCTACAGGCGCTTGGCTTACTTGAGGGCGGATTTGAGGGCTCGATTAAAATCGACGGTGAGGAAACGCACAGCCTTGGCCCTGACCGCTGCACAGTGATCCGGCGCGAGAAGCTCGGTTTTGTCTATCAATTCCACCATCTGCTGCCCGATTTCGACGCGCTGGAAAACGTGATGCTGCCGCAGTTGATTATGGGCCTTGGTCCGGATGAAGCGCGGGATCGGGCCTCAACTTTGCTGTCCACTCTTGGGTTAGGCGAACGCCTAGAACATCGTCCAGCAAAGCTATCCGGAGGAGAACAACAACGCGTTGCGGTAGCACGCGCGCTAGCCAACCGGCCTAGGTTGGTGCTGGCGGATGAACCCACAGGCAATCTGGATGAACACACTGCCAATATCGTATTGGGCGAATTCATGAACCTTGTCCGCAGCCAAGGATCTGCCGCGTTGGTCGCAACGCACAACGAACGTCTGGCGGCAAAGATGGACCGTGTGGTAAGATTGCACGATGGAAAATTGGGTTAGCAATAGGAGCCTGTTATGAACGTACATGATTTCACCGTCGCGATGCCCGGCGGACAAAGCCAAGACTTAAAGGATTACGCTGGGAAAGTAGTTTTGGTTGTCAACACCGCATCCAAATGTGGCTTCACGCCGCAGTATAAGGGGCTTGAGGCGCTACACCGCAAATATGCGGACAAGGGCTTGGTTGTGCTGGGCTTTCCCTGCAATCAGTTCGGCGCGCAAGAGCCGGGCGACGAGGAAGAGATCAAGACTTTCTGCTCGCTGAATTACGACGTGTCGTTCCCGCTGGCGAAAAAAGTGGATGTGAACGGTAGCGAGGCTGATCCATTGTGGCAGTATTTGAAGCAGCAGCAATCGGGCTTGCTCGGCAGCCGCGGGATCAAGTGGAATTTCACTAAGTTTTTGGTGGATAAAGACGGCAAGGTCGTGGGCCGCTATGCGCCGACGGTGACGCCAGAGTCGCTTGAGAAGGATATCGAGCGGTTGTTGGGATGAGAATCCCTCTCCAGTGGGAGAGGGTTGCGCAGACTTGGCAACGTGTTGCCTAGTCGAAGCTGGGTGAGGGGTTGTGTGCCCTCGATAACCCACAACCCCTCACCAACTTCGCCTAATTCACTTCGTTCATAAGGCTCAGTATCCTCTCGCACTGGAGAGGAATATCTCTTGTCCACAAAAACCACTGATACCTCGTTTGCGAATCAACCGACCCTGCACTAGCCTTCACAAATGGCTCTAGTTCCCTTCGTCCCCTTACGCGTCTTTTCCGCCTATACCATGCTGGATGGGGCGATTGAACCGAAGGCGATTGGCAAATACGCCAAGGGTCTTGGCTATCCCGCCATCGCCATAACCGACCGCAATGGACTATACGGCGTAATGCCATTCGAGGATGGCTGCCGCGCAACGGGGGTTCAGCCAATCATAGGCCTGATGCTGTCGGTCACGCGACCGTTGGAGTTATCAGGCGGAAAGCCGGTGCGCGATTGGCTGGCGCTTTATGCGCAGGACGAGGAGGGTTATAAAAACCTCTGCCGTCTTGTTTCGGCCTCGCATCTTGACCATGAAGACGATGTTGATCCGCAGGTTAGCCTGACCCAACTTGCTGAGTTCAGTGACGGGCTTATCGCGCTAACCGCTGGCGGTGAGGGTGCAATGGCACGGCTGTTTGCCGATGGGCAATTGGATGCAGCCGCCGACTATTGCGACCGGCTGCAAAGCATTTTTCCGGATCGGCTTTACATAGAACTCGCAAGACGCGGCGATGCGACCGAGGAAGCCGCCGAGGATGCGCTGATCGCACTTGCGTATGCCCGCGACTTGCCATTGGTTGCAACGAACCCTGCCTGTTTTGCCGAACCCGACTTTTACGAAGCACACGACATCATGCTGTGCATCGCCGACGGCGAATATGTGGAGAATGAGGATCGCCGCAAAAGCTCTCGCCATGCTTGGATAAAAACGGGTCAGCAAATGGCTGAGATGTTTAAGGATATTCCCGAGGCGCTGGCGAACACGTTGGTTGTGGCGCAACGCTGCGGGGTTGGCGCGCCGCGCCGCAAACCGATTTTGCCGAGTATCGCAGGGGATAAAGCGGGCGAGGATTTGCAGCTTGTTGTTGATGCCAAAGCCGGGTTGGAAGACAGGCTGGCGATTGCGGGCATCACATCGCCCGATGCACGTCAGGTCTATTTCGACCGGCTAGATTTTGAAGCCAATGTCATCACCGAAATGGGATTTTCTGCCTATTTCCTGATCGTGGCCGACTTTATCAAATGGGCCAAATCGCAAGACATTGCGGTGGGGCCGGGGCGCGGTTCGGGTGCGGGATCAGTCATTGCCTGGGCGCTGACGATCACTGATCTTGATCCGCTGCAATTCGGGTTGCTGTTCGAACGGTTTTTGAATCCCGAACGGGTGTCGATGCCGGATTTCGATATCGATTTCTGCGAAACGCGGCGCGGCGAAGTGATCCGCTATGTGCTGCAAAAATATGGCCACCGCCAAGTCGCGCAGATTATCACCTTTGGTAAGCTAAAGGCACGGGCGGTTTTGCGCGATACAGGGCGCGTGTTGCAAATGCCCTATGGGCAGATTGACCGGCTGTGCAAGCTGGTGCCAAACCATCCCCAAGACCCCTATGATCTGCCCCGCGCATTGGCGGGTGTACCAGAATTGCGTGAGGAATATCGGCGTGACGAACAGGTCAAGCGGCTGTTCGATTTGGCATTAAAGCTTGAAGGGCTTCCGCGACATAGTTCCACCCATGCTGCGGGTGTGGTGATCGGCGACAGGGCTCTATCTGAACTGATCCCCCTTTACCGCGACCCGCGTTCTGACATTCCTGTGACGCAGTTCGACATGAAATTTGTCGAAGAAGCCGGTTTGGTAAAGTTTGACTTTTTGGGACTCAAAACACTGTCTGTTTTGCAAAAAGCAACGCAGATGCTGGAAAAGCGCGGAATACTTGTTGAATTTGACAAGCTCGCGCTTGACGATGAAGCGACCTACAAATTGCTGCAAGCAGGTGATACGGTCGGCGTGTTCCAGCTGGAATCTGAAGGGATGCGGCGCACTCTCGCGGCCGTTCGCCCGACAAATTTCGGCGACATCATCGCGCTCGTGTCGCTGTATCGTCCGGGGCCAATGGACAACATTCCGATGTTTGGCCGACGCAAAAACGGCGAAGAAAAAATCGAATATCCGCATGCTTTGCTCGAAGGAATCTTGTCGGAAACCTATGGCGTGTTCGTTTATCAAGAACAGGTGATGCAGGCCGCGCAGATCCTTGCGGGCTATTCACTGGGCGGTGCCGATTTGCTGCGCCGCGCGATGGGCAAAAAGGTTCAGAAGGAAATGGACGAACAGCGCGCGGTGTTCGTCACCGGTTGCGCCGAGCACCACCAAATTGATCCGGTTAAAGCCAATGAGCTGTTCGATTTGATCGACAAGTTCGCAGGTTACGGCTTTAACAAAAGCCACGCGGCGGCTTATGCTTTGCTGTCCTATCACACAGGCTGGTTGAAAGTGCATCACCCCGAAGTGTTTTTCGCCGCGTCGATGTGTTTTGACATGCACCAGACGGATAAGCTTTCGATCTTTGTCGATGACATGCGGCGATTGGATGTCGCCTGCCTGCCGCCATCGATCAACGCCAGCGAGGCCGAGTTTTCGGTTGAAGATTCAGAACAAGGGTTGGCAGTACGCTATGCGCTGGCGGGTATCAAAAACGTTGGCGAAAGGGCGATGGAGGGGCTGGTTGAGGAGCGGATTAAGGAAGGCAATTTCCTAAGCCTTGATGACTTCGCCAACCGCGTTGATCCGGGATTGCTGAACAAGCGTCAGATTGAAAACCTCTCTGCCGTTGGTGCGTTCGATGATCTTCACGCTAATCGCGCTGGCGTCTATGCCGGGGCGGAATTGATCCTGTCCGCCGCACAATCCGCACGCGACACGCGCGAAAGCGGTCAGGGCGGATTGTTTGGCGAAGGCGGCGGTAGCGATGCGGCGCAATTGCGCTTTGCCGATAATTTGGGCTGGTCGATTTCGGAATCGATGGAACATGAAAAGGAAGCGTTCGGTTTCTATTTCGCGGCACATCCTTTGTCGCAATTCGCGCAAGTTTCGGCCAGCCACGGCGCGCGTAGCAATGCAGAGATTATGGACGCAGGGCCAATCCCTGAGGGGCAGCGCAAACCCGCAACAATGGCCGTCATGGTGCAAGGGCTACGCTGGCGCGAATCCAAACGCGGCAAACGCTTTGTATTGGTTGATCTGTCGGACACCAGCGGGCAGTTTTCGGCACGGTGTTTTGAGGAAGATTTGTGCCCTCAACTAGCAGACTGGGCGAAGGATGGAACGTGCCTGTTGCTGTCAGTTGAACTCGATCAACGCGCAGGCGACGAAACGCCGGGCATCACGATCAAAAATGCAAAGCCGCTTGAGGGGCTCGTCGCGTCAACACGGTTTAAAATGTGTCTGGAAATCGAAACGGCCGATGCCTTTTACCATTTGCAGCATTTGATCGCACCGTTACAAGGCGGGCGTGGTGAAGTGGTCGCAAAGACCCGCGCGACAAACGGGCAATCTGTCCCGATCCTCCTTGGAAATAAATTCAGGCTTGATGTCGAGCTGGTGGAAAAGGTGAAGGGGATTGCCGGCATAAACCATGTTGCGATGGAACCGATAAGGCCGCATCTGACGGTTGTTCATTAAAGGCGCCAAAGCGCCGCTGGAGAGGACGAAGTTATCATGCACACTATGCAGGATTGGGATCTGCGCGTTACCCATTTGATCGATTATGCAGAGCGCGAGCATGGCACTCGCGAGATCGTTACGCGTTGGTCCGATGGCAGCATTGAGCGCACAAACTGGGCTGGCGTAGCCGGCGCAGCAAGGCGAATGGCGCAGGCCTTTGTTGCGCTGGGCTTAAAACCCGGGGAGCGCGTTGCAACTTTTGCTATGAACCACCACCGGCATCTGGCTGCATGGTACGCCGCGATTGGCGCGGGCGGGGTGATTCACACCGTGAACGTGCGACTGTTCGACGAAGACCTGATCTACATCATGAACCACGCCGAGGATAAGGTGTTGATGTATGATGCAATGTTCCAACCGATTATCGACCGGCTTAAGCCGCATTTGACCACAGTTGAGCATTATATAGTCTTTGATAGCGACGAATATAGCGCGCTGATCGGCAGCCAGAATGGCAAGTTCGATTGGGTCTGGGGCGATGAGCGCGATCCGTGCATGCTCTGCTATACCAGCGGCACGACGGGCAATCCCAAAGGCGTGTTGTATCAGCACCGTTCAACGATGCTGCATGCGATGGCCGAAGTAGCCCCTGCGGTATTCGATCTCGATTGCACCGCCGCCTTGCTGCCGATTGTGCCGATGTTCCACGCCGCCAGCTGGGGTCTGCCCTTTGCCGGCGCGATGGCGGGGGTGAAGTTTGTCTTTTCCACCACTAACGAAGCGCCCGTTTTGCATGGTCTGATGCTGTCAGAAGGCATCACGCACAGCGCAGGTGTGCCGACGGTATGGCTTGCAATGTTTCAGCATCTGGATGCTGAACTGGCTGCGGGGCGCGAGGCGGGGCTGGGCAAGCTAAAGCTGGTCACCATCGGCGGCACTGCGGCTCCGCGGATGATGATTGAGCGGCTGATGAAGCAAGGCGTGCGCGTCGCCCATGCCTGGGGCATGACCGAAACCTCGCCGATTGGCACAATGGGCTCGCCGGTTCCGGGCTGGGACGAATTGAGCCTGGATGCCAAAATTGATATCGTGGCGAAACAGGGCAAAATTCCCTTTGGTGTTGAACTTCGCGTAATCGACAAAGACGGCCAGATCGCGCCGCGCGATGGCAAAACCGAAGGATCACTGCAAATTCGCGGGCCGTGGGTTATCAAACGCTATTTCAAAGCGGAGGCTGATGCGACCGATGCGGACCAGTGGTTTGATACCGGCGATGTTTCCGTCATCCATCCCGATGGCACGATGCAAATTACCGACCGGGTCAAAGACGTGATCAAATCGGGCGGCGAGTGGATCAGCTCGGTCGAGCTAGAAAACGCCGCGATAGGCTGCCCCGGCGTCGCGCAGGCCGCAGCGATTGGCGTCTATCATCCGAAATGGGATGAACGGCCGATTATCGTTGCAGTGCGCAAACCAGATGCAGCGGACCTTTCCGAAACGGATGTGCAGGCGTATCTTAAGGAACGCATAGCCAAATGGTGGCTTCCTGACGAGGTGCATTTTGTCGACAGCATGCCGATGACCGGCACAGGCAAAATCCAAAAGGCGGAACTGCGTAAATTGTATAAGGATTATAAGCTGCGGAGCATTAGCTGATTAGAACAATGACATCTGCCCGTCCAAACGCGGCGGCACGAACAAGTCTGACCTAAGCTGCCATTTATAGCCAACCAGCCCCGCTTTGCGCGATGCAACCTGGAACCGCGCGCGGATCAAATCTGCCCACGGCCCGGACCCGCGCATCCGGCCAAAGAAGCTGGGATCATTATCGCGGCCCTCTCGTATAGAGCGGATGATCGCCATCACCTTGCCCGCCCGATCCGGGAAATGCGCGTCGAGCCATTGCTGAAACAGTGGCGAGACTTCGTGCGGCAGGCGCACTGGAATCCAGCTGGCACTGACGGCTCCCGCCTCGGCTGTAGCGGCCAGTATCGCTTCGATTTCGTGATCATTGATCGCTGAAATAATAGGCGCGACATTGACATGCACGGGTATGCCAGCGTCAGCCAGCCCGCGAACTGCCTCGAGCCGCCGTTTTGGATGCGGCGCGCGCGGCTCTAGTTTGCGGTGCAGTTCGCCATCCAAGGTGGTGATGGAAACGCACACCGCCACCAATTGCTTTGCCGCCATAGGCGCCAAAAGGTCCAGATCGCGCAACACGCGGTTAGATTTTGTCGTGATCGTCAACGGATGCTCACACGCCGACAGCACCTCTAAACACCCACGCATAATCCGCCATTTTGCTTCGATAGGCTGATAACAATTGGTATTCGTGCCAAAGGCAATGGGTGTCGGGATATGTCCTTTTTTGGCGAGTTCGGCATGGAGCAGGGCAGGCGCATCGGGCTTTGCAAACAACCGACTTTCAAAATCCAGACCCGGTGACAGGTCGTGAAACGCATGGCTGGGCCGCGCATAGCAATAGATGCAGCCATGCTCACACCCGCGATACGGGTTGATCGATTTATCGAACGGTATATCGGGCGATTTATTGCGCGAGATAATGGTTTTGGGCCGCTCAACCGTTACCGTCGTACGCAGCAGAGGCGCTTCACCATCCAAGTCGTCACGCGCGTCCAGCCAATCACCATCCGCCTTTTTCGCATTCAAATTGAACCGCGAAGGAGTCGCATTGGCAACTGCACCGCGCCCTGCTGTAAAATCGGGATAATTAGATTTTGACATGCGATAAGCATATCAGAAGCAACGGAACAAATACAGAACAATTACTGTTCGCGCAACCGCGGCATCAATTCTACAAAATTGCATGGGCGATGCCGGTTATCCAGTTGGTGGACCAAAATCTTGTCCCAGCCATCTTTCACCGCGCCGTTCGATCCGGGCAGGGCAAAGATATAGGTTCCGCGAGCCAGTACGGCGCAGGCTCGGCTTTGGATGGTGGATGTGCCGATGGTTTCATAGCTTAACAGGCGGAACAGCTCGCCAAAACCAGGAATGTCCTTGGATTTGACCTTGTCCAGTGCCTCGGGCGTGATGTCGCGTCCGGTCAGGCCGGTGCCGCCAGTCGATATCACGCAATCGATGGTTTCGTCGTCAATCCAGTTATGCAGCCGCGCGACAAGGCGTGAGCTATCGTCACGTTCGATGGCACGGACAACGATTTTGTGCCCCGCAGCCAATATCCGATCCGCCAATATATCGCCACTGGTGTCATCGGCCGCAGTGCGCGTGTCAGAAACCGTCAACAACGCGATGTTGACCGGCTTAAACTGCTTAGTCTCATCGAGCGGCAAAGCTGCCTCCGCTGTTGGGGCTGTCAAAGTTCAGGTTCACTGCTGTGCTGACTCCATTTTCTGGAAAGCGCGGCCATTGATATTGCGCCATTATCGACATGCTGCCGCCATTTTTGCCCTTTTGCGCCTCGTAAATCCAGTAATTGCGCAGGATAATGGCCACATAGCCGCGTGTTTCCCAATAGGGTATTGATTCCATATACAGCAACGGATCACCATTATCGCGGATTTCGCTGTTCCAGCGGATAATCGGGGCAGGGCCAGCATTATAGGCGGCGATCACTTTTGGCAGCAAGCCGCTCGTCGCGTTCATATCGCGCAGCTTTTCCATATAGGATTGGCCATATTCAAGGTTCATTGCGGGCCTGTCGAGGTCAGACGCGCGGAAAGTGAAGCCCTTGTCGCGTGCCATATCCGACGCTGTGCCGGGACGGACCTGCATCAAGCCGCGTGCGCCAGCAGGGCTGATGACCGACGTTCTAAACTGCGATTCCTGCAAAGCATGCGCATAAGCAAGCGACGGATCGACGCGCCAGCCGTTCGCCGGAGTCCAGTTGGGATAAGGATAGCGGCTGAGCATTTCGGCTTCTTGACCGCGCGGCCCATAATGCCCCATCCATAATTGCGTTGCGGGCAGGCCGAGTGTGCCAGCCATACGAGCCAGCGCGTCATGCTGCGCGGGATCGCCAATTTTTGCCTGATGACGGATGGTTTGGTCGGCCAGATCGTCTTTACCGATCGCAGACAGGCCTATCGCGGCCTGCACATTTTGGTTGCCTGAAAGGGCTTTCCAATCGGCTTTGTCGTTTTGGCGTTTCCAACGATGCGCGACGGTTTCCATACCTAAAGCTTCGCCCGCGAGCAGGCCGTAAAAGGTTTCGGCATGCGATGCAGCGTTTTGTAGACGGCTTTGCACCTGTTGTGGTTGCTTTGTCGCCATTGCGGCGCGGGCACTCCAAAACAGGGCGGCGGCTTTTAGCTCTTCGTTTTCGGCGCGGCGCGAAATGTCGTCGAACGCGGCAAAGGCATCTGCGTGTTGTTTCAACCGCCAACTGGAAAGCGCATAGACCCAATCTGCCTGCACACCCCATTCGCCGCCGCTTGTCTTGGCAGTGGAGGCGACGCGTCGTGCGTTGCTATCGTCGTTTTCGATATAATAGGACCACGCAACGCGGTAACGCAGTTCGGTTAGCGCGTCTGCGGACAGGTTACCCGACGCAGCCTCGACCAACGCCTCGGCGCTGGCCGGATCATCGTTTTTGATGTGCTGCTGAATTTGGACACGCAACGCGGACGCGGCACCGACATTATCAGGCAGATCGCGCTTTGGTGCGCTGCCACGATAGGCAAAGCGTTGTGTGCCGGGAAGCAGCGGTAGGGCGCTTGCGCCGCGGTTCATGGCCATTTTTTCAAGCTGTTCGGCTTGTGGAAGGTAGGGGGCGTCGTTAAGGAGAGCCTGCAACTGCGTCGCGTCGACTTTCGGGCTGCCCACAGCGAGATAGAGTTCAGCCCGCGCCATTGATGCCATTGCGCCTTTGGGGGCACTGTCGAGCAGGCGGCTTGCCTCCGCCCAATTCTTCCCAGCAATCGCAGTATAAATTGCGCTGAACAGCTGACTGTCTTTAGCCGAAGGAGCGGGAGGAGTGTTAGCCGATAAGTCAATGATTTGTCTTGTATTTTCGCTGGTATTGGCGAACGCTGGAGCAGCGCATGCAAGCGTTGATAATGCAAAAACAGAAATGCCGGTGCGAAATAGATCGGTCACAAATAGTCTTTCCTGGCCAGCATCTGCAAATCTTTCCAAGCTTGCGCCTTTAATTGAGGCTGCGCCATTAAGGTCCGCGGATGAAAGGTTGCTATTGCTGCCGTTTTTCGGTCATCTTGGTTAATATACTGTAAATTCCCACGCGCTTTCATCAGGTCTTGCGACAACATGGCCTCGCACGCTGCCGAACCGAACAGGATGATGATTTTCGGCTGCACCAACGTAATCTGATGCCGCAAAAAGGCCGCAAGCTCCGGAAGATCATCTTTAGGCAATAATGCCGCCGCCGGAACGCTATGCGCTAGGGCGGTTCTGTAAACAAAATCGGGCAAAACTTGCGCGGCGAGTAGGATGCTCTCAGTCAATCGTCCAACCGCGCTGGAACCATAAATGCCCAATGCGAGATCGTCTTGTTCGGGAATGTCGCCAATAACCATTGCGACTGCACCGACTTCACCCGTCGGTGCAATTGTCCGCGACCCATATCCACATCCGGGAAGCGCTGCGCCAGCTGCAATGGCTGCTTTCAAACCCGAGAGGTCCGTAGGCCATTCCGCAGGCTTTGCGATCGGCGCGATTATAGGCGCAACAGCCTCGCGGCGCGATTGCTCAACCGGTTTGGGAACATCCTCACGTATCGGCGCAACAACAACAGGCGCAAGCCAATTCATCGCCTTGCCGTCACACACATAATCCACGCCCGCATCGCGCCACCAAGCGAGAGCAGATTTAGCTATGTTGTTTTGATAATCTTGTGACGAAAGCATTGCGGGTCATCAGTCACCGGTTGACGAGAAGGTCAATTGCTTGGCATGGCAGAATCCATCAGTTGCATGGAATCTAGGACGGCCCGAATGGCCGCAGTAAAAAGGACCGTAAGGCATGAGTGAACGGGAATCGATGCCGTATGACGTAGTCATCGTCGGTGGTGGGCCAGCGGGGCTTTCTGCGGCAATCCGGTTGAAACAGATCAATCCTGAAATCTCGGTCTGCATCCTTGAAAAAGGGTCTGAAATCGGCGCGCATATTTTGTCCGGCGCGGTGTTCGATCCCAAAGCCATCGACGAGTTGATTCCCGATTGGAAAGAACAAGGCTGCCCCATGGCCGAAGTTCCGGTAACAGATAACCAGCATTGGGTTTTGACTGCAAAACGCAAATGGTCGGTCCCACACATCGCCGCACCGCCGTTCATGAATAACAAAGGTACCTATACCGGAAGCCTTGCCAACCTCTGTCGTTGGCTGGCTGGACAGGCTGAAAATCTTGGTGTGGAAATATTCCCCGGCTTTCCGGCTGCTGAAGTACTTTATAACGCCGATGGCTCGGTTAAGGGCGTCGCCACTGGCGATATGGGCATTTCGCATGATGGGAGTCGCAGAGGCGATTACCAACCCGGTATGGAACTACACGCAAAATACACCCTCTTTGCCGAAGGCGCGCGCGGCCATCTGACCAAGCAGGTCAAAGCGAAATTTGATTTGGAGGCCGATGCGGAGCCACAGGTTTACGGCCTTGGTCTGAAAGAGCTGTGGGACATTCCAGCAGAAAACCACTCCGCGGGTCGAGTAATCCACACGCAAGGCTGGCCGATCAAGGACGATGACGGCTTCGGTGGCGGGTTCCTTTACCATCAGGCAAACGGGCAAGTGTCCCTGGGCTATGTCGTTTGGCTGGGTTATGCCAACCCCTATCTCTCGCCGTTCGAGGCGTTTCAGCAATGGAAAACGCATCCCGAGATTGCCAAAATCCTGCAGGGTGGAAAGCGCGTTTCCTATGGCGCGCGCGCAATATGCGATGGCGGCTTTCAGTCGCTACCAAAGCTTGTTTTCCCCGGTGGCGGTTTGATAGGCTGCACAGCAGGCTTTCTGAACGTGCCGAGGATTAAAGGCAGTCATACCGCGATGAAATCGGGCATGATGGCTGCCGAGGCTGCTGCAGCTGCTCTGGCCGATGGCCGCGAACATGACGAGCTTTCGGCTTACACAGAGGGTTATAATGCTAGCTGGGTCCATAAAGAGCTAAAGATGGTGCGTAACTTTGAACCAATCATTTCGAAATTCGGCGGGGTATATGGCACGCCCATTGCGGGTATCAATCTGTGGCTAGAATATCTGGGGCTTAAAATGCCGTTCACGATGAAGCACAAACCGGATTCGGAAAAACTGCAACGCAAAGACCTGTATCAGCCGATCAATTATCCCAAACCCGACGGCGTGTTAAGTTTCGACAGGCTTTCATCAGTGTTCCTTTCAAACACAAATCACGCAGAGGATCAGCCATGCCATTTGCAAGTGAAAGATATAGAGTTGCAAAAGGCAAGCGAACTGGCCGAGTTTGCCGGGCCGTCGACGCGCTATTGCCCTGCCGGTGTTTACGAATGGCTGGAGGACGCGGGCGGCGAACCGCGATACCAGATTAATTCTCAGAATTGCGTGCATTGCAAGACTTGCGATATAAAAGACCCGAACCAGAATATTAACTGGGTAACGCCGGAGGGTGGCGGTGGCCCGAATTATCCGAATATGTAGCCTTTGCGTTGCGGCTTTAATCGGTGTGTCGAGCCCGGTTAGCGCCAAAACTGAGGCTCAGTTGGGCGAGGCCGACCTATTCTGGAAAGCGCAGCGCGCCGAATTAACCGGGCAATCGGACGCGGCGCTGAAAAGCTATAACCAGCTGCTCGGTAAACTACCCGAAAGTGCGGTCGCCGTTGACCGGTTGTTTGATATTGCGATTACGCATGGCGATCTGCCCAGCGCTCTGAAAGCGGCGCGCGCGCAACAGCTGGCAAACAGCGGAGACGGTGCGCTTCCGCTGATCTTCTTTGTCGATGCGTGGCGGCGCAAGGATTCGGCAGCGGCGAAAAAAGCGTCTATCTGGATGGATGAGGGCAACGTTTTTGGGTTTGTTACGCCCATTCTGAATGCCTGGATCGACGTTGCAAACGGCAAAACAGGGACAATCTCCAACGTTGCTTTACGCGAAAGTGGGTTGCTGACCTATTACAGCTATGACCAGCTGATATTCTTGGATTTGGCGAATAAAAACATCAATGGCGCACAGCGGCGGTTGAGCAGCTTCCCCGGATTTAGTGACGATTACGCGCGGCATATGGCGATGACAGCTGCCGAGTATCTGGGACGCAATGGTGAAGCGGAATATGCCAACTCTTTGCTGCATCATATTGGAACGCAACCGAATAGTTTTCCTGGGAAACCTAGTGCCTTTCCCGCAGGGCAAGCGCTTTCGGCGTTCTTTTCCCGATTGTCAGATCAGCTTGATGAACAAGGTATCAGCGATCAGTCGCTCTATTTCGCAAGGCTTGCCCATTGGGTTGCGCCGGACAGTGCTTTTGGCCGTATGACGCTGTCCAACAGGCTGGCAAAGCGCGGCATGACTGCGCAAGCAACGCTTTTGTTAAAGGATGTGGCTGAAACCAGCCCGCAATGGAGCTGGGCGTTGGGCAATAAAGCGCGGATTTTGTTGGACGAGGGCAAGCAGAGTGACGCGCTACAACTCATCCAAACGGCGCGTGCGAGCCGCCCGGATGCAGCCGATTTGATACTCCTTGAGGCGCAACAGCTGGAGGCAAAAAAAGATATGGTAGGCGCAACGGCGCTTTACCGAAAACTTGTCTCAAACGCCGATGCTGCAGGCGCCAAAAATGGACGCAGCCTAACCTTTCGTTTGTTGCTAGCCCAATCGCTTGATGCGCAAGGCGATTGGCCCGCAGCCAAGTCAGTTCTCGAAGAAGCCTTGTTGCTGAACAGAGAAAATGCACAAATTCTAAATATGTTAGGATACGGACTTCTTGAGAGTCGTGAAGATAGAAAACGCGGTCTTGAGCTAGTGGCGACGGCACAGCGCCTTGCTCCGCAATCGCCAGCTATCACCGATTCCCTAGGGTGGGGACATTATCTGAATGGCGATTATTCTAAAGCAATTCCGTTGCTGGAACAGGCCGTCACAGGCGCTATCAACGATGTGACCATCAACGAACACCTTGGCGATGCGTACTGGCAGGCGGGGCGCAGCGTTGACGCCCGATACGCATGGCGTGCGGCCTTATTGCAGGCAGAGGGAGAGACGGCAAAGCGGATCGCGGCGAAGGCCGATATTGGCTGGACCGACGCGACCAGTGCACCCTGATGGCTCCAAAATTCGAAACTGCTTATGCCAAAATCAACTTGGCGCTGCATGTGCGCAAACGGCGCGATGATGGCTATCATGCGCTAGAATCGCTGGTCGCCTTTTTGGACTATGGCGACGTTCTGGAGGCGAAATGGGCAGCCGAAGATAGTTTCGACATTGCAGGCGATTACGCGGAACTAACAGGGGATATCGACAATAATCTAGTGGTAAAGGCCGTTCAATTTGCCCGCGAATATGCTAATGTATTCGGTCCCTTGGAAATCCGATTGACAAAAAATTTGCCGGTCGCGGCCGGGCTTGGCGGTGGTTCCGCCGATGCCGCCGCAATGCTGCGCATTTTGCAATATTTGGGTTTTCCCTTTGGCCCTTCGGATTATGCGCTAACTGCCAAATATCTCGGAGCAGATGTTCCGGCCTGCCTGTTCAGCACGCCGTTGATTATGCGCGGAATTGGTGAACAGATTGAGCTTGTTGAGGACCGTAGTTTAGCCTCGATACTTGCAGTCCTTGTCAACCCCAATATCGCTGTGCCGACAGGCCCGGTGTTCAAGGCATGGGATGCTGTTGACCGCGGCGGTTTGCCTGCTGGAACAGCGCTGGAGATGGCGTTGTCCGGCCGCAACGATTTGCAGGAAGCAGCCATTGCTCTATGTCCTGAAATTGCGACCATCCTGTCGGTGCTGAATGGCACCAATCCGCTGGTTGCCCGCATGTCGGGTTCAGGCGGGACATGCTTTGCGCTTTATGATAATGCTGAAAATGCCAGCAAGGCCTGTGCAGAGATTGCCATATTGCATCCCCATTGGTGGGTGCGGGCAGGGAATTTAACGGCATGACAATGTTCAATATTCTGGGTGAGCCCAAATGTGGTGGAATATTGGTGGTCTGTGACCATGCGTCTAACCATGTGCCTGACCAAATCGATATGCGTATCGATCCCGCGCTGCTGACCAAACATATCGCCTACGACATCGGTGTAGAGGGTGTCGCCCGTTTTCTAGTAACATTATCGGGTTGCACCGCTTTTTTGGCGACGCATTCACGCCTTGTTGCCGACCTTAATCGCTATCCAGACGACGCAAGCGCCATTCCGGTCAAAAGCGACGGTATCGAAATTTTGGGGAATTGCCTTAACGAGGAAGGGCGGCAGGCGCGGCTACAACGCTATTTCACACCGTATCACGACGGCTTGGCATCGCTGGTCCACAGCATGCGCCCCGCACTTATCCTTTCGATTCACAGCTTCACACCTCGTCTCGAAACTGACCCGCTTGCCGAACGCCCTTGGGAAATTGGAATCTTGTATAACACGCATGAAGCTGCCTCTTTGATCGCCATCGATTATCTTGAGGGCGAAGGCTTAATCGTGGGCGACCAGCTTCCCTATTCAGGCAAACAGCTAAATGCGACGATGAACCGGCACGCAGAGGCGAACGAAATCCCCTATGTCGGCGTCGAAATCCGGCAAGATTTGATCAGCGACGCGGCGGGACAAGAAAGATATGCTGCATTATTGGCCGAAATGGCGCAATATATTGCGGAAAAGCTTGCGTCAGAGGTCGCTTCGTGAATAGAGGCGCTCTCGAAAGCGAGCCATTACATGACCCACAGTTTCGATAAGTCCAAACTCCCAAGCCGCCATGTTTCTGTCGGGCCAGAACGCGCACCGCACCGCAGTTATTATTACGCGATGGGACTGACTGAAGAGCAGATTGCCCGGCCTTTTGTGGGAGTGGTTTCGGCGGGAAATGACAGCGCGCCATGCAACACAACGCTCGACCATCAGGCCGATGTTGCTCGCCGCGGTGTAGATGAAGCGGGCGGATTGTCGCGCCGATTCAATACAATCACCGTGACAGACGGCATCGCCATGGGGCATCAGGGCATGAAAAGCTCTTTGGTTAGCCGCGAAGTGATTGCGGATTCTGTGGAGCTGTCTGTTCGCGGCCACTGCTATGATGCGTTGGTTGGCTTTGCCGGGTGCGATAAATCGTTGCCGGGGATAATGATGGCGATGCTGCGGCTGAATGTGCCTTCAATCTTTGTCTATGGCGGGTCAATTTTGCCGGGGCGTTACCAGGGCAAGGATGTAACAGTCGTTGATGTTTTTGAAATTGTTGGGAAATATGCAGCTGGCGCGTGTCCTTTATCCGAGGTGCATGAACTGGAAAAGGTCGCATGTCCCGGGCACGGCGCGTGCGGCGGGCAATATACCGCAAACACTATGGCCTGCGTGGCCGAGGCCATCGGGCTTTCACTGCCCAATTCGAACATGGCGCCGGCACCCTATACGACACGCGATCAAGTGGCACATGCGGCAGGGGTACAGGTGATGGAATTGCTGGCGCGCAACCTGCGTCCGCGTGAAATTTGCACCCGCGAAGCCTTTGAAAATGCGGCGCGGGTTGTGGCGGCTACGGGCGGCTCGACCAATGGCGCGCTGCATTTGCCCGCGATGGCGCATGAGGCAGGGATTGATTTTGATCTTTTCGACGTAGCAGAGATATTTAAAACAACGCCTTATATGGCTGATTTGAAACCCGGTGGTAATTATGTTGCCAAGGATATGTACGAGGCGGGCGGCGTTTATATGCTGATGAAATCGTTGCTGACTGAGGGTTTGCTTCACGGCGATTGCATGACCGTTTCGGGCAAGACGCTGGGGGAGAACATAGAGGAAATCACTTGGAACCCCGACCAGAAGGTCATTTACCCAGCCAACAAGCCGATCACCCCCACAGGCGGCGTTGTCGGCCTTCGTGGTTCGCTCGCCCCCAATGGCGCTATTGTGAAAGTTGCGGGGATGAGCCGCCTGCAATTTACTGGGCCAGCACAGGTTTTTGATTGCGAGGAAGATGCATTTGCCGCTGTTGAAGCGCGGCAGATCAAGGAAGGCTCGGTTGTCGTCATCCGCTATGAAGGACCGAAAGGCGGCCCCGGCATGCGCGAAATGCTCTCGACCACAGCGGCGCTCTATGGACTTGGCATGGGTGAAAAGGTTGCGCTGATTACAGACGGCCGTTTTTCCGGCGCCACGCGCGGCTTTTGCATCGGCCATGTCGGGCCGGAAGCAGCCGAATGTGGCCCCATCGCGCTGATTGAGGAAGGCGATGAGATTGCTATCGACGCAGGTGCGGGCACAATCGACCTGAATGTTGCACCTGAAGTGTTGGAGGAACGCCGTAAACTATGGAAGCCCCGCCTGTCCGATTATGGGTCGGGCGCATTGTGGCGCTATGCACAGAATGTCGGCCCTGCTTATAAGGGCGCAGTTACGCATCCCGGGGGCAAAGAAGAACGCCATGTCTACGCCGATATCTAAGTATTTTGCCATTTTTGCCTGCGCACTGCTCGCAGGGTGCGGTGGTGACAGCACCAACGCCGATCTGAAGGCAGCGGAAGATCAGCAGGCGCAAGATGCCGCAGCAGAGGGTAAGATTGAGTGCGCGCTGGCGGGCAGCACCGATTTCAACCGCAACTGCACCACCGAGCGCGTCAGCGGAGCCGAGGGGCAAATGCTGGTCGTGCGTCATCCAGACGGCGGCTTTCGCCGGTTCAAGATTTTGACTGACGGTCGCGGCTTGGCGCCTGCTGACGGCATTGATCCCGATTTCAAGATCAAAGTGCTGGCCAATGGGATGATTGAGGTTCGTTCGGTGGATGACACATACCGGCTACCTGCCGCAATCAAGGGCGCAGCGACCAAATAGGTTGATTGCAGCACCGTCACAGGCCAAGGCGAACCGGTGAGTGATACTGACCTAATCCTTCGAGTGGCCGCGCGCGGCGATGGTGTAACTGCCGATGGTCGCCATATACCCTTTGCAGCACCGGGCGACCGTTTGGACCCCGCCGGTGGCCTTATTCCAGGGCCGCACCGCGTTGATCCGCCCTGTCAGCATTTTCCGTTGTGCGGGGGATGTCAGCTACAGCATCTTGATGAGCCGACCTTGTCCGATTTCGTCCGCGACCGGATATTGCATGCGCTCTCCACGCAAAAAATAGAACCGAGCGAAGTGATGCCCACGCATATCTCCCCGCCCGCAACGCGGCGGCGTGCTGCGGTGCGTTCGGCATGGGTGGGCAAGCAGTTTCAACTGGGCTTTAGCACCGAAAAAAGCCATCGGATCATTGACTTACAGCAATGTGACGTCATGCTGCCAGAGCTATACGCTCTGCTTGCGCCGCTACGTGCATTTCTCAATCCGTTGATTGAACGACGCCGCGATGTGCAGATCAAACTAGCGCGTGTGGATCAGGGGATCGATGTGCTGATCGAAAACTGGATCGCCAATGATCTGTCGCAGCATGAGGCGCTGTCGCAATTTGCGCAGGAACATGGTTTGGCACGGCTGTCGCTGGATGAGGGCTATGGGCCGGTGCCGTTTTGGGAGCCAGAGCCGGTAACGGTAACGCTAACCGGAGTTGCTGTCGGCTATAAGCCTTATGGATTTTTGCAAGCGACTGTGGATGGTGAAGTCGCGTTGATCGAGGCGGTGCAAACGGTAATCGGTGATGCTCCGCTAGTTGCCGACCTGTTTTCGGGCATCGGCACATTTGCACTGTCGATAGCAAACGGGCGGAAAGTGTATGCTGCTGAGGCTGACAGAGAAGCGATTTTGGCGCTGCAGGCGGCGGCAAACCGCACTGGACTGAACATTTTCACTGAACACCGGGATTTGTTTCGCAGGGAATTGTCATCGGAGGAACTCAACCGCTTTTCCGCCGTGATCCTCGATCCGCCACGGGCAGGGGCAAAGGTGCAAGTGGCGCAATTGGCGGCCTCCAAGGTTCCGGTCATTGCCTTTGTCAGCTGCAACCCGGCGAGCTTTGCACGCGATGCCAAAACGCTAATTTCCAGCGGTTACAGGTTGCAGCGGATCTGGCCCGTCGGTCAGTTCCGCTGGTCAACCCATGTCGAGCTTGTTGGCGAATTCATCCGCCAATAGCTGTGCTTAGCCGTGGAATACGGCCATGCCTGCGTGCAGCGTAAGTGCGATTAGGCACAAAGTTGATAGAATGAAGAGCGCAAAGCGCACAATCACACGGTTCCACAGTGCCTGCACCAAGCTGTGCGCAATACGCAGACCCACATAGGCCCAGGCGATGTCCGCATTCATGCCATCGCCCCAACCGATGATGGCCAAGGTAAGTGCTACTGCATAAAATACCGTAGGTGCTTCATGTAAGTGGTTGTAATTATCGGCAATCCATGACGCTTTATGCTCACCCTTGGCAATCAGATCGTCGCGAAGTGATTTGCCGGTCGACGCCGTCATGTTGACGCCATCAATGCCAGCACGGTTCATCGCCGGAATGCGTGTGGCATACATCCACAGCCACATCACCATCGTCCATGCCGCCAAAATGACGACCGGTTGTAGAATTTCAGCTTTAATCATTTACTTTCCCCCTCAAATCGTTGCCAAAAGCGCATGAACCGCGAGAACGGTAAGGCAAATGGTGGAAAGCAAGAAAATCACAAAGCGGATGCCAACCTTGTTGATTGTGGCCTGCCAGATGCTGTGGATCACCCGCAAAATTGTGTAGCCCCATGCGAACGAAACCATCAAAGGCGTCGCGGCGTTCGAGATCGCAAGGATCATAACCGTTGCATAAAAAATCGTCGGCTGTTCCATCAAATGTGCGTAATTGTGGGATTTCCACGCAACTGACGCTGGTACATTCGGGTCGATATCCGCGCCGCGCCCGCCGACGGCTTTGTTTATATCGATACCGATTTTTGACAATGCTGGCAGCCGCGTGGCCGCTAACCAGATCAGCATGATGATTGACCAGACAACTAATGCGGCTGCTGGTGCTAAAATTGAATTTCCCATAAAAAAGACCCTCTCCCTGATTTTTGGTCAAGGGAGAGGGTGCGTCACTCTGTTTACATTGTCAATTGCAACTTATTGCGCGGATCGGCGCTCCAGCCGATGCACATTGCCCGCATCGTTGGCGGCCATCTGTGTGTACAGGCTTGCCATTGGCTCATCCTCGACGACAAAATCCTCGACATCGCCAAAGCCGTTGAATTCGGTGCGCATCGCGCAACCATAAGCGCCGAGCATGCCGACTTCGATATAGTCGCCCGCTTTGGTATCCGAAGGCAACAGGAATGGCCCTGCCATATAATCCATATCGTCACAGGTTGGGCCGTAAAAGGCGAATTCAGTCATGTCTTCCGCCGCGTTTTCACGATGCAATACGACCGGAAACCGCCAATCAATATGCGCTGCATCAAACAGCGCACCATAGGCACCATCGTTGATGAACAGCTCTGTCCCGCGGCGTTTTTCGACCTTTACCAGCAACGACGCATATTCGGCGCACAAGGCGCGACCGGGCTCACACCACAATTCCGACGAGTAACTGACGGGAAGGTCTTCAAAGGTGCGATGGATTACCTCAAAATAGCTCTCAAGCGGCGGAGGCTCCATGCCGGGATAGACTGAGGGGAAGCCACCACCGACATCAACGATATCGACGGTAACCGACGCCTCGACAATCGCCGCGCGCACCAGTTCCATCGCTTCTGCATACGCTTTTGGCGTCATAGCCTGGCTGCCAACATGGAATGCGATGCCAAGGCTGTCTGCAACTTGGCGCGTAGCAACCAGCAGGTCCGCAACCTTATCCGGCTCGGCACCAAATTTTGACGCTAGACTTAGCTTGGCATGTTCCGAAGACACCCGAATGCGCACGCAAAGCTCAAGGTCAGCCGCAGGCACACCGTCTTTCGCGGTAGCACGCACGATCTTGTCGAGCTCTTCATGGCTATCAAGGCTGAACGTCTTCACATTGTGGTTGTGATAGGCCTGCGCAATCGCGCGTTCCGATTTCACCGGATGCATAAAGCACAATTTCGCGTCGGGCAGGAATTTATGCACCAGCCGCACTTCGCCGAGCGAGGCAACGTCGTAATGCGTGATTCCTGCTGCCCATAAAGTTTCGAGCAACTTCGGCGAAGGATTGGCCTTTACCGCATACAGCGACTTGCCCGGAAACTTCTCAACGAAGAAGCGGGCAGCACGCGTTGCGGCGTGTGGGCGAAGGAGCGTGATCGGTTCGTCCGGGCTTTCGCCGCGAACTAGGGACGATGCGTCAGGATAAATGTGCAATTCAAGGGACCCCCAAAAGATAACGAAAACAACAAGGCTGCCTTGCGGTTATTGGAAGTCCCCCTGGGGCAGCAGTGCGGCCTATAAATGGGGGAACATGAATGTAAAGTGAAAATTGCGTTTCTGGTTACCTTGCGCAGTTGCTGCCGTGATAACCGCAGCGGCTCAATCATCTGGGATATTTTGGATATTATTCGTCTCGTTGTCGGGAGGTGGCGGCGGTTCCGGCTCGGGATCATTTTCTGTGCATAGCTTTTCTGGCCTTTGACACGTCGCTGATCTCAACAGTATTTTGCGGACATCTTCGACATCACTGCACCGCGTGCTTTCACCGATTCGTAGGATAATCATTGGTGTAGGATCAAGATTGTCAGCCTGATGTAGATAGGTTTCGAGTTCTTTCCTGGCTATGGAGGTTCCATTCCAGACAGTTTTTCCCGCCTCGTCTAAATCGATAACGTTATAGATCGGATCAACAATACCGCCATATTCCAATCTTCGGTTATGATCCGCTTCTGTTGCCCAGTTTGCGGGCGGAGTTTTGCAGTGTTTTTCGTAAACGCGATTGCTTTCATCGCACGACGCGAGCCAGATGAAGCTAAAAAATAGCACCGCAAATTTGGTTGCTTCCATGCTGGGAAGTTACGATTTTGGGGCGCAAAGTCAAATGGCTGAATTTATCCTTACCCGCACCCCGAAACGAACCCAACGCACTGTTTCGCCCTAAACCGCCCGATCATCGCGCGCACCTCGGGCGTTTCCTCGCCCCAATTCGTTTCGCTGCACAGCAGCTCCTTATGCGGCGTGAGGCGCGCAGACAGCGTTGGTTCCCAATCCGGCATCGCGGCTAACACCTGTTCGGATGTGTAGAGCAGATATTCGACATAATCCTCATACGCGCCTTCGCTGGCTGTACCTTGGATCGCGCAATAATCGGGGTTGGAAAACTCGGGTTTGGAAATCGAAAGGTTGAGATATTCGCGGTAAATGTCGCGTGCGGATTGTTCGCGTTGTTGACGCGCATTGGCGTCGATTTGCACTTTGACACCGACTAAGGCCGCGACCGCCGCGCAGATCGTGACGATGGCAGCAAGGGCTTGCAGCGCCTTTGCGCGGGTTTCTAGCCATTTACGCATGGGTCAATCCAGCCTTTGGCTGTTGCTGTGTGGCGCAGTGGATGCCGCCACCGGATTCGCCGATGGCGTCGATGTTGAGCATCTCGACAGTGCGTCCTGGATACAGCGATTGCAGCAATGCCTTTGCCTTGGCGTCGGCCACTTTGTCACCAAATTGCGCTGCAATCACCGCGCCGTTGCAGACATAATAGTTCACATAGCTTGCAACAAAATCGGCTTTGCGTGACCGGATATTGACCGGATCGGGCAGGCGGATGATTTCCAGTTTTTTGCCGCGCGCATCGGTGGCCTGCTGCAATATACCCAATGTTTCGTGGCCCGAAACGGACCAAGGATCGTCAGGATCAATCTCATCGCCCAATTGGATCAACGCCTTACCCGGCGCAACAAAGCGGGCGAGGGCGTCGATGTGATAATCGGTGATGTCTTTACCCGCGATGCCAGGGGCCCAAATCATCTTTTCACCGCCCAGGGCTTTGAGCAGTTTTTCGCCGATTTCGGCTTGGCTACCATCGTTGCGATTGGGGTTAGCCCAACTGCTGGCATGGGCAAGCACTGTTCCCGCGCCGTCATGCTCCACACCGCCCTGCTCGCCAACCAATCCCGTATCGAGCAAGGGCAGTCCGAGCCGTCTGGCGACGCGTTCGGCGATCAGCGCGTCGTTGCTATGCGGCTGTTTGTTACCCCAACCGTTAAAACGGATATGCGCCACGGCGAGCGCGCCGGTGGCGTCTTTCACAAAAGTCGGCCCTGAATCGCGGCACCACAGGTCGTCGGTCGGGATGTTCCACAATTCGACATTTGCGGACAGGACTTTGCGCGCCTCAGCGGTTTGTGCGTCGGCGACCAGCATGACCACCGGTTCATATGTCGCAATGGTGTTTGCGATTAACGCGATGCTGGCCTGAACGCGGCTTAGTAGCTTTCGACCGTAAACATCGACGCTGACCGGCCATTGCATGAACGTGCGTTCGTGCGGAGCGGTTTCCAATGGCATTTCATAACCATCAATGATGCTAGCCGTCATAAACGCCTCGCTGGTGCAGCCGCCCAAAAAAGGTGCAAGTATCAATCCAGCGCCTGCGCCTAGCAATGTCCGTCGCGTTATCATTATTGCCTCCCCCAATGGGAGGTTAGCAATGTGTTTTGAACAGGGCAACGTAACAGCTGGTCAAACTTAGCTGAGACGATCCCGAAACTCTTCCCAGCCAAACTCCTTCACACAACGCAATTCGTCAGTATCGCTGTTCCACAGCCAGATCGAGGGAAGCGGAACACCGTTGAAGGTGTTGGTTTTGACCATCGAATAATGCGCTTGGTCTAGGAAGGCGAAGCGTTGGCCGGGCTGCGCAATTTCGGGGAAACCATAATCGCCAATGATATCACCCGCGAGGCAGGATGGGCCACCCAAGCGGATGAAATAGCCGTCGCCATCGGGCAATTCGCCGAGCATCGCAGGGCGATAGGGCGCCTCAATTACGTCGGGCATGTGGCAGGTGGCGCTGATATCGGTGATGCCGACTGCCATACCATTATTGAACACGTCGAGGATTTCGCCGATCAATATGCCCGCATCCAGCGCGATGGCTTCGCCGGGTTCTAAATAGATGTCCAGGCCGGTTTCGGCGCGCACAGATTGGATAAACTCCACCAAATCATCGCGCTGATAATCTGCGCGTGTGATATGGTGCCCGCCGCCAAAGTTTATCCATTTCAGCTGACCGAGATACGGCGCGATTTTGGGCTTTAGGCTTTCCCATGTGCGTTTGAGCGGCGCGAAATCTTGTTCGCATAAAGTGTGAAAATGGATTCCAGATACGCCGACCAGATGCTCCGGCATCAACTGGCTTACCGGAAAACCCAAACGCGATTGCGGCGAGCAAGGGTCGTATTTAGCAACCTCACCCTCGGCATGTTCTGGATTGAGACGAAGACCGACATCGACGCTTTCGTCCAAATACGAAGCAAGCCGCGCATGCTGGCCGGGCGTGTTGAAGATAATGTGGTCTGATATGGCGACAATCTCGGCCATGTCGGTGG
This sequence comes from Sphingomonadales bacterium, assembly GCA_031374785.1. Taxonomy (GTDB): domain Bacteria; phylum Pseudomonadota; class Alphaproteobacteria; order Sphingomonadales; family Sphingomonadaceae; genus Sphingorhabdus_B. The sequence continues at coordinate 14,581 of JANMGR010000141.1, read as the reverse complement.
TTTTATAGCCAGCACAATAGGTCGCAATCTCACCCGAATAATGATCCCGCGCAAGTCGGGATTCCCACAGGCCGGAGCTGCACACGCCATCGAGATATTCGCCGATGACGGGCGCCAAAGACCACATCGAAAACGCCTTCATCGCGCACAGGATTTTCGCGCCTGACCGTTCTTTGACGTCGGCGAGGATCGCAAGGTTCCGCCTGATCGCAACCTCATCCACAACAAAAGCGGGCGAGGGAACGCGGTTCAAATCAAATCGGGCAAATGCGCCGGGATCGCCTGCTTTGGTTTCCATGTTTGCTCCCTAGCGTTCCTCCTCATTTTTGCGAAGCACAAATGGGGAGGTGGCATCGCATAGCGATGACGGAGGGGTATTCATCGTTTGCAATAACGCACCAGAGCATCAGCCACATCTATGGGCGATTTCAAAACATCTGATGCGGGGACGTGCAGCACTTCCAGTCCCAATCCAGCAAGAAAGGCATTACGATCCTCGTCTCGCGTCGGCTGATTGCCCATATCGTGCACAATTCCGTCGATCTCGACACACAGCTTTGCTTTAGCGCAATAAAAATCGGCGACGATAAATTCGTCGAAAGAATGTTGCCGCCGGAAAATTACGCCGTCAGGGGCTTTGCGCAAAAGGTTCCAGAGCAGAATTTCAGGTAGTGACATTTGCTGACGCAAAGTGCGTGCTCTTGATATGTTTTGATTTAGTTTTTTACGTGGCAAAATACCCCTCCGTCAGCCGCTTCGCGGCTGCCACCTCCCCATTTGTGCTTCGCAAAAATGGGGAGGATTAATACGCGAAACAAAGAACCTTAAAAACCCAGCGGCCCTTCCAGTTCCTTTACCTGCCACGGCAAGCCATGCTTGTTGAGCATTTCCATAAACGGATCAGGGTCGAACTGTTCGATATTCCACACACCAGCACCCGACCATTGACCTGTCACCACCATTGCCGCGCCTATCATGGCGGGGACACCGGTTGTGTAGCTGACGGCTTGGTTGCCTGTTTCGGCATAGGCGTCTTCATGATCACAGATGTTGTAGATATACAGCGTCTTCTCTTTGCCATCTTTCCCAAGGCCGGTGGCGATACAACCGATGTTAGTTTTGCCTTTGGTTGTGGGCCCCAGCGAGGATGGTTCAGGCAGCACCGCTTTCAGGAATTGCAGCGGGATGATCTCGCGGCCTTCGTACAGCACAGGGTCAATCCGCGTCATGCCTACGGCCTGCAACACATTCAGGTGGGTGATATAGGCATCGCCAAAGGTCATCCAAAACCGGATGCGTTTGATCTCGGGCAGATGCGTTTTCAGGCTTTCGATTTCCTCATGGTACATCAGGTACATGTTTTTCGGGCCGACAGCTTCAAAATCAAACTGCTGCTTTACCGACATAGCCGGGGTTTCCACCCAGTCGCCATTTTCCCAATGGCGCGCAACCGCGGTCACTTCGCGGATGTTAATCTCGGGGTTGAAATTGGTGGCAAAGGCCTGTCCATGATCGCCGCCATTGCAATCGAGGATATCAAGCGTGTCGATGCGGTCGAAATAATGCTTTTTCAAATAGGTGGTGAACACGCTGGTCACGCCGGGATCGAAACCTGAACCGAGCAACGCGGTCAGGCCAGCGTCCTTGAACCGATCCTGATACGCCCATTGCCAATGATATTCGAACTTGGCGACATCCAGCGGTTCGTAATTCGCGGTGTCCATATAGTGCACGCCAGCGGCAAGGCAGGCGTCCATGATGTTCAGGTCTTGATAGGGGAGTGCAAGGTTGACAACGAGCGCGGGCTTGATCTGGTTGAGTAGCGCGGATGTCGCGGCAACATCATCAGCGTCCAAGCCATAAGTGTCGATGGACACGCCGGTGCGCTCCTTAACAGACGATGCTATTGCGTCGCATTTACGCTTGGTGCGACTTGCCAGGCTGATATGCGTAAAGATAGACAAATTTATCGCCATCTTATGCACCGCGACCGATCCGACACCACCAGCACCGATTACCACAACTCTGCTCATCTGTTACGCCCTTTGACATAGATTCGTTATGGCAACGGCATATAGGGGAGTTTTATGACCGGACAACATCTGCTGGACCCAAAACGCAAACCAAGCCGCGAAGGCGTGCTGCGCGCGATGGCGAAGATTGCGGAGATACTGCCTCCGACACCTTTGCTGCCGTTGGAGGTGGATGGCCGGACATTGTGGTGCAAAGCAGAGATGCTGCAGCCCATAGGCGCGTTCAAGATCCGCGGCGCTTGGCACCGGATTTCGGATCTGACCGCTGAGGAGCGCGCGCGCGGCGTTGTGGGTGTGTCCAGCGGCAACCATGCGCAGGGCGTTGCATGGGCGGCAAAGCGGCTTGGAATAGGCGCAACCATCGTGATGCCAGAGAATGCCCCTAAAGCGAAGATCGAGGCTACGCGTGCCTTGGGTGCAGAGATCGTCCTCTATCAACGTCCAGGGCAGGACCGTGATGCGATAGCGGCTGAATTGGTGGCGCAAACCGGCGCCACACTTGTCCACGCCTTTGGCGACCCTTGGGTGATTGAAGGGCAAGGGACGTTGGGGTTGGAGGCTGAGGCACAGCTGAAGGCGCGCGGCATTGAAGGGCCACTTCACATCATCGCCTGCTGCGGCGGCGGTGGGCTGTCCGGCGGGCTTGGGCTGGCCTGTCCCGATGCTTTGCTTTCGATTGCTGAGCCAGAAGGCTGGGACGACGTTATCCGTTCGCTAGCGGCTGGTGAAATCGTTGCAGTTAAAGATGAAAGTTTCCCGACTTTGTGCGACGCGCTACAAACGCCGCAGACATTTCCGATAAACTTTGACATATTAAGCGGACGCGTGACCAGAAGTGCAGCTGTGACTACGGCAGAGATTTCAGCAGCGATGCGATTGGTATTTGAGCGGTTGCATCTGGTCGTTGAACCCGGTGGCGCTGCGGCGCTTGCAGCGGTTTTGGCTGGAAAAATTGAGCTGCTGGCAATGCCTTTAATCACTCTATCAGGTGGCAACGTTGATCTGCAAACATACAAACAGATGTTAGGGGAAGGTGCATGATCGACAGGCCGATACTCAAAGCCAATTCTGCCGAATACGCAGCTGTGATTGCTACACTGTCTGATGCTTTCATGACTGATCCCGCTTTCACATATATACTTCCAAGTGAGGCAGCCCGTGCGAAAGCGCTGCCAAAGCTGTTCGCTTTAATGGTTGCTGCAGATGCAAAAGCTGGCAGCGTAATACGGTCGAGCAAGGATGAGGCTGCTGCCCTGTGGCGCAATCCCGGAATGGCTAAGGATGAAGGCGGCACTAGTCTTGGTCTTATTCTCAATATGCTAAGAATTTTTGGTTTTGGAGTGGCGCGCGCGGGGGCATGTGCTGATGCCCTGACCGCGCACTTCCCTGAGGGACGCTATCATTATTTCCATTTCGTCGGTGTCCGTAGCGCGCATCAGGGCAAAGGCTGGGGCGGCGCGATTATCCGTGAAGGGCTGGCTCGCGCCGATGCCGACGGCTTGCCAACCTGGCTTGAAACAGCAACGCCGGAAAATGTGCCGCTTTACCAGCGTCTCGGCTTTGTAACGCAGATCGAATGGGACATCCCAAAAGGCGGTCCGCATTTCTGGGGGATGATGCGGGAGCTCAGTTGATTGAAAAGTTAACTGCCCAAATTTCAGGTGGGTACGAAAGCTTTGTTAAAGGCCAAAACAGACTGTCTAGACTGTTCCGTAGCCTCTAGCTTTGTTGCAAATTCGGCCTGAGGCCAAACAAGGTTCTTCGCTTCGCATTTTCGTGAAGCAGCAAAACATACCATCGCACCATAATCGTCGCTGTAAGGAAATGGCCCAGCCCCGAAAAACCGATCTTTGAATTGCACCACATCTGCGCGCTGCTGCGCTATATTTTTTGGGTTGTGCAATATTAGTTTACCATCACGATCAAACTTTTTTTCGTCAACCCAATAGCTCAACTGGGTATTGGGCAAGCATTCGATCCGCGAGATATCCTCATTACAACCACCATCCGCACGCAGCCATCGCGTTTTGAATTCCAAGGCGGCGTCAACAGTATGAATTGTACCAAGATTGACAAGCGCCTGATCGCCGCGATCCTTGTTTACCCAAGGCACCCATATTTCATCGCCTGAAGCTATTTGCTCATGGGGTATGTCAAGTGGATCAGGGGTCGCCTGAAATTGCGGCATGTTGTAACTGATAAGGCTTGCACTGGCTGAAGCCGTCAGCAACCCGGCGGCAAAAAAACCTTTCATGCCGCCTCGGCCAGCCTCAACTCCATCCGCTCCCAAACCTCAACTAACGCATCGGTCAACGCGCGCATCATGGCTTCATTATGTTGCGGCCCTGGCGTAAAGCGCAACCGCTCTGTGCCGCGCGGGACGGTTGGGTAGTTGATCGGCTGCACATAGGCGCCGTATTCAGCGAGCAGGATGTCGCTGATTTTCTTTGCCTTCACCGGATCGCCAACCATCAACGGCACGATGTGCGTTTCGCTGAGCAACACAGGAAGCCCCGCCTCTGCCATCATCGTTTTGAGGATCGCGGCGTTCGCCTGTTGCGCCTCGCGCTCTTCGCTAGAGGCTTTCAGATGCTTTACGGCCGCCAATACGCCCGCGACGAGCACTGGCGATAGCGAAGTGGTGAAGATAAAGCCCGGCGCATAGCTGCGGATCACATCAACGATCCGCTGGTCCGCAGCGATATAGCCGCCCATCACGCCAAAGGCTTTGCCAAGCGTGCCTTCGATAATCGTCACGCGGTCAGCGACAGCATCGCGTTCCGATATCCCGCCGCCGCGCGCGCCATACATTCCAACGGCATGGACTTCGTCGCAATAGGTCAGTGCATTGTATCGATCCGCCAGATCGCAAATCGCAGCAATCGGCGCGACATCGCCGTCCATCGAATAGACGCTTTCAAACGCAATCAGCTTTGGTGCGGCTGGATCATCGGTAGCCAGCAATTCCTCAAGATGCGCCAGATCATTATGCCGCCACACGCGTTTTTCTGATCCCGAATTGCGGATGCCCGCAATCATGGATGCGTGGTTCAGTTCGTCCGAATAAATGATGCAACCGGGCAGAATTTTTGCCAGTGTCGAGAGCGTTGCATCGTTTGATACATAGCCGGATGTGAAAAGCAACGCACCGTCTTTGCCGTGGAGGTCGGCAAGCTCGGCTTCCAACTGAACATGATAATGCGTGTTGCCGCCAATGTTGCGAGTGCCGCCAGAACCTGCGCCAACATCGTGCAATGCCTCCTCCATCGCCGCTATAACCTTGGGGTGTTGCCCCATGCAGAGATAGTCGTTAGAGCACCAGACGGTGATGTCTTTGGGGCCGTTGTGACCTGCAAAACACCGCGCATTGGGATATGCGCCTTTGTTCCGCAAGATATCGATAAACACGCGATATCTGCCTTCGGAATGGAGCCGGTCGATAGCCTTGTCGAAAATGTCATCGTAGTTCATCAAAAAACACCCTGCGTTTTTTGCCCCATAAGCGGGGATTGGCAGGAAATCCAGCGCGAACGATTCTCAATTTCCGATTACAGCGATTGATACTCTGATAGTCCGAATTTGGTCAGATGCGGTGCATAGGGTGCAACATCGTCCACACGACCCGTCGTGATGAATATACCCGGTTGTTTTGCCTCGGGCCAAACATGCCCTTCGGTCAGATAGGTGACACGGCGCGCGATCCCGTCAGCGCCATCGACAAAGGCGATTTTTCTATTGTGCCCAAGGTTATGGGCTGCATGTGCCAATTCATCGGTCAGTAACGGGAAATGCGTGCAGCCCAGCACCATCGCATCGAGTTTTTGGCCCCCAGCTTGATTGATTAAGCCCGCCACAGCGTCACGGCAGACCTGTATATCGGGTGTTTCGCCGCGAAATTTGGCTTCTGCGGCATAAACCAGATCAGGGGCGGCGTGGCGCAGCATCGTCATCCCATCTGCATGTTCAGCTTGAAGCCGGTCGACATAGGGCTGACGAATTGTTGCCTTGGTGCCGAGCAAGCCAATTACGCCGGTTTGCGATGCAAGTGCAGCAAGTTTGATCGCCGGTACTGTGCCAACGATCGGAACGCCAAGCACGGCGCGCACATGCCCTAACGCGATGACGGACGCGGTGTTGCAGGCGATCACGACAAGCCTTGGGCGAAACCGCTCACTAAACCGGCCCAGCAACGCACAGACCCGCGTTGCCACTTCCATCTCGCTCTTTTCCCCATAGGGCATGCCCGCATAATCCGCCGCATACACCATAGGCGCGTTCGGCAAGGCGGCGCGGACTTTGGCAAAAACCGACAGTCCACCGACGCCAGTATCGAAGAACAATAGGGGTTGGTGTGGGTCGGTCATAGCACGCTAATAATGGGCGATTGGCTTTCACACAATCGCCATTGAGCATTGCCACGAAAGTCGATATGGCTGGAACAAATAGGGAAAAGGAAAACGGCAATGGTGGGGATGGAAGCAGTTTGGGTGGCCTTAATTGGGTATTTCCTAGGCACCATTCCCTTTGCGATGATCCTAACGCGTTTGGGCGGCGCTGGCGATTTACGGACAATTGGTTCGGGCAATATTGGCGCAACCAATGTTCTGCGGACGGGGCGTAAGGGGCTGGCGGCGCTGACGCTGCTCCTTGATTTGCTCAAAGGTACTGCCGCTGTCCTGCTGGCGAGACATTATTTCCCGGGGACCGAAATTGTAGCGGCGGCGGGCGCTTTTTTCGGACATCTCTATCCTGTTTGGATCGGGTTTAAGGGCGGGAAAGGGTTGGCGACTTATGCGGGCATCCTGTTTGGTTTGTTTTGGCCGATGGGGTTGGGATATTCCGTTGCATGGATTTTTCTGGCACTGGTCACCCGGATATCTTCTGTAGCCGGATTGGGTGCGGCTGCTGTCGCGCCAGTATTGGCATGGGGTGTAGGACGCGTGGATTATGTGCCGGTGCTTGCTGCGATCAGCCTGATCGCGTTCCTGAAACATCGCGATAACTTCCGCCGTTTATTTGCTGGCACCGAACCTAGAATTGGACAGAAATAGGCCTGTGGATGACGTCTTTGCCAGATTACGGTTAATCCGGTCGCCTAATATCGGGCCGGTCAGCTATCGGCAGTTGATGGCGCGTTTTGGCAGTGCACAAGCGGCGCTTTCGGCATTGCCAGATCTGGCGTTTCGCGGCGGCGGTGCTTTTCGCGCTGCGCCAGAGGCGGATATCGAGCGCGAATTGTCACAGGCCAAGGCGCTAAAGGCACGGCATGTTTTTTTGGACGATGCGGATTATCCAGCGTTGCTAGCAGAAATCGACAATGGACCGGCTGTTATCATGGTGATGGGTGATATTGCGCTGGCAAGCCGCCAAGTGGTTGCAATGGTAGGCGCGCGCAACGCTTCGGCGGCGGCATGTCGTTTCGCCCGTAATCTGGCGATGGAACTGGGCGATGCGGGTGTTATCGTGGCTTCTGGGCTTGCACGCGGCATTGATACTGCTGCGCATGTTGGCTCTCTGAAGACCGGCACAATCGGGGTCATCGCAGGCGGGATAGATATCGCGTATCCACCCGAAAATGCCGATTTGCAACGCGCAGTGGCGGAAAAAGGGCTGTTGATTGCTGAAATGCAACCCGGGATTGAACCGCGCGCACGCCATTTTCCGCATCGCAACCGGATTATTGCAGGGCTAGCGTTGGGAACAGTGGTTGTTGAGGCTGTGCCTAAGTCCGGGTCATTGATCACCGCAAGGCTGGCGGGCGAATATGGCCGCGAGGTGATGGCTGTTCCCGGCTCGCCGCTGGATCCGCGTGCAAGGGGCTGCAACCAATTGATCCGTGAGGGTGCGACATTGGTTCAGGACGCAGGCGATATTGTCGAACTGGTCCGTCCGCTTGACCTGCGGATGCCCATGGTAAAGCCCCGGCAGACAGCCCTGCCATTATACCCGGTTGAAGCAGGTGATCCCGAGCGTCGAGCAGTCACCGAATTATTGGGTATGAGCTTCGTCGCTGTCGACGAGCTCGTTCGTCAATCGGGGCTCTCCTCGCCCTTGGTGCAATCTGTTTTGCTCGAATATGAACTTGCCGGTCGGCTTGAGCGTGGGGCGGGGGCAAAGGTGCGTCTTACTGCCTAATTTTAACAGCCCGAAAAACCCTCTTGACGAACCCAGTCAAACCCCGTCAGCCTATGCGCATACGCGAGAGAGCAGGAAAAAGTCAAAATATCATGCAGTTAGTTGTTGTAGAATCACCCGCAAAAGCAAAGACCATTGAGAAGTATTTGGGCTCCGGGTTTACCGTTCTGGCGTCTTATGGTCACATCCGCGATTTGCCGCCCAAGGATGGCTCTGTCGATCCTGATAACGGCTTTGCGATGCTGTGGGACAATTACCCTGACAAGGCCAAGCAATTAAAGGCGATCTCTGACGTTGCGAAAAAAGCTGATAAGCTGATCCTTGCGACCGACCCTGACCGCGAAGGCGAGGCAATCAGCTGGCATGTGCAGGAAGTGCTGGCCAATAAGAAGGCGCTGCCAAAGCTGGTAGAGCGCGTCACGTTTAACGCGATTACAAAGGCTGCGGTAACCGAGGCGATGGCACGGCCGCGTGAGCTCGATACCGATTTGATAGATGCGTATCGCGCACGGCGGGCGCTGGATTATTTGGTTGGCTTCACACTTTCGCCGGTGCTCTGGCGTAAGCTGCCGGGTGCCAAATCGGCAGGTCGCGTGCAATCGGTGGCGTTGCGCCTAATTGTCGAACGCGAGCGTGAAATTGAAGCGTTTCGGGCGCAGGAATATTGGTCTGTCGCGGCGCAAATGGAGTATAAGGGCCAAAGTTTTGAAGGCCGTCTGATCCGTTATAATGGCGAAAAGCTCGATAAGCTGACCATCGGCACCGAAGGCGATGCAGAGGCTGCCCGCGCAGCTGTTGAGGCAGCGCACTTCACCGTCGAAACTGTCGAAACCAAGCCCGTAACACGCAATCCACAACCACCGTTTACGACCTCAACCTTGCAACAAGAAGCCGCACGTAAGCTGGGCTTTTCTGCAAGCCATACGATGCGCATCGCCCAAAATCTCTACGAAGACGGAGCGATCACTTATATGCGCACCGACGGTGTTCAAATGGATCACAGTGCGATTTCAGCTGCCCGCAAAGCGATATCAGATCGTTATGACGCAGGCTATATCCCCGAAAAGCCGCGCCAATACCAAACCAAAGCCAAGAACGCGCAAGAAGCGCATGAGGCCATACGGCCCACCGATTTTGGCAAAGATAAGGCTGGATCGGGCGATCATGGCCGACTGTATGACCTGATCTACAAGCGCGCATTGGCCAGCCAAATGGCGTCGGCACGGATGGAGCGGACCACGATCGACATGCTCGATGGCACAGGCCAACATGCGTTGCGCGCAACTGGTCAGGTGATTAAATTCCTCGGGTTTCTTGCACTTTACGAAGAAGGCATTGACGACAAGGACGATGAAAACGGCGCGTTGTTACCCGCAATGGCTAAGGGTGATGCGCCGGCCAAACGTTCGGTTGAGAAAACACAGCATTTCACTCAACCACCGCCACGTTTTTCCGAAGCCAGCCTTGTCAAAAGACTGGAGGAGCTTGGTATTGGTCGGCCATCGACATACGCGTCTACTATTCAGGTTCTGAAAGATCGATCCTATGTTCGTATCGAGAAAAACCGTTTCTTTGCAGAAGAATCAGGGCGGCTTTTAACCGCATTTCTCGAACGATTCTTTGACCGATATGTCGCGTATGACTTTACCGCAGGCCTTGAAGATCAACTCGACCAAGTCAGCGCCGGTGGGGCGCAGTGGCAAAAGGTTCTCGAAGATTTCTGGCACGATTTCAAACCCAAAACGGTTGAAGTCATGGAGCAAAAGCCGTCTGAGGTTACTGCTGAACTCGACAAGTTTCTGGCTCCGTATCTGTTTCCCGAAAACGAAGACGGCAGCGATCCGCGCGATTGTCCTAAATGCGAAGGTGGAAAGCTTGCGCTACGCGGCGGGCGTTTTGGTGCGTTTGTCGCGTGTTCCAATTACCCCGAATGCAAATTTACGCGTAAGTTCGCGCAGCCGGGCGGCGAGAACAGCGGTGATAGTGGTCCAGAAGTGCTGGGTAAGCATCCCGAAACAAGCCTTGATATAACCCGCAAATCTGGGCGTTTCGGGCCTTATGTGGAAATGGGTGAGGGTGCAGATGCAAAGCGTTCATCGATTCCCAAAGACGTTCCTTCCGAAGAATTTGGTCTCGAATGGGCGATCAAGCTGTTGTCGCTGCCCCGCACTGTCGGCACCCATCCCGAGAGTAGCGAGCCGGTCACCGCGAGCATAGGACGCTATGGCCCTTATCTTGCGCATCAAGGCAAATACGCGCGGCTGCAATCGACTAACGATGTATTTGAAACGGGCATGAACGCTGCAGTCGTTAAGCTGGCCGAGGCTGCCGCTGGTGGCGGTCGTGGACGCGGGGCTGCGCGGGAGCCAATAAAAGTTCTTGGCGCACATCCGCGCACAGAATTGGAGCTTAAAGTGATGGAAGGCCGTTTCGGCGCTTATGTAACCGATGGCACAACCAACGCGACTTTGCCGAAAACTGTGGCACCAGAGGAAATAACTTTAGAGGAAGCGGCGCAGTTGATCGACGAACGTGCAGCCAAAGGCCCAGCCAAGGGCAAAGCAAAGCGTAAAGCGCCTGCTAAAAAAGCAGCGCCTAAAAAGGCTGCCGCTAAGAAAGCCCCTGCCAAAAAGGCAGCAAAGAAATAGCAGTGCGGGAACTGTTTGCCCTGACATGTGCTCTCCTGGCCAATTTCACAGCAGCGAGTGCTTGGCATGTAGAGCCAGAGGTCAAATGGCAAGAGGTCGCTCGTACCGACATGGCAAAGCTTCAGGACGATGACCTAATCCGTCATGCTGCAGAGCCCGATTTTCTGGTTGGCGTCACAGTCAGCGAAACGCGCTTTTCCGAGGCGGGATTCAACTGGCACCTGCTTCGTTTCGCAAATGCAACTCAGCCAATTGGCCCGTTATGGGTTGTGCCGCATGATGATGAAAACGCGGCCTTTGATTCAGCAATCGCCGCGCTTAAAACTCATGGCGGCGTCGCCATAGTCGTCAACTCAGGCCCGGGAAGTAGCCGGTTTCAGTCAGGGCAGGGCACATGTGGCGGACGCACGCCTATTCTGTCTCGCTGCGATCCCAACCGTAATTTTTCGTCGGCAACCCCGTTGTTTACCAATGCGCATTTGGATCAACGCGCTGCTGACCAGCCGGTAATTGCATTGCACACCAATTCACCCGGCTTTGGCCCCGGCAAAGGCGAGATTACGATTCTTGATGCCTCTGCAGCAAACAAAGGCAAAATCCGCCCTCGCAAAAATGGCTATTTTGGCGGCGCTGGACCAGCAGCGTTGAAGGATGATGACAGCTACGCCATTATCCCGTTTGTCGCACCGAAAATTCAGGAATATGACGTGCGATGCCGCAAAGCGCTTGTGGAGGCTGGCGTTCACGTGTGGCACGAACCTGTCGGGAAAAGCGACGGTTCATTTTCCAACTATTCCGTCCTTGAAAAAGCAGACATGGTGTATGTGAATATGGAAAGCAGACGGGAGGCGAATTTGACGGTCGCAACCGAGCGTCACCAGTTGATGGTGGATGCTTATCTGAAAGGCTGCCGTCCCTAGGGAATTAGCCAGCAACCATCCCAACTCGATGTCTTTGCAGCCCATCGCCAGCGCGCTCGGCGATGTCCGGAATTGGCGAGATAAAGCCATTCCAAAGTATCAAATTCAACATGCAGTAGCGCGAAGTTCGCACGGACAGGAGCAATGTCTTCTTCGGTAGGCTGGCGGCCTTCAATGAATGTAGGCAAGCCCGAGACGGGCTGGTCAACAATGCTTCCGGGCGCGGCGGTTGCCATATAGGCACGGCGGGCGAACAGCGTGGCGGCATGCCACGCTTGGTCAATTTCGTCACCTGCGGTGGTGATCGCCATCGTACCAGTTAGTCGAAGCTGAATTTTGGCTTCTGGCAAATAGAACAGCACCGACGCCGCGTTGCGTTCAGACAAAGTCTGAGTCTTGGTCGAGCGCACATCAGTATGAAACCGCAACTTCCGCGCTGACCAGTCAACTTGGCGCAAGATCATAACCCGCTGGCTGGGGACCCCATTGGCGTCCAATGTTGCTACCGATGGACAATGCGCTTCGGAACGCCGGTCAGTTGCCCCCGGTTCTACCAAACGCTTTGCCTCAGCTAGGCTTAGCGAAAGATCATTATAAAATGCCGGAATTGATGTGGCCTCCATTAAGTTGTGATACGGAACTTGCCGCATTCTTCATCGAGCACGTGTAAATCTCCGTCAGCAATTCCGAAATAGGCACCGTGTAATTTCAAAACACCAGAATGCTCACGCGCTGCTATAAACGGAAAACTACGCAGATTTTTAAGACTGACCATTATCGCTTTGAGTTCCAGCGCATGCTGAGGATCAATCGCAGAGGACACCATAATATCATCGCGAGCCTCACTAATAATAGCGACCCAGTCACCCACGAAACTGCGTTCGGGTAATACTGTATTGCCGCCTGCAAGCGCTGCTTTGATACCCCCGCATTGGGCATGGCCAAGAACAACGATATGCTTGACGCCAAGACCAAGCACACCGAATTCAATCGCCGCCGAAACACCATGCAGGCCGCCCCCGGTTTCATACGGAGGGACAAGATTAGCGACATTGCGCAGGGCAAACACTTGACCCGGAACAGTATCAAAAATGGTTGCTGGATCGACCCGGCTATCGCAGCATGAAATGATCATGATCGGTGGCGCTTGGCCTTCGGATGCCAATTGGTCGAACCGCGCCTTTTGCTGAACATAGCCGTCGCTGCGAAACCGACGATAGCCATCAATTAATGTGGCAAATTCCGGCACTAAAACTTTTCCCCGCGCACAACCTCGACATCGCCAATGGTCAAAAGCAACCGATAGCTGTTCAAAAAGGGCGCGATAGCCTCAGTCAGCGCTTGAGCCTTATTCTCATTTGCAATCATCAAAATGATCGTTTTAGCAGCAGCGCCAGTAACATCATCCTGTTGCCATGCGCCATCGCGCCCGCCGCCTGCGTCAACATGAATGAGGCTCCAACCCGAGATATCGACATCGCGGGCGTGTTTCAGCAATCGCGGAACCAATGGCGTATCGACAAGGATTTCGATGCGTTTGCGAGTGACAGTTTCTATCATATTTTACCCCATTAATCCCGCCAGCTGCGTGAACAAGGTGATGCCAATGATGATGTTAAATGGAAAGGTGATTCCCAATGACATTGACAGATAAATCCCCGGATCAGCCTCTGGCAAGGCCATGCGCATAGCCGCCGGAACGGCAATATAGGACGCACTAGCGGCCAATATGCCAAGCGTAGCAGCGGATGCCACGTCCATGCCGATCAATGTTCCGGCCAGCACACCGATGGAACCGTTAATCAACGGCAAAACAATCGCAAGCACGACGAGGCGCGCATTCAGCTTTTTGGATTGGATCAATCGTCTTGCGGCGATCAATCCCATGTCGAGCAGAAACAGACATAAAACCCCGCGAAAGCCGGTATCGAATAATGGTTTCACCGGTTCAAAGCCATCCTTGCCAGCGACCATTCCGATTACAAATGCGCCGACAAGAAGGATGACCGATGCATTGGCGAACACTTCGTGCATCAATCCCCCGCCATCGGAGGAGGTCTGCCCTCGGCGCGCCAGCCACAATCCGCTGATGATAGCTGGAGTTTCCATCAGCGCCAATACAGCGACCATGTAACCTGCTGGTGATAAGCCTTGGCCGGTCAAAATCTCTTTGGCGGTTACAAAGGTGACGACGCTGACCGAGCCATAATGCGCTGCAACTGCCCCGGCGTCGATCCGATTAAGTCCACCGATGCGGGTCAAAAGTGCAAAGGCCAAAAATGGTAATAATAGACTGAGCAAAAGGCCGATCACTGCGGCGGATGCTAGATCAACCGTGAAGCCCGACTCCGCAACCTCAATCCCGCCTTTAAGGCCGATTGCAGCCATCAAATAGATCGACATCGCTTTTGCAAAAGCTTCGGGTATCGCAAGATCGGACCGGACGAATGCGGCAAAAAGACCAAGCACGAAAAACAGGATAACGGGGGATGTCAGCGTGTCGACGATCATGATAACTCCCTAGGGTAGGATTACGCCCTATTCGGCTGGGAAATGGTTGGCAAGGAAGGATACGGTCGCTATCTGCCAGTTTATGAACAAACCGATTTTTCTCCCCCGCGAGCCGCGCGAACGCAAGCCTGACTGGATCAGAGTCAAAGCCCCGACCAGCGCCGGTTTCAACGAAACGCGTAAGCTGATGCGCGATTTGAAACTCAACACCGTCTGCGAAGAAGCGGCGTGCCCGAATATCGGCGAGTGCTGGACCAAAAAGCACGCCACAGTGATGATCCTAGGCGATGTCTGCACCCGCGCTTGTGCGTTTTGTAACGTCAAAACCGGCATG
>JANMGR010000118.1:0-33592 GCA_031374785.1 Sphingomonadales bacterium | reverse complement strand
ATTTCTGCGAAGGGATTCGCCGTGAGCGGCGTTATGGTTTTGGATGATGAAGGTCTATCGAAAAAGCGTGTCCGGCGAAATTTAAGCAGAGGGTTTGAAAAATGCGGAAATGGATTTTGGGTTTAAGTGCGGTTGCAACGGTGGCGACCTGCGCGATTGCACAGCGTGGCGAGCGCCTACCGGCTATATGTCGCGGCGAAGTCGCCCAGAAGTGTGGGAAAGCAGGCGGTCGTGATGCAATTATTTCCTGTATTCGGCAAAAGGCCCAAGCAGGCGAGTTTTCGCAAGAATGTACGCTGGCGCTGGTGAAAATGGCAGAGAAGAAAAATGCGGTTTCGGCTAAGCCAACTGGCGGTAACGAATTAAGTTATGGAACCAGCGCGAAACAAAAGCTGGATTTCTACCCCGCATCCGATCCCGCATCCAACTCAGGCAAAAAGCCACCGCTTATTATCTTCATTCATGGTGGCGGCTGGGCCATTGGCGACAAGAAAAGCGGCACTGGCGACAAGGCAAAACATTTCTCGCAAGAAGGCTATGCTTTTGCTTCGCTTGACTATCGCCTTGTTCCAGAAACCGACCCGGAGGGCCAAGCGACCGATATAGCAAATGCTATCGCCTATTTGCGTAACCGTGCCGGCGAACTTGGCTTTGATCCGGACCGTATCATAATTTCTGGACACAGCGCAGGTGCCCATTTGGCGGCGCTGATATCCAGCGACGACAGCTATTTGAAAGCCGCCGATGTTCCAATGAACGTCATTCGCGGAACAGTGCTTTTGGATGGCGCCGGCTATGATGTCGCATTGCAAATGAGCACTGGCGCAGGGCCGCTTTTGAAGCGCATGTATACGGACGCCTTTGGCACCGATCCTGCCAACCAAAAACGTCTGTCGCCTATTACATATGCAAAAACACCCAATGTTCGCCGTTGGCTGTTGTTTCATGATGCCAATCGCAAGGATGCGACCAGTCAGGCCGAGGGTTTTGCTGCGGCACTTAAAGCCAATAGCGAAGACGTCCGCATCGTTGCCGTAGCCGATTCGAGCCACCTGAAAATCAACCATGACGTTGGAGCGGGGGACAATTTGATCACGCGCGAATTTGACACCTTCATCAAATCACTGTTGTAATGACTCGGCCCGCCCGTTGCTTAACACATGCGTGCAGATTTGCGCCTCGGCACTGTCGTCTTCGGTCAGTTGCGCGATGGCGACCCAGCCTTCGGCGCGCAGTGCCGCCGCTTTGCTAGCATTTGTGCCAAGCGGCAAAAACAACCGGCGGCGTTCGCCCTGCGCAAGCCCTGCATCGATCAGCGGGTCGATATAGGCGGAAAAGCCAACGGCTGGATCTTTGCCAATGCGGTAACTGCCCCCGCGCCCTATTTCGCCAGAGGCGTGCGCTGAGAAGATCGAAAAACCGAACCAGCTTTGATATTCAAACCCGTGACGCTCGGTAGGATCGAGGGTCAAGCGGATATCGGCGGGCAGCGACGCAGCAATCGCTTCAATCGCATCCAGCCGGTCCTTTAGCTTTCCGTCGGGATCGAAAGCGCGCATCCGCTCCAGCGCATCGGGCAGCGGTCCTGCAGCGGCAATCAACGGTGCGAATTCAGCCGGGACCGCGCCCGCGTCCTTGGCATCGAGCGCCGCCTTTAACGCCACCAGGTCGCCTTTTGGTTTCAGCGCATCAATCAAATCGGGCATCGTCAGGTCAACGGTAATGTCTTTAACGCCCGCAGCTTTCAGCCCCTCAATCGCAACCATCAACACTTCGGATGCCGCTGCAACGCTATCCAGCCCGATCAGCTCTGCGCCGACCTGCATCATTTCGCGTTCGGGTCGCAGTTGGGTGGCGCGCAGCTTGACCACTGGGCCGCCGTATGAAAGCCGCACAGGTCGCGGATGATGGCCGATGCGCGTTGATGCAATTCGCCCCACCTGCCCCGTAATATCGCTGCGCACCGCCATTGTTTCACCCGACACTGGATCGACAAAGCGTAGCAAATCACGCGCCGAGGTGCCGAGGCTGCCCGTCAGGCTCGCCTCATATTCGGCCAAAGGTGCTTGCACGCGTTCATAGCCGTAACTGGCGGCGGTATCGAGGATCGCGCGCACCAGCCGCGCGGAGGCATCAGCCTCTGGCGGCAAGCGGTCACGAAATCCGGTGGGGAGAAGGCTGTTGGTCATCTAAAATTTTCCGGTCTGCACGGGGACTGTCCCCTTGGGGACTGTCCCGCTTTGAGGTCAAGCAAATCCTGAAATAGGGACAGTCCCCGCTCATTCAGAACCGCAACGCCATCGCGCGCTTTACGCCGGGAAGGTTGTGGATTGCCTCCAGCACTGCGGCAGGCACCGGCGTATCGACCGACAGCAACACAACCGCAACGCCGCCTGCCTCTTGCCGACCCAGATGGAACGTGCCGATGTTGATATCGGCCTCGCCCAAAGTCGAACCTAGGCGACCGATAAAGCCCGGCGCATCCTGGTTGACGATGTAAAGCATATTGCCCTCCAAATCAGCCTCGACTTTGACGCCGAACAGTTCGACCAAGCGCGGTGTGCCGTGGCTGAATAAGGTGCCTGCAACCGACCGTTCGCCGACATCGGTTTTCACCGAAACGCGCAGCAAAGTCTGATAATCACCTTCGCGGTCGTGCCGCACTTCGCGCACTTCAAGGCCGCGTTCCTTAGCGAGATACGGCGCGTTGACCATGTTCACCGCATCGGAAAACCGGCGCATAAAGCCTGAGAGCACAGCCGCCGTAATCGGCTTGATGTTCAGCTCAGCGGCTGCACCCTCAACCTCTATGCTAATCTGCACCAGATCACCATGCGCCAACTGCCCAATGAGCGAACCCAGCTGTTCGGCAAGCGCCATATACGGGCGCAATTTCGGAGCTTCCTCAGCGGACAATGAAGGCATGTTCAGCGCATTGGTGACGCCGCCATTGACCAGATAATCGGCCATTTGTTCGGCCACCTGCAACGCAACATTGACCTGTGCTTCGTTCGTCGATGCGCCCAGATGCGGAGTGCAGATGAAGTTCGGCGTGCCAAACAACGGCGAATCCTTTGCAGGTTCGGTCTGGAACACATCCAGCGCAGCACCGCCAACTTGGCCGCTATCCAGCGCGTCTTTTAGAGCCACCTCATCAACCAATCCGCCGCGTGCGCAGTTGATAATCCGAACGCCCTTTTTGCACTTAGCGATATTGGCGGCAGACATAATGTTGCGCGTCTGATCAGTTAGCGGCGTA
The DNA here is from genome assembly GCA_031374785.1 of Sphingomonadales bacterium. Lineage (GTDB taxonomy): Bacteria > Pseudomonadota > Alphaproteobacteria > Sphingomonadales > Sphingomonadaceae > Sphingorhabdus_B. Next base: position 30,333 of record JANMGR010000118.1, on the reverse strand, counting down.
TGCAACGTGATAAAGTCAGCCTTAGCAAACAGCGTATCAAGGTCCGCTTTCTCCACACCCATTTCGATCGCGCGCTCTGGCGTTAGGAACGGGTCGAACGCCACAACTTTCATTTTCAGGCCCAACGCGCGGCTGGCAACGATGCTGCCGATATTGCCTGCGCCTATCAGGCCCAAGGTTTTGCCGGTCAGCTCAACACCCATGAAATCATTCTTGGGCCATGTGCCTGCCTGTGTCTGTGCGTTTGCCTCTGGAATCTGGCGTGCAAGCGCAAACATCAAGGCAACGGCGTGTTCGGCGGTGGTGATCGAATTGCCAAACGGCGTGTTCATCACGACGACGCCCTTGGCCGAGGCTGCTGGAATATCGACGTTATCGACACCGATGCCAGCACGGCCAATGACTTTCAAATTGGTCGCGGCATCTAGGATTTCTTGCGTGGCTTTGGTCGAGCTTCGGATCGCAAGGCCATCATATTGCCCGATAATGGCCTTCAGTTCTTCGGGTGTCTGGCCGGTGATCACATCGACATCGCAGCCGCGCTCTTGGAAGATGAGAGTAGCATTGGGGTCCATTTTATCGGAAATTAATACGCGGGGTTTTGTCATTTTCTAAGTTCCTATATACCATAGCGCTGAGCCTGTCGAAGCCCGGCTCTCGGCTGAGAAGCGCCCTTCGACAAGCTCAGGGCTACGGTAAAAAATTAAGCGGTTTTGGTCTTTTCATAAGCCCAATCGAGCCAAGGTCCGAGCGCTTCAACATCGGCAGTGTCGACTGTTGCGCCGCACCAAATACGCAGACCAGCCGGCGCATCGCGGTATCCTGCGATATCATACGCCGCATGTTCCGCCTCCAGTAGCCCGGCAAACTTCTTAATGAAATCCGCATCCGCGCCTTCAACGGTCAAACACACCGATGTCGTCGAACGCGTCGCTGCATCCTGCGCCAAATGGCCCAGCCAGCTGCGCGCTTGCACAATCGCATCGAGCGCCGCCGCATTCGCATTGCTACGCTTTATCAGGCCTTGCAGACCGCCTTTAGTCTTTGCCCATTCCAGTGCAAAGATCACATCCTCAACCGCCAGCATCGACGGAGTGTTGATCGTCTCACCTTTGAAGATACCTTCAGCAAGCGCGCCTTTAGACATCAGGCGGAAAATCTTGGGCAGCGGCCAGACTGGTGTATAATTCTCCAGCCGCTCAACAGCGCGGGGCCCAAGAATAATAACGCCATGCGCGCCTTCGCCGCCCAGCACTTTTTGCCAGCTAAACGTAGTGACGTCTAATTTGTCCCAAGGCATGTCATAGGCAAAGACCGCGCTGGTCGCGTCGTTAAAGGTCAGGCCTTCACGCGCTTCGCTGATCCAGTCGCCATTGGGCACGCGCGCGCCGGATGTTGTGCCGTTCCACGTAAAGACAACGTCGTTTGAAAAATCGACTTGGCGCAAATCGGGGATCTCGCCATATGGGGCGTTGAGCACCGTGGCGTTTAATTTCAGCTGTTTGTTGACATCGGTGACCCAACCTTCGCCAAAGCTTTCCCACGCCATCATAGTTACCGGACGAGCGCCCAGCATCGTCCACATCGCCATTTCAATGGCGCCAGTGTCGGAGCCGGGGACAATACCGATGCGGTGCGTATCGGGCACTTGCAGCACTTCGCGCATCAGATCGATGGCAAGTTGCAAGCGCGACTTGCCGATCTTTGCACGGTGCGACCGGCCAAGGCATTCGGTTTGAAGTTTGGATGCTTCCCAGCCCGGCGGTTTTGCACAAGGACCAGAGGAAAAATAGGGACGCGCAGGTTTGCGCGTCGGCATTGGGGTACTCGTCATGTCATTCTCTCCTTACAGAGAGCTCGCGCGGCGTTGGGACCGCGTGGCCCGGAGCCGCGTTTAAGGGCGGCCCCGGGAATGTCAATGCGGCATTCGACGCCCCAACTTTAATACCCCGTTTTGCGGAACAGCACTTGGCCGCGTTTTGCGACATAGAGTTTTTCAAGGCTGACCGGATGGAAATAGGCCTCGACGCGGTCTCCTTCGGGGGAGGTGCCATAGACTTCGTAGCAGCCGCTGTCGACTTTTGCTTTTCGGACGACCCAGCCTTCTTTGACAAGCTTTGCTTTCAGCGTGTCTTGGCTTTTCCAGCCGGATACAGGGCCAGCCTTGCACTTGATCGCGCCTGTCGCTGATGCAGGCGTTGCTGCAAAACTCAATGCCGCAGCGGCGGCGAGGACGGAGAGGGAAAGTATACGCATAATCATATTCCTTTGCTTTGAATTGTGCGGGAGAAAAAGAATTTCGCAAAAACGGCGATCCACAAAAGCATAGGCGGCGCGAAGTGAATGATCGCTGCACGGTAATCATTATCGACCCAAAACCAGTGGAGCAATGTCATGACAGCGGCGGCATACACCAGCCGCTGGACATTTTTCCAATTGCGCCGAAGCACGCGCATCGCGGCGTCATTGCTGGTCAGCGCAATCGGCACGAATAACAGCATCGCGGCCCATGCGGTCCAAATGCCAGGCGTCAACCACTCGGCGATGATGTCGTCCAGATTGCCCATATCGATTACGTAAAAGATCGTGTGCAGCACAGCATAGGCAAAGGCTGCAACGCCAATCGCACGCCGCCTAGCCAGCAACCATGTGAGCCAAGGCTTTGGTCCAATGACCGCAGCTAATGGACCCAGTATCATTGCGATGATCATCAGCCGTGCTGACCACTCACCTGTCGGGTGCAGCATATCCATGCTGTCAATCCGCCCACGTCCATAGCCGACAAGCATCAGCAACGCCGGTATCGACAGCAGCAGCCAGAACACAAGCTTCTTATTGAGAATCGTTCGCATCAATTTTCGCTAGTCTAAGTGCTAAATCCGGTCAAGGATTCATCGCGTTTACCCTTCATTAACCATAACCCTACAAAACATTACACATGGCACGCACGGCACCCATCCTGCTCCTTGCTTTACTGGTCACCGCATGTAGCGGAGGCGAGGGGCGCGATGTGGTGCAGCGTGCCAATGATGCCTTTAAAAGCGAACCGGCGCGGCAGTGCCTCAAATCGCTAAAGGCCAATGACGTGCAATACAGGCCTCTCCCCAATCAGCGCTTTGGCGGCGGATGTCAGACGATAGACACGGTTAAGCTGTTGCAGTTCTCAACCGAAGCCAGCAATCTGGGCGCGATGACGTGCCCGCTGGCGGCATCGTTTACGGCATGGGCGAAACACGCCGTGCGTCCGGCTGCAAAACACTATCTGGGTTCCGAGGTTGTCCGGATCGAGACATTTGGCACCTACAACTGCCGCAACGTCAATGGCGCACGATCAGGCAAATTGTCTGAACATGCTTACGGCAATGCCGTTGATGTCGCGGCTTTCATATTGAAGGACGGACGCCGTATATCGGTGCTGAATGGCTGGACCGGCAAAGCCGATGAACGCGCGTTCCTGCGTCGCCTACACGAATCAGCGTGTAAGCGTTTCGGCACAGTGCTTGGTCCCGATTACAACAGCGCCCATGCCAATCATTTCCATTTCGACATGGGTAAAACGATGAAAGATGGTTCAACTTACTGCCGATAATCATGGCAATTCGTGACGAAGGCCTTATTTGGAGACAATGACTAAAAAAGATCTGAAAGACCGGCACTTTTACAAAGCCAAGCAAGAAGCCAAGTTCGCCAAGGATATGGCTCCCGTCACCCCCCAAACCCAAAGCAAGTCCTATAAGCTGGCATTTCAGGATAATGAATTCCTGCTGCGCGAAGAACTGCGCCCGGTGCGGTTTCAGTTGGAATTGCTGAAACCCGAAATGCTGCTCGACGAGGCTGGCATTGCATCGATGTTGGTCATTTATGGCTCGGCGCGGATCCCCGAACCCGATGCTGCAAACGCGCTGATCGCGACAGCTACCGATGAACGCAGCAAAATCATTGCTGAACGTTTGCAGGAAAAATCGCATTATTACGATGAATCGCGCAAGCTTGCGCAAATCGCCAGCAAATGCGGCGTCAAAGATGCGGATGGTAACCGCCACTTTGTTGTTTGTTCAGGCGGCGGCCCCTCGATCATGGAAGCCGCCAATCGCGGTGCGCACGATGTTGGCGCCGAAAGCGTCGGTCTGAACATCGTTCTGCCGCATGAACAAGCGCCCAATATCTATGTGACGCCCGAGCTGAGTTTCCAATTCCACTATTTCGCTTTGCGCAAAATGCACTTTTTGCTGCGCGCGCGCGCGGTTGCAGTGTTCCCGGGCGGCTTTGGGACGTTCGACGAATTTTTTGAACTGCTAACTTTGGTGCAGACCGGCAAAGTAGAACGGATGCCGATCCTGTTGTTTGGCAAAGCATTTTGGGAACGCGTGATCAACTTCGAGGAATTGATGCTGGAGGGCGTGATCAGTCCCAAGGATCTCGAGCTATTCCAATTTGTCGAAACCGCCGAGGAAGCTTGGGCCGAAATTGCGGCGTTTTATGAATTGGAGGAGTGTGGGTGAGGAGTAGCCAAACACGCTTTTAAGATAACCGTTAGTGCTGAGCTTGTCGAAGCACGTCTCGCAGCATAAAGCTACACCGCTGGACGCCATTGGCCTTCGGCCAGCTTCGCTTCCGACAGGCTCAGGGCTAACGGTTTTCTAAAACTGGCGGACAAACTTAGCAGTATGAAAAGCGCTTATTTCTGCGCCTTCAAATAGGCAATTAAAGCCTTACGCTCATCCGCATTGCCAATCCCAGCAAACGACATTTTCGTTCCAACAACGGCCTTACGTGGGTTTTCGAGATACGCATCCAGCGCAGCTTCATCCCAAACACCGCCTTTGGCTTTCATCGATGCGGAATAGCTATAGCCGGCAACCGATCCGACTGCGCGATCAACAACGCCGTGCATATTGGGGCCTATGCCGTTTCGGCCGCCTTTATCGATGGTGTGGCAGGCAACGCATTTTTTGTATATAGCCGCGCCGGATAGAGCCACAGCTGCGGCTGGCGTAGTTGCGGTTCCAGAACCGCTAGCGTCTGTTTTTTCGCTACCGCCGCCGCCACATGCTGATAACAGCAAGGGCAAGACAGCGGCGATGGCGATGCGCTTTATCACTTTGCAGCAGCCTTATCGGCTGGCGCCGCTTCTGCGGGCTTCGCTGCATCCGCTGGAGCAGCTTCGCCCGCCTTAGCTTCACCCTCGGCTGGTGCAGCACCAGCGGCCGGTGGCGGCGGTAAGGGCAGGTTCGATCCTTGCGAATTCAAATACAACAGCAACGATGCGCGTTCCTCGGCATTGCCAAGGCCAGCGAATGACATTTTGGTGCCGGGTGCATATTTCTTGGGGCTGGTCAGCCACTTGTCCATATTTTCCCAGTCCCACATCCCCGGTGCTTTCAGCAATGCTTCGGAATAGGCAAAGCCCGCGATATGGCCATGCTTTTTTCCCAACGTCGCGTAAAGATTGGGGCCGATACCATTCGCACCGCCAGCTGCAATCGTGTGACATTGCTTGCATTTGGCAAAGGTCGCTTCACCCTTTGCAACATCAGCTGCGGCAAGCAAAGTCGCCAACGGCACTGCAGCAACGGCGCCAGCACCTTCGGCAACGACGCCTTGGATGGCATAGCCTTGCTTGCCCTCACCCGGCACTTCGGAATGGAACACTTTGCCAAATACAATCGAGGTGCCAAGCGCGACGATACCTGCCGCCAAAACCCAGCCCGCGATGGTGTTGCTATTGTCTGCCATAAACTCATGCCCTGATTCGTGGTTCGCGCCGCGCGATACGGCTGTTTGATTCCACGCTCCTCTAAATCGGCTTCTTATGCCGTGCAAGTGCCGAAATCGGCCTTGCCGCTTGCAATTTGCTGCACTATCGCCGCGCAGGTTATGGACAGCTTCCCAAAATCAGCGCTCGCCCTTGTCGAAACGATGACGGCCAACGCCGCCAAACAGCCAGAACGCGCGGTCGCATTCCAAGGCGCGCCGGGGGCGAATTCGCATTTGGCGGCGCTGCAAGTGGACGCCAATTGCCTCCCCGTTCCGTGCTTTTCGTTCGAAGATGCGATTGATACGGTGAAGGACGGCCACGCTGCCCGCGCCGTTATCCCTATCGAAAACTCGCTGCACGGCCGCGTTGCCGATATCCATTTCTTGCTACCCGAAAGTGGCCTTTCGATTATCGCCGAACATTTCATGCCTATCCGGCACTGCCTGATGGCAAAGCCCGGCTTTGCTAAACTCACCAGCGCGATGAGCCATCCGCAGGCTTTGGGGCAATGCCGCCATTATCTCCGCGAGAATGGGATTATCCCGGTTGCCTATGCCGATACCGCTGCAGCGGCGGCCTATGTCGCTGACCATGATGATCTGGGCGCAGCAGCGGTTGCACCTCCGATAGCGGCTGAGCTGTATGGCCTCGACGTAGTGCAAGACGGCATTGAGGACGACAAGCGCAACACGACGCGCTTTGTGGTGTTATCGCGCGAGCCGGTGATTCCGATAGCCGATGGCGGCATTGTGATGACCACCTTTATCTTTGAAGTAAAAAACATCCCCGCCGCGCTTTATAAGGCAATGGGCGGATTTGCGACTAATGGCGTCAATATGACCAAGCTGGAGAGCTATCAAAACGGTGCAAGCTTTGCCGCGACCGAGTTTTTTGCCGATATCGAAGGCGCACCCGGCGACGCGGCGGTTGACCGCGCGCTGGATGAGCTGCGCTTTCACTGTAATTCGGTGCGATTATTGGGAACGTATAAACAAGCCCGCGCGCGGGGTTAGGCCGTTTCCAGTAGCTGAAATCGGGCTAAATAATACCGTTAGTGCTGAGCCTGTCGAAGCACGTCCTTCAGTCTAAACCGGATGTTGAAACCTTGGGACGCCCTTCGACAGGCTCAGGGCTAACGGTTTAGTAAAAACGGAAACTAGGCGTCCTGTAAGGCACCAACTGGCTGCGATTCAGGAAACATCACCGATGGCTTAGTCGGCATGTCATGCACATCGGGATAGTGCGGCTCAACACCCGCCAGCGGCACACGCGATTTGGCGCGGCGTTGGACGTTCCAGACCAAACCCATTTTTTCCATCGCAAAAATCGTCCAGCCATTGGGGTCCAATTCCCACCAGCCGATATGGTTTGATGCCGCGCGCGGTTGCGCATGGTGGTTATTGTGCCAGCCATCGCCGAGTGTAAGGATCGCGATGAACCAGTTGTTGGTCGAGGTGCTATCGTCGTTAAACCGGCGATAGCCAAACAGATGCGCTGCGCTGTCGGTTCCCATTACGCCGTTCATAAAGATGAAGTTGCGCAGGCCGGTGCCGAGCAAGATGCAGCCGATGATATCCTGTGCGCTGCCGAACAAAAGCGCCCAAGCAACGGGGAACACCACATAAGAAAACGCGATCCAGTGCCAGCGGGTGCGGTGGCAGAACTCGACCACTTCATCACCTACTAGGCCCTTGCCAAACACATCCATATCAGTGTGTGCGTTGTCCCAGAGCCAGCCCATATGCGAGATCGCAAAGCCCTTTAGCTTTGACATCGGGCGGCCATGTCCATCAACAATCGGGCTATGCACGTCGCCGGGCCGGTCGCCAAAGGCGTGATGGCGGCGATGGTCGGCAGTCCAGTATTTGACCGATGTCATCGCCGACATCTGACCCATAATGCCCAGCACATAACGCATTGTTTTCGATGTATCGAATGCACGGTGTGTGAAGTAACGGTGAAAGCCGACCGAGAAACCAAAGTTGCTCATCAAATAGCCGACGATGAACAACGACCAGATTGTCCAGTTGGTCGGCTGCGTCAGCAAATACCACACACCGCCAATCGACGTGCCGACGTGCAGCACAAACAATCCAGTCATGTCATAATGTTTGCGCCGTGCGCCGAGGCCGCCGATTAACACACCGCGCTGCGGATGCGGTTTGCCCTCGCGCTCCCACGCGCGATCAGAAGGATAAAGTCCGGTCAATTTGTCTGCCATGGAAACCCCGTTGCGATAAACGCGATAAAAACATCGGCAGCGTCTCGACACCCCTTCGAATGCTGTCTTTTGCTTTATGCGGGCTGGCGCATCATGGTGTCAAACAAATTAACCAAGCAGATTTACGGGATTAACGCCTATGCTTAGCTTTTGGCGAGTGCATCGCGCACCTTTTCCAGCCATTCTTTGCGATCCGCCAAGCCGATCAAAGCGCCGTTGATCCGCCGTGTGACCTCTTCAAAATCACGGTCATCGCATAACGGATTAAGGTTTTTCCATTTCCAAAAGGCACAGGCTACGCGCAACGCATCCGCCGTCGCAATCGCCCGTTCGGGTTGGCTGACCAGATCAAAGCCCGCATTCAAACCCGTGTTGCGATAGCCATCCTTGCCGGTAATCTGGATGTATCCCCGCCCGCGATAGCGATATCCGTCGCCCGATTCAGGCGAGCCATTTCCCATGCGGTTCGAATAAACCTTATTCGCCAGCTTGTCCGGATTGTTCGCAAACGGCTCAGCCGAGGCAATTGTTGGAAAACGCGTCGGCCAGATTTCGGTCAAGCGCTTTGCCGTGTAGGCCAGATTTTCAACCGAGCGCGTCAGCCCGCCTGTTTCGTGGGCAATTTGTGCCAAGAAATACTCAATCCGAATGCGCTTTTCAAACAAGCCATATTCTTTGAACAGGGCTGGAGACTTAGCCGCAAAAGCCTTGACCGTTGCGTTTTTGGCGTTTGGGAACAGCCGCCGTAGCTGGCTTTCAGTGACCATGCCCTATCCTCCCCAATTAATGCGCCGCACCCCAGCTTGGGCCTACGCCGATCTCGACGCCAAGCGGGACCGAAAGTTTTACCAAAGGCTCCGCAGCGCCCGCCATCACCGCTTCGATGACTTTGCTGGCCGCCGCAACATCGGCCTCGGGCAATTCGAACACCAATTCATCATGAACCTGCAACTGCATTTTGACTTTAGGGAGCGCCTCCTCGACAAAGGCAGGTCCCATACGAAACATCGAGCGCTTGATGATGTCGGCACTAGTGCCTTGGATTGGCGCGTTGATCGCGGCGCGTTCGCTGCCTTGGCGTTCCGCAGCATTGGCTGATTTGATCCGCGGGAACCAGCATTTGCGACCGAACAAAGTCTCGGTATAGCCTTTCTCGCGCACGCTTTCGGTTGTTTCCTGAATATAGGCGCTGATGCCGGGGAAACGCTTGAAATACGCGTCGATCAACTGCTGGGCTTCCTCCGCCGTTGACTCCAGCCGCTTCGACAGCCCCCAGCGCGAAATGCCGTACAGGATTGAGAAGTTAATGGTCTTTGCCCGCCCGCGCGTATCACGGTTGACCTCACCAAACAGTTCGCGGGCGGTGCGGGCGTGGATGTCCTCCACCTCTTCAAACGCTTCACGTAACGGTCCAACATCGGCAATATGCGCGGCCAGCCGCAGCTCGATCTGGCTATAGTCAGCCGACAATATGACATTGCCGGGTTCGGCAACAAAAGCATCGCGGATTTGCCGCCCCATCTCGGTGCGGATCGGAATGTTTTGCAAATTCGGATCGGTGGACGACAGCCGTCCGGTCTGCGCGCCGACTAGGCTATAGCTAGTATGCACCCGGCCGGTTTTCGGGTTAATCTGTTCCTGCAGACTATCGGTGTAGGTCGATTTCAGTTTCGCCAGCTGCCGCCATTCAAGCACTTTACCCGCAATCTCGACGCCCTGCCCGGCTAAATCTTCCAGCACGGTAACATCGGTGGAATACTGCCCCGACTTGCCCTTTTTCCCGCCCTTATGCCCCATTTTACCAAACAAGATTTCACCCAATTGCGCAGGGCTGCTGATCAGGAAAGTCTGCCCTGCAAGCGCATGGATTTCTTTTTCCAGCACCGCGCCCGCCTCGGCAAATTCGCCTGACAGCCGCGACAGCACCGCACGGTCCACTTTGATCCCGGCGCATTCCATTTGCGACAACACAGGCACCAATGGCCGGTCGACCAGTTCATACACACGCGTCACTTTTTCAGGAGCCAACCGCAGCTTCAAATGATGCCACAGCCGCAACGTGACGTCAGCATCCTCGGCAGCGTATTTGGTCGCCTCGGCCAAAGGCACCTCGGCGAAGCTGATCTGGCTTTTACCTGTGCCGGTCAGCGATTTGTAGCTGATCGGTTTGTGCCCCAGATGCAGGTCTGACAATTCGTCCATGCCATGCCCCTGACGGCCAGCATCAAGCGCAAAACTCATTAGCATGGTGTCGTCGAGCGGGTGTATGGTCAGCCCATGTTGGCGCAGCACCGACATATCGAATTTCAAATTCTGCCCAATTTTTAGGACGCTTTCGTCCTCCAGCAACGATTTCAAACGCGCAACTGCATCGGCCAAGGCAATCTGGTCAGGCTTTTCGGCAAACATATCGGTCCCGCCGTGGGCGAGTGGCACATAGCACGCCTCCCCCGGAGTGACCGCCAGCGAGAAGCCAACCAACGTTGCAGTCACCGCTTGAAGACTATCGGTCTCGGTATCGAAACCGCAAACACCAACCTCCCGCGCGCGCGCAATCCAATGATCGAGCCGGTCGCGCGTAGTTACACACTCATACTTCGCGGCATCCATCGGTGGCATCGGCGCAGGTTTTGCAGCACCACCAGACACTGGCGCGTTGACTGCGCCATTCCCTTGAGTCACTTGCTTCGGCGCACCTGCTATCGATTTGTTTGCCGCCGCTGTATCGCCAACATGGCCAATGCGTTTCAACAGCGAATTGAAACCATGATGCTGCAAAAACGCAGCAAGCGGTTCTTCGGGAATTTTGCCGAGCGCCATATCCTCAATCGGAATTGGCAACGGACAATCTTCTTTCAACGTCACCAGCACTTTAGATAATCGCGCTTTGTCGGCATGTTCGATCAAATTGTCGCGCATTTTTGATGGCTTCATATCAGGCGCTGCCGCCAGCACGCTTTCAAGATCGCCAAATTCTTGGATCAGCTTAGTTGCGGTCTTTGGTCCAACCCCTGGAACGCCCGGCACATTGTCCACGCTATCACCCATTAGCGCGAGCACATCACCAACCTTATCAGGACCGACGCCAAATTTCTCGATGACCTCTTCGTCGCGGATGCGGATGTTTTTCATCGTGTCGAACATATCGACGCCTGGCTCGACCAACTGCATCAAGTCTTTGTCAGACGACACAATCGTCACCTGCCAGCCTGCCGCGGCTGCAGCCTTTGCATAGCTTGCGATCATGTCGTCGGCCTCTACATTATCCTCCTCGACCATCGGCAGCGAAAACGCGCGCGTGGCGTCTCGAATCATCGGGAATTGCGGGCGCAAATCCTCGGGCGGTTCGGGGCGGTTGGCTTTATATTGATCATAAATCTGATTGCGGAATGACTGCGAACTTTTGTCGAGCACGACTGCCATATGCGTCGGACCATCGGCTTGGTGCAGATCATCCGCTAGCTTCCAAAGCATCGTCGTATAACCATAAACCGCGCCAACCGGCTCGCCATGCACATTGGTCAGCGGCGGCAGGCGATGATAGGCGCGAAAAATATAGGCGGAGCCATCGACGAGGTAGAGATGCTTTTGGTCAGACATGCTCTGCCGGATAGCATCGGGCTCCGCGCCTGTCTTGCGCAAATCATGCTTAGGTCAAAGCAACTTTCATCTCAGCAGGCGCGCCGCCTGTAAGCCTAACAATTCGTGGCCGCCCCTCTGCCATCCATTGCCATTTATAGAAACGGACCGCTGTGATGTGACCGACGGTAACCGCCCCCATACGTTTATGCGACAGGATCGACGGCAGATTATAATCTGCAATACGGCTCATCGACCAACTACGCCTCTGCCCGCGTAACCAGTCCGCAGTCCCTGCCCATAATGCGGAAAAGCCTCTGCCCAGCCGATATTCTGGCCGCACCCAAAGGCCGGTGTCCCAGCCCGCATCGCAAGGGACAGAAAAGCGGACATGGACCTCGTCCTCCACAAAGGGGCCGCAGCCAACCCAGTTGACGCCCACCAGTTCGTTTTTGGCATTAAACGCGCCAAGGCAAACAAGCCCTTGTGCAAAGCGTGCCGCCTGAACCTCGCGCGACACATCAATCGCGTGCTGTGCCAAGGCATTAGCATCCACCGCTTCAACTCGAAACCCGCGCGGCATTTTGGGCATTCCCTGAATAGGCACCGCGACCAAAGAATATCGATTATAGCCCAGCATTCCAGCGCGCGCAGCAAAGCGCGCCGCTGCATAAGACAGCAGCCCTGCAACGCCGAGCAATTGTATTGTAGAAGCTGAAGGCAAATCGGACTCCGTTGACAAGTAGCTGTCCTATAGCCGCGATTTTCCAAACATTCTCTGAACATCCTTACTCTAAACCCTCGCCGATTTCGAAATCGGCTTGTCGCACAGTGTGTATTATGTCAGCAACACGCCAGTATGACCAGTTTTCACCAGATCGACTTGATGGCGCGCGGGGCCGCAATCGCATTGTTCCTGTTATGGAGCTGGATATTGCTGCGCGATCATCGTGAGATACTGGCTGCTCGTCTAGCTGTTGCAATGAACGCCGGGATTATTGGTTATGTCTTGGCGACAATGTCCTGGAATTTTGATCCAAGCCCAACGCGTATCGTCTGTTCGATTTTTGCTGGCTCAACGCCGGGGCTTTTTTGGTTGTTTGCACGGACATGGTTTAATGACCGGCAACAGCTGGAACGCTGGGCGGTGCTACTTGTGGTGCTCTCGATCTTGAACGTCATTGTCATGCAACTGACTTACGGACGCCTTGTCGGTTTTTCATTTGTATCGGGTGTTCTGTTTAGAATCGGCATGTTCGGGTTCGCCGTCGCTGGGTTATGGGAAGCGTGGCGCGGACGCGAGGGCGATCTTGTCGAAATCCGGCGACGCATGCGCCCGCGTCTTGCAGCCGCTGTAGGCATCACAGTGATACTGATCGCGATTGTTGAAATTGCAGTTCATAGTTTTTCTGCACCAATTTGGTTGCTGCGCGCAGTCGGCAGCGGGATTGCGATCCTTACCTTGCTGTTTTGCACCGCAATGTTTGGTATGCGTCAACGCGACTTGTTCGGCGCACCACTAAAGCCTTTGGTCGTAACGGCGGCGCCATTGGACAAGGCGATGACCGAGCGGCTGCTCACACACATGACATCTGATTTGCCGCACCGCGATGAGGAAATGACCATTGCTAAACTCGCTGCACAACTGGGCGTGCAAGAATATCGTCTGCGACGCCACATTAACGGTGCACTTGGCCACCGCAACTTTGCATCTTTCCTCAACGGTTATCGGCTTTGCGAAGTAAAATCCGCGTTGGCCGATCCGTCACAAAAAGAAGTGCCAATTATCACCATCGCACTGGATGCAGGCTTTGGTTCGTTGGGACCATTTAATCGCGCTTTCCGCGAGGCGGAGAACATGACGCCCTCGGATTATCGTGGGCGGCATTTGTCGATTTCGGAATCGGCTAGCCCGGTTTCGAAAAATGGCAGTAAGACGCAGAACGATACAGCAAATGGCGAAGGCACATCGCCAAGGACAATATTATGAACACCGGAATTCCTCCCCTAGATATCTTGCTCAATCACGGGCGCGAGATATTCACTTTCGATTTCGGGCGCTATTTTTTCGCGGCGTCGATTACATTCGCTATCGTTTGGCTGCTGCGCCTCACCGCATTGAAAAGCCGTAAGATACAGGCGCGTGAAGCGACATTCACCGACATGCGCCGCGAATTTTTGCAGTCACTCCAGTCGGTGTTCGTTTACGTTATCGGCATCTGCTTCTTAATCTGGGGCCGCGAAGTCGGGTTGTTATACGATGTCTTTGGCGAAGGCTTTGGCCTTGGCATCGACCTGATAATTTTGGCCGGGATCATCATCGCACATGATGCTTATTTCTATTGGGCGCACCGCTTTATGCACCATCCCAAATTGTTCAAAACATTCCACCGCGCACATCATCGTTCAATCACACCGACCCCTTGGGCAGCATATAGCTTTGCGATGCCAGAGGCAGCGGTGATGTTTATGTTCGTGCCCGTTTGGCAGTTTCTGGTGCCAACGCCGGGTTGGGTAATGTTTGTCTGGCTGAACTTCCAGATCATCCGCAACGCGATGGGCCACGCTGGATTCGAATTTTTCCCGCGTTGGTGGCTCTCAACCCCGCTGACGCGTTGGATCAACACAACGGTGCATCACGACCTGCACCATAATGGCGGGTTCAACACCAATTACGGTTTGTACTTTACGTTCTGGGACAAATGGATGGGGACCGAGCATCCGAAATATCACTCCAAGTTTGCCGAGGTTGTAGGGCGTGGCAACCGCGAACAACATCGCGATGCAGAGAGTGTTCCAGCGTAGGCGGTGCAACCCTAAAACCTTGACGGCGGCGACCAATTTTGAGACCATCACTGTCATCAAAAGCATTCCGGAGAAGTACCATGATCCAGAAAATTGACCGTGTGTTCGGCGAAAAATATCTGACCTGCACCGACAACTTCTATGATTATGGCGTCCATTTGTTGTTTAACGAATGGTGGGACACTGCACCTGTTGATGCCGTCGAAAAATATGTCGCAGCGATTGAGGAACACGCAGAGCAAGGCCCGTTGGCGCAAGCGCGCTGGTATGCCGAACCGTTTAGTCTATCGCAGTTGGAGGGGTATGCGGCGGGCACGTTGGGGGCGGAATGGTTGGCATTCATGGTTGAGAACGACCTTGTTGAGCGTCTGGCGCTTGGATACCGCGAACTGCACGAGGAATTTGCAGCATCGGGCAAGCTCGATAAAATGCCCGAAGTTCTCCAATATAAAGTGCTCCGCGGGTATCAAACGCACGACATTCATCATGTTCTCACCGGCTATGGCGCTACACCTTTTGACGAGCTAGCATTGCAGTCGTTCCAACTTGCGCAGATGGATTTCCCCTATTCAGCGATGACTTTGGCGACGATTATGGGGCATGCGACTTTGGTCGATCCGTTGCTGATAAAGCCCGCAATGGATGCGATTACTGATGGCTGGGCCTATGGTCGCCGTGCCCGCAGCATCCAGTTTGTTGCATTTGAACAAATGCTGGATCGTCCGCTGACCGACCTTAGACGCGAATTTGGCTTGGGGCGTGAAGCAGTCGCGTTGCCGGCAGTAGCGGACGTTCCGGAGTTGCTAAGAACAGCTGCCTAGGCTCAGCCCTAGGGCAGCTCATCACCCCAAAGCCGTTCTGCCTCGATATAACCGGTGCGTCCTGATACATCGAGGCGGCACCAGCCTTTTTGGCAATCATCCACGCGGCCAACAACGCCCGGCTCAACACGCCAGGCAATGCGCGAGGTTGGCTCTGGTGTGTCGCGTAACGCAGCAACACCGCTGCCAGTGACAAGCGCAGTGCGGTTTGGGGTAATCAAGCTGACATGCATCCAGCCTTGATCGCCGTCGGGATCCTCAATCTTGCGCCAGTCTTCATGCACAGCAACCACTTTCAGCGGCAACAACTGCCGCTTATACACCCATTTTACCGGAAAATCGGTACTAGGCCCTGTGCGCATGCGCGCTTCATCGGCTTTGATGGACACCCAATAAGGCGTCTTTTTGGTCGACTGCGCCTGTATGCTGCCGCACATCAATGCCAAAGCTGTGAAAACTGCAATTTTAAAATGTCTTACCATTTCGATATCCGGCCCCTGCTTAGCATCGCTATAGTGTAAGCGAGGCCGACAGTTCAAGTGCATGGCTTGACCTTTTACATGCCGCGCGACAAGGACGGGGCATGACTGATTTTCAGCGTATCGAGCGCCCCCGCCTTACTGTAACCCGCAAATTGCTGGCCGCAATTGAGGCGCGCATGGGCGAGTTGTTTGATTGCCGTTTCAACGACGATGACCATGCAATGACGCGCGATGAATTAGTCGCCGCGATGGTGGACTGCGATGTTCTGGTCCCAACGGTCACCGACAGTATCGATGCAGAGCTGATCGCCGCCGCCCCCACGTCGCTGAAAATGATCGCTAATTTCGGGGCCGGGGTGAACCATATTGATTTGGCCGCAGCAAAGGCGAAGGGCATTCTCGTTACCAATACACCGGGTGTGTTCACTGACGATACCGCCGATCTGACGATGGCACTAATCCTCAACGTGCCGCGCCGTTTAGGCGAAGGTCACCGGTTGATGCGCAGCGGTGAATGGAAAGGCTGGGCGCCAGCCGGGATGCTTGGCCACCGCGTTGGCGGAAAGACACTGGGCATTGTCGGCTTTGGACGGATCGGCGAAGCAGTTGCCATCCGCGCCCGCGCCTTTGGTATGAACATTCTGTATAACAAACGCCACCGCCTCCCCGCGAGCGTTGAGGACGAACTCGGCGTCGCTTTTGAGCCTGATCTCGACCGATTGATTGCCAAGAGCGATATTATCACTTTGCATTGCCCATTGACTGCAGAGACAGACCGGCTGATGAATCGCGCACGAATTGGGATGATGAAACCCAATGCCTATCTGATTAACAGTTCGCGCGGTGAGTTGGTCGATGAGGACGCGTTGATTGAGGCGTTGACGCGGGGGAAAATCGCGGGCGCGGGCCTTGATGTGTACACGCATGAACCAGCGGTGGATTCCCGGTTCCTGTCGATCCCTAACGTCGTTTTGCTGCCGCATCTTGGCAGTGCGACCTTTGAAGGCCGCGAAGCGTCGGGCGAGAAAGTCATCGCCAACATCCGCATCTTTGCCGACGGCCACCGGCCGCCCGATCAAGTGTTGGACGGTTGGGTTTAGAACTGACCGTTTTTTTTCAAACAGCGGCTTATCAAAACCGCCTGTGCTAAGCCTGGCGAAGCACGGTTGGCAGTCATTGGCGGCAATCGAAACCTTGGGACACCCTTCGACAAGCTCAGGGCTATCGGTTTTACGTAGCGTCTTTTCGTTCAACGCAATTTCCTGTCGAAAACCTTGCGCCTCCCGCAATTAGCGATTGAGCGCTCTGACCCCCTCGCCTAGAGACTTTCACGAAACGGGATTTGAGGGGGGAGCGCAAAAATGCGTCAGTATCTAAAAGCAGCGGCACTTCTTGGTGTCTTTGGGATTGCAGCACCGGCCTTTGCACAAAATGTCGCTGCCGAAGCAGTCGCCGATAGCGGCGATACCGCTTGGGTGCTCACCGCGTCGGCACTCGTCTTGATGATGACGCTTCCCGGGCTTGCTTTGTTCTATGGCGGCCTTGTGCGTGCAAAGAATTTCCTATCGGTGCTGATCCAGTGTGGGGCCATTGCGGCAGTGGTTTCGATATTGTGGATTACCGTTGGTTACAGCCTTGCGTTTTCCACTTCTGACGGCGCGTATATCGGAAGTGTGCAGAATGTTCTGTTCACTAATATGTTCGCAGTGCGCGACGGGCAAAGCATCGGCGAATTGGTCTTTGGCCTGTTCCAAATGACCTTTGCGATCATCACGCCTGCATTGATTGTCGGCGCTTGGGTAGAACGCGCGCGTTTCGGATGGGTCGTCGTGTTCAGCGCACTTTGGTCATTGCTCGTTTATGTCCCAGTCACCCGCTGGGTGTGGGGCAATGGATTTTTGTTTGAACAAGGCGTGGTCGATTTCGCTGGTGGCATTGTCGTGCATACAACGGCGGGGGTTTCTGCGCTGGTCGTTGCACTAATGCTCGGCAAGCGTATTGGCTTTCCCAAAACATTGATGCTGCCGCACAGCCCTGCGCTGACGGTCGCAGGTGCTGGGCTGTTATGGGTGGGTTGGTTCGGCTTTAACGGTGGCTCAGCACTTGCCGCCAATGATGAGGGCGCGGCGACGGCCATCATCGTCACGCATCTCGCGGCATCGGTTGCTGCCTGTGTCTGGATGCTGTTGGAACGCATCAAAGTCGGCAAAGCAACCGCCGTTGGTTTTGCCACAGGCGCAGTTGCGGGGCTGGCGACAATCACCCCGGCATCGGGATCGGTGGGCCCCATCGGTGCGATCATCCTCGGATTGCTGGCGGGCGTTGTCTGTTTCTACGCCGTCGGCCTTGTGAAAAACAAATTGCAGATCGACGATTCGCTTGACGTCTTTGCCGTCCACGGCGTCGGCGGCATTATGGGGTCGATCCTGGTCGCGGTGCTGATGTCGGACAATCCCAACCTTTATCTCGGTGGTCGTGGCTATGCCGAGGGCATGAATATGGCTAGCCAGTTGTGGGTTCAGGTCAAAGCCGTTGGCATCGTCGCCGTCTATTCCGCAGTAGTCACATTAATCGTTGGCTATATGGTCTCGATGGTCCTTCCCATGCGGGTCAGCGAGGATGCGGAACGCGACGGGCTGGATATCGCCAGCCACGGCGAACGGGCATGGGACCTCGACTAAACGCCTGTTAGTCGAGCACCAAAGTCAACGCACGGAACAGAGCCCGATCCAACGGCTCGTCAAAACGGCAGCCAAGTTCGCCGCCTTCGATCCAGACCGTTGTCGCCGCAACGGGACTTTCGCCAGCAAAGCGCAGCCATAATCTGTCGCCTATTTTATAGCTGACATCGACCGCCAAGCGGCAGCCATAGATCGACACATCGGCCAGTTCAGCCTCTGCTGGTTGTCGGCCGTGGCCGCGGACCGTCGCGCGCTTTATGATAACGGGATGGCGCGCAATAGTGCGTTGATCCAGCCGTGCTGGCGCGACTTTGCGATAGGCAGATGCGGTTAGGCTCATTGTCCAATCCTTCGATAGCTCAACTTTATCGAAGCAGGGTCAAGAAAGCGTTAATTGTAAAATCAGTCTCCGGTTAAAATCCGGTCCACAAGCTGTTTCACCGTTGGCACAAAGCCGTTTGAGTAAAACGGATCGCGGCCAAATTCATACGCCTTGTGCCCTGCAAACATCAGATGTTCGTCAATCGGTGAACCGTGCGCGATGTTTTGCAATGCTTTTTGAATGCAAAAACTGCGCGGGTCGGCCAACCTGCCGGTCGAGTTATTGTCATGGTCTTTCCACGATGAGAATCCGCAATGTGATAGGCAGCCCATGCAATCGGTCTGATCCTTGCGGATCACGTCGCGTTCGGCGGGTTCGACATAGATCAAAGTGTTGTCAGGCGTTTTCAGCGCCGCGCTAAACCCGCGTGCATCCCATTCGCGGGCGCTTTGCAAATCGTGCGGCGTGACCCACATATTCTTTGCCTTTACGCCCACATCCAGCTGCGAAGTGTGATCGCCTGCTTGTTCGGTCGAATAGGGTATCTGGCGATCTGAACGCGCTTGCAGTTGCCGCAAAAACGGGTTGATAACCGCACTCGAATAAAATCCGGTCGGTGAAAACTTGTGCAGCAAAACGCCGCCCTCTGGGATTTTGGTCAGCGCATCTTTCCAGCCCGTTGGGATCGGGCTTTCCTGCGTCAACAGTGGCCGCGTGCCGAACTGGAATGCGATCTGGCCTAGTTCAGGATTATCGATCCAGTTTTCCCACTCACGCAAATACCAGACGCCGCCCGCCATAATGATCGGCAGCTCGTCAGGGATACCCAGCTCGCGCATCACATCGCGCACCGCTTTCACTCGGGGATAGGGATCTTCAGGCTTGGTCGGATCTTCCGCATTCGACAGGCCGTTATGCCCGCCCGCCAACCACGGATCTTCATAAACCACCGCGCCCAGCCATTCGGGAACCTTGTGATACGCGCGTTTCCACAATGCACGAAAGGCGCGGGCGGAGCTGATGATCGGTAGATAATACACGCCATATTGCGCCGCGATTTCCGATAGCTTGTACGGCATGCCCGCGCCGCAAGTGACGCCTTTGACCATACCTTTGGTCTGCTCCAATATGCCGTGCAAAATCGGCTGCGCGCCGCCCATTTCCCACAGGACATTGATGTTGATCGCGCCTGCATCGCCCGCAATATCATGCGCACGTTCGATCTGGGCGATACCGCCGCGGATGCCATATTCGACCAGTTCCAGATGCCGTTCGGCGCGGGTCTTGCCAGTGAAAACCTGCGGGATCATATCGCCATTTTCGTCATAGCTATCGGCGTTGACTGCCGAGATCGTGCCAATGCCGCCAGCAGCTGCCCATGCGCCAGAGCTTGCATGGTTCGTCGCCGCAACGCCTTTGCCGCCCTCGATCAATGGCCAGACTTCGCGACCGGCATAAGTTATAGGATTAAGCCCCTTAAACACGCAGTATTCTCCAGTTAGTGCAGGTGCGCAACCTGTGCGCTTTCCCGTAAAATTTGCGCTAGCCAATCATCCTAGGCTTGTCTCGCAAAATCAGCGCGATTCATCGCATTGCCGTATAGTTGGCGGTATCGGGCGAACATTTTGGCCTCGTCATATTCGGCAATGGCCAGCGCTCGATTGGCCGCTCCGATTGTTTGGCGCAAGGACGCGTCGCCCGCCAGTTTAGTCAGCGCAGCTGCAAATCCATCCTCATCGTCCTTGGCAACAATATAGGGCTGGTTGGCCTCAGCCACGATATTGCGGACATCGCCGACATCAGTGCAAACCGCAGGCAGCCCCGCCGCCATCGCCTCAACGAGCGAGATCGGATATTGCTCGCTGTCCGACGACAAGGCGAAAATATCGAACAGGCCAACAAAGGCCGACGGGTCGCGCATAAAGCCCGGCATGATGACGCGGTCAGATATGCCCAGCCGTTCTGCTTCAGCTAAAATAGCCCGGCGCTCTGGCCCCTCGCCTGCAATCGCCAGCTTCACATTTGGTCCCGCCGCCGCCACAGCGCGCACGAGACGCGGCAGGTTTTTAACCGCGCGCAGACCCGCGATCGTGCCGACCACCACTTCGCCCTCGCGCTTGACTAAACCCGGAAAAGCATCCGCAGCGGGTGCTTTCAAATACCGCTTTATGTCGATGCCATTGGAAATCCGGTGAACCTTCGCCGTTGGCCGAAACCAGTCGATCAGCGCAATCTCCTCCAACGTCACCGACGGCACGACCAGCGCGTGCGAACCTGTCAGGGCGAGACTACGAAAGGCGTTGCGCTTCCAGTTCAGCTTGACCGCTTCATCCTCATTAAACCCATCCTCATGATGGATCAAAGGCGGCAGTTTCATAAAGGGCGACAGCAACCGATGCGCCATCACCCCGTCCATCGACCCCCAATTATAGCTGAGGACCAGATCAAATTGCTGCATATAACGCGCGAGTTTCAGGTAGCGTCCGGGTGCAGGCTTGCCATGCAGCGCAGGCGCGGCATCGCCGGGAAAGGCGACCTCGACGACTGCATCAATCGCAGCACACGCACCCAAAGCATCCGGCACAGCCGACAAAACCACATGCGATGCCTCACCCCCAAAATGATTCATCAACGTACACGCCCGCGCCTCTTTGCCGCCAAGGTCAAACGCGCTGTGCAGGTGAAGGATGCGGATGGGTTTCATAACTTTCGTGCTTTAACCATCGCATCTGAAAAAGTCGTCAATTACGTCAGTCGCGTTGCAATTCAGTTCGCCAAAAAGCGCGCGAGCGATGTGGCATCAATCGCGCAATGGCCACCGTAAAGCGGATGCCACTCAACCGAAATGCCACGCTGCGCAGCCTTATCTGCCAGCAATTGCGATCCTTCGAAATTGCCATAGCCATCATACAGACCGTTCGACAAATACAATGCAGGATATTGTGCATCTGCCCGTGTCACCAGATCAAGCGGGGACATTCGTTTATATTCTGTTTCATCGGCAACGTAGTTTTTCGCCATCCACCAAATGCCAAATCCGATTTTCGGATCGGCACCTGTGCGCTTCAAAGTGGCTTTCATCGCCGACAAAGAGGCAAACGGCGATGTGGCGTAAACGCCCGGACAGAGTGATGCAATTTTGGCGAAACTCTGCGGATAGGTCAGTCCAGCGATCAGAACATTCAGGCCACCCATTGATTCTCCCAATAATATCCGCCGTTTTGGGTTGCCGGTTTTCTTGTCAATTTCGGGCAACTTAGCCATGAAATCCTCAAGCAGCCCGCTATCCTGTTTCTTACCTTTGGGCACCAGCAACCAAGTCGGACCATAGGATAGGACAACGACCGTGGGCGGCAGGATTTTTGCCTGTTGCCAACTGGCTTGCACCATTGATGTCCAATAGGTGTCATCATTCCAAATTTGCGCATCAAGGTTGCGGCCGTGAAGATGATAGACCACATCTCCATTCGTGCCTAATTTCGCGCGATACACGCAATATTTAAGTCGCCCAGACGAATGGCAGCTCTCAACGGCTGGAATGAACGAGACCTTTTGATCTCCTTGTGGGGTAGTGAGCTGTGTCCATACATAATAGCCTGCGATGATTAAGAGCGCCAGAATGAGCCATTTTCGATATGGTTTGCGTAAGAATTGCATCTTCAATTTATCCTCAGTCCGATCAAAGCACACCGTTGTTGTGCAGCCATTGTTTGACCTGTTCTGGCCATTGCGTTGTGATCGGATCATCGGTCGGTCGCATTCCGAACGCATGGCCGCCTTTGGCATAGACGCGCAAATCGACTGATACGCCGACGTCGTTCAGTGCCAGCGCATAAGCCATAGGCTGCCGGATATCATCGACGGCGTCGTCCATAGCGTGAATAATCAGCGTCGGCGGTGCCTTAGGGCTGATGGTCACCCAAGGTTGCAGTTCGAGATTGTTCTTACCCTTACTATCGTCCAGCATACGCGCCGTGTAGGCGATAATCGCAAAGTCCGGTCGCGGGGATTGTTGGTCCGCCGCGTCGGTCAGCGGATAAGTGCGTTCGTCGGTATTACTCATATTCGCAACAAGATAGGCGCCAGCTGAAAACCCGATAGCGCCGATTCTTTGTGGATCGATTCCGTATGATGAGGCCTGTTGCCGAAGCAACCCCATCGCGCGCTGAGCGTCCTCAAGGCCCAATAGCACTTTTGGTCGTTGCTGCTTCCCGTTCACCCTTGGCCACACTTGCGGTGTCCGGTATTTCAGCATCGCGCAGGTCATGCCCTGTAGGACAACCCAGTCGCAGATTTCGGTGCCTTCCAGATCGGTCGCCACAGCATGAAAACCCCCGCCGGGTATCACCAACATCGCAGCTCCAGTGTTTTCCCCTTTGGCCCGATAGATGGTCATCGTAGGCCGCGTGACGTAGCTCGCCCAATGCCATTTTTTGCCCCCGACAAGCGGTGAGCCATTGCCCGTCGCTTCGGGATGATTGCCGCTATCGGGCTTTGTAAGAACGACATTTTCCGGCCAAAGCGGCACCTGCTCACCATCCGAAGCCGGTTGCCAAACGCCTTCCGTTTCGACTTTCGGAACGTCGACCCGCGCAGCAGAATTGTCAGCGCTTAATGCTCGATCACTTGCGGCTCCAGCGACTAAAGCCATAACCATCAACGATGCTACCACCTTTGAACTCGACATTTCATACCTCACCGAACCCCAGCCAAAAACCCCTTAATCGCCTCCAGCGACTCCGGCTCATCCAGCGAGGGCGCGTGGCCGGTTCGGGGGATTGTCACCAAGGTGGCTCCCCCATGCTTCTTCAGCATCTTCGTTGCGGTCGCCTTTTCCAATATGTCGGAATTCGCGCCGCGCAGGACCAGCAACGGCATTCCGGTCATGCTTTCAAACACCGGCCACAGGTCAACGCCTGTCTCTCCACCAGGCAGCTTAAACGGCTCCGCTATCTTCATGTCATAATCAAACACGATGCGGCCATTGTTCGAAAGCTTACACGTGCGCTTTGCCAGCCGCAGCCAGTCGGCGAGTTTGAAATCGGGATAGACCTCTCCATGCGCCTCAGCCAAGGACCGCGCCGCGTGCATCCAGGTGTCAAACTTCCGTGTTTGTCCGACATAGGATCGGATGCGTTCTGAGCCTTTGGCACCTATTTCGGGGCCGACATCGTTCAGGATCGCGCCCTTCATTTTGTCTTTCCACATCGTCGCCAACAACATCGAAACGATACCGCCAAGCGAAGTGCCGAGCGTGATGAACGACTTCAATTCCAACACGCGCAGCAAGGCATCGACGTCCTGCATATAGGTGATCGGCATATAGCTCCCCGGCTCTTTGGCATAGCCGCTGTCGCCGCGACCGCGAAAGTCGATGGCGATCATCCGCCGCTTTCCGCCCAGCAATTCAGCGACGGGTTCAAAGTCGCGCGCGTTGCGCGTTAGGCCGGGCATACAGATTAATGGCGTGCGCGAGGCAGCACCTTGCCCAAAAGCAGGATAGTCGCGGTAATGCAACTTTAGCCCATCGGCAGACTCCCAATATCTGTCCTCAAAATCGGCCATGCTTGCCTTTCTGTTTTGCGCGCTTCACAGCGTGGGGCATGAATCTGCAACCTGCCCCATCCCCCTACCGCGCCGATCCTAAAATCGCCAGCCTTGGCGAAAAGATTGGCGATCCGGTGCGCGCTGCCGAGTTTCCCGCCGCGATCTCGCGGTATCGCAATGACCGCTGGGCCGCCACGGTCGGCTTGGATCATTTAAGCGATGCGGAATGGATTGCGCATTTCGCGCGGTTTGATCCGCTGCCGGATAATCTGCCGCAACCGCTGGCGCTGCGCTACCACGGGCATCAATTCCGCCATTATAATCCCAACATCGGCGATGGCCGCGGTTTCCTGTTTGCACAAATGCGTGACGGACTTGGGCGGTTGCTGGACCTTGGCACAAAGGGTTCGGGGACTACGCCGTATAGCCGTGATGGCGACGGGCGGCTGACGTTAAAGGGGGCTGTGCGCGAGATATTGGCGACCGAGATGCTCGAGGCGCTCGGCGTTGAAACCTCCAAGACGTTTTCGGTGATCGAAACCGGCGAAGACCTGATGCGCGGGGATGAACCGTCACCGACGCGCTCCGCAGTGCTCGTTCGCCTTAGCCATAGCCATATCCGCATCGGTGCGTTTCAGCGGATTGCCTATGAAGACGACGCAGTCATGATGGAGCGTCTGGTCGCGTACTGCCTCGATACGCTATACGACGTGCCGCATGGCGAGATTCCGGCGGCGACGTTGCTTAATCTGGCGGTCGAACGCATCGCGGCGCAGGCGGCAAGCTATATGGTCGCAGGCTTTGTCCACGGCGTATTGAACAGCGACAATATCAACATCACCGGCGAAAGCTTTGATTACGGGCCGTGGCGGTTCACCGAATACTGGGACCCGGCCTTCACCGCCGCCTATTTCGACCATAACGGGCTCTATGCTTTCGGGCGGCAGGCAGAGGCAATGCATTGGGATTTGGCGCAACTCGCGATTTCGCTACGCCTGATCTGCGAAGCGCCGCCGTTAGTTGAGGCGCTGGAGCGGTTTCCGGAACTGTATCAGGCGGCGATTGTGGAGCGGTTTTTGTGGCGGTTGGGGGTCGCGTCGCGCGGCATAGACGAAGACCGCGCTCTAGTCGAAGCCGCCGAAAAAGCGATGATCCAAGGCAGGATACCTATCGCTGCGTTTTTCACGCGGTTTCAGGGTGGTGCGAACGCTCATCCGGCTGGCGATGATGTTGATTTGGATGCATTTCAACAAATCCTTACGCCTTATCTACCCGCGCGGGCCATGAAGGTACCGAAGTGCGATATGTTGATTGAGGAGGTCGAAGCCATTTGGGCGGCGATTGCTGAGCGTGACGATTGGTCTTTGCTGCAACAGAAAATTGACGCCGTGCGAGATTTTGGTGCGGCGTTGCGTAATCAGAACGCTACTGCAACCTAGGCAATCCATAATTTACTTGCCGAAAACGCTCCTAAGTTCGCATAGGGTAAAGTGAAATTTACCACAAATGGGGTGCTATAGCCTTTGAGCGAGCTGATTTCCTTTGAGCCTGCAACAGGTGCCGAATTGTGGCGTGGCAAAACGGCGGACGTTGATCGCGAAGTCGCCGCTGCACGTGAGGCTTGGCCGCGTTGGGCTGCGGCTCCGCTCGCAGACCGCGTTAAAGCTTTGCGCAGCTTTGGCAGTCATGTGCGCGCCGACATGGAAAATCTGGGCGAGCTGATTGCCCGCGAAACCGGCAAACCGATGTGGGAAGCGCGCACCGAGGTGGAATCGGTCGCGAACAAAGTCGATATCTCGATCAAAGCCTATGCCGACCGCACATCGCAGCGGCTGTTCGACGGAAAGCCGGGCTCGCGCAACGCGGTGCGGCATAAACCGCATGGTGTGCTGGCGGTGCTTGGTCCGTATAATTTCCCCGCGCATTTGCCCAATGGCCATATTGTGCCTGCCTTGCTTGCCGGAAATGCGGTGGTGTTTAAGCCGTCGGAAAAAACGCCAGCAGTAGGCCAGCGGCTCGTTGAACTTTATCACAAAGCAGGCGTTCCCAAAGGCGTTGTCCGCATCGCGCAAGGCGGCGCAGACGTTGGCAAAACGTTGTCGATGCACGCTGATATCGACGGCCTGTTATTCACTGGCTCGGCGCAAACCGGCATCGCGCTGAATCGGCAGTTTGCAACTAGGCCGGACAAGATCCTCGCGCTCGAAATGGGTGGCAATAACCCCATCATCGTCTGGGACACGCGCGATTTGCACAGCGCGGCGGTGCTTGTCGTGCAATCTGCGTTTCTGTCCGCCGGTCAACGCTGCACTGCGGCGCGGCGGTTGATTATCCGCGACGATATGTATGACGCTTTCATTCCTGAATTAAAGAAACTGACCGACCGGCTGGTGATCGACGAACCATTTAGCGACCCGCCGCCGTTTATGGGACCAGTGATCGACAATGACGCGGCCGACGGCCTGACCGAGAGTTTCCTTGCGTTGATGAGTCACGGTGGCAGACCGATCCGGCACATGACGCGCCCTGTGCCCTCGCGGCCTTTCCTGTCGCCCGGGATTATCGACCTGACCGATATGCCAGATCGGCCCGATATCGAGCTCTTCGGCCCATTGTTGCAAGTCGTGCGCGTACGCGATTTTGCCGCCGCCATCCACGAAGCGAACAACACGCGTTTTGGCCTGTCCGCAGCGTTAATAGGCGGCAGCCCGGAACAGTATAACGAGTTTTGGGCCAACAGCCGCGCGGGCGTCGTCAACTGGAACGCGACCACAAACGGCGCATCGTCCGCCGCACCCTTTGGCGGGATCGGCCTGTCAGGCAACCACCGCCCCAGCGCCTATTACGCCGCCGATTATTGCGCCTATCCGGTGGTATCGTCGGAAATCGAAGTTCCCCGCGCGACGATTGGCATCGGTCTGAAGGACGAAGAACAGACCGCTAAATAAGTTTCGAAGCGTCCCGCGGGGACTGTCCCCTTGGGGACTGTCCCTTCTCAAGGCTGGCCGCGACTGTTATTAGGGACAGTCCCCAAGGGGACAATCCCAGGGCATATCTAATATGAAATTAGCTGACATCTTTGAATTCTACCGCCGGTTGGCAGAAGCCAATCCCTCGCCCGAAACCGAATTGGCGTATCGCAACGATTATCAGCTGTTGGTCGCGGTTGTGCTGTCGGCGCAATCGACCGATGTTGGCGTCAACAAGGCGACAAAGCTGTTGTTCGAAGCGGTCGAAACCCCGGCGCAAATGGTGGGATTGGGCGTCGATAACCTAAAATCGCACATCAAAACCATCGGGCTGTTCAACGGCAAAGCCAAAAACGTCATCGCGTTATCCGAAATTTTGGTGCGCGATCATGACGGCGAAGTTCCTGCCGACCGTGACATTTTAGAAAGCCTGCCCGGCGTGGGCCGAAAGACGGCTAATGTGGTAATGAACACTGCCTTTGGGGCTGAGACCTTTGCCGTCGATACGCACATCTTTCGTGTGGGGAACCGCACGGGATTGGCACCAGGGAAAACGGTGCTAGCAGTCGAAAAAGCCTTGGACAAAAAGACACCAAAGCCATTCCGCATCGGCGCGCATCATTGGTTGATCTTGCACGGGCGGTATGTCTGTAAAGCGCGAAAGCCGGAATGCTGGCGGTGCGGCGTAGCCGATCTATGCAGGTTCAAGCCAAAGACTGCTTCGCCCACTTAGTCAGCCACAGTTCAGCTTTGTAACATTAGCCTATTACTATTCAAACCGGAGATGCGGCATGAGAAAATTGATTTTAGGATTAGCCACCCTCGCTGTTGCAACCACCGCAGGTGCATTTGGTCCTGCCGAGCGCCGTGCGAAACAGCTCGCAGCCTATACGCCCGTTGGCGAAGCCGTCAGCTGCATCGACACCAGCCGTATCGATTCGACCAATGTCGTTTCCAACGACGTCATCGATTTCAAAATGCGTGGTGGCAAAGTCTACCGCAACACATTGCCCTATAGCTGCTCCGGCCTAGTGTCCCAGGACAGCTTTTCCTATCGAACATCTATCGGCCGTTTGTGCAACGTCGACATTATTCGTGTGCTAGACAATTATGGCGGCAGGTTGGAAGAAGGCGTTGGCTGTGGCTTAGGCAAATTCCAGCCGGTTGAGAAAACCGCGAAGGTTGAGGAAATCAGCTATAGCGAACGCGAATGGGCACCGTTTGATGTGGTGGAAACGGCTCCGATTACCGGATAACACCGAATAGGTCATGCTCGTCCGCATCCTCGACCAGCACTTCGACAATATCGCCCATTTTCAAAGTAGCCGAGACGTCGCGCAGGAACACATTGCCGTCAATTTCCGGAGCATCCGCCTGTGAACGGCCCGTAGCACCAATGCTGCCGTCTTCATCCGGCTCACCCACATCGTCGATAATAACCGGCAAGATACGTCCGACCTTGGCAGCAAGCTTAGCCGCGCTGATTGCGGCAGTCTTTGCCATAATCTGTTGATAGCGTTCTTCCTTCACCTCTTCAGGCACCGGATTGGGCAGCGCATTCGCCGCCGCACCCTCGACAGGTTCAAAACGAAACGCACCGACACGGTCTAGTTGCGCTTCGTCGAGCCAATCGAGCAGATACTCAAAATCCGCCTCGGTTTCCCCAGGAAAGCCAACAACGAAGCTAGACCGGATCGTGATGTCGGGACAAATATCGCGCCATTTGTGGATGCGTTCCAGCACCTTGGCTTCATTCGCTGGGCGCTTCATGGCTTTCAGCACATTGGGGGCAGCGTGTTGAAACGGGATATCGAGATAAGGCGTCAACAGCCCATCGGCCATCAAGGGAACCACTTGGTCGACATGCGGATAGGGATAGACATAATGCAGCCGCACCCATGGCGGCGTTCCATCGGCAGTCCGCAACCCGCCCAATTCACGCGCCAAATCGGTCATATGCGCACGGACTTCACGGTCTTTCCAAATACGCGGCTCGTGGCGGGTATCGACACCATAGGCCGATGTATCCTGCGAAATGACCAGCAATTCCTTGGTCCCTGCCGCAACAAGCTTTTCGGCCTCGCGCAGCACTGCATCAATCCGCCTGCTAACCAGATCGCCGCGAATGCTGGGGATGATGCAAAAGGCGCAGCGGTGGTTGCAGCCCTCAGAAATCTTCAGATACGAATAATGCCGCGGCGTCAGCTTTAGCGCGCCCTCGGGAACCAGATTGATAAACGCGTTGACCGGCATGGGTGCGGCTTCATGGACTGCACTAACCACTGCTTCATATTGGTGCGCGCCGCTAATCGCCAAGACTTTGGGATAGCGCGCGCGGATCATTTCCGCCTCATTGCCCAAACATCCGGTCACAATAACGCGGCCATTTTCGGCAAGCGCTTCGCCAATCGCCTCAAGGCTTTCTTCCTTGGCGCTGTCGAGAAAACCGCAAGTGTTGACCAGCACCACATCAGCCCCGGCATAATCGGGCGACATCGCATAGCCATCGGCGCGCAGCTTGGTCAGAATGCGTTCGCTATCGACGAGTGCCTTGGGGCAACCCAAAGATACCATGCCGACTTTAGGCGCTGCTTCAATTTTTAATGGCGATGTCATGTTGGCGGCGCGCATAGCCGGTTTGTGCGCGCTTGTCACGGCAGCGTTTCGGGCGCAGTATCGGGCAAGCAAAGGGAAGCACATTATGGCAAATTCAAATCTGTTGGCGATTTTGATCGCAGCAGTATCGGGGTTTCTGGTCGGCGGGGTCTGGTACGGCCCGCTGTTCGGCAAAGCGTGGCAGCGCGAAGTGGGCTTAACCGAGGAGCAGACAAAGTCGGCTAGCGTTGTCAAAACCTATGGACTTGCGTTTCTTTTCAGCCTGCTTTCGGCGGTTTTCCTCGGCCATTTGCTTGCGCATTTCGATACCGACTTCCAGCGCACGATGATGATTTCGGTTGGCATCGCGGGCGGCTTCATCGTTCCTGCTATCGGCACATCTTATGTGTTCGGGCGTAAATCGGGGAAGCTGTTCGCGATTGATGCGGGGTATTGGGTCGTTTTTTATGCAGCAATGGGTTTGGTATTCGGATTTTTGGGGGCTTAACGCGCGGGCAATTTCATTAGCGGGTTAACCGGTTTCCGATCTTTG
>JANMGR010000087.1:0-26386 GCA_031374785.1 Sphingomonadales bacterium | reverse complement strand
CGTCATCGACGCGACGGTGTCGAGCTTCATTTTCGAGATTACCGGCGGGCCCGACAAGATTGATACTTTCATTGCGCTGATGCGCGAACTGGGGCTGGTCGAGGTTGGCCGCACAGGAATCGTCGGGCTAATGCGCGGCAGCGAAAACAGTTAAATCAAACAGGAAAGCGAATCCCCATGAAAGTTTACTACGACGCCGATTGTGACCTTGGCCTGATCAAAGACAAAAAGGTCGCCATTGTTGGTTATGGCAGCCAAGGGCACGCACACGCACAGAACCTGCGCGATTCTGGCGTGAAAAATGTCGCCATCGCACTGCGTGCTGGTTCCGCCACTGCAGCAAAGGCCGAGGCCGCTGGCTTTACAGTCATGGCCAACGCCGATGCCGCCGCATGGGCCGACATCGTTATGATCCTTGCGCCAGATGAACATCAAGCTGCAATCTACTCCGATGATTATCACGCCAATATGAAGCCCGGCGCGGCGCTAGCGTTCGCCCACGGCCTGAACGTCCATTTCGGCCTGATCGAACCGCGCGCTGACCTAGACGTCATCATGATAGCACCCAAAGGTCCAGGCCATACTGTGCGCAGCGAATATCAAAAAGGCGGCGGCGTTCCCTGCCTGATCGCGGTCCATCAGGACAAAAGCGGCAATGCGCATGACGTGGGCCTTGCCTATGCCAGTGCAGTCGGCGGTGGCCGCAGCGGCATCATCGAAACTAACTTCCGCGAAGAATGCGAAACCGATTTGTTCGGCGAACAGGCTGTATTGTGCGGCGGCGTAACCCACCTGATTCAGGCCGGTTTTGAAACTTTGGTCGAAGCTGGCTATGCCCCTGAAATGGCGTATTTTGAATGCTTACACGAAACTAAGCTGATCGTCGATCTGCTGTATGAAGGCGGCATCGCCAACATGCGCTATTCGATTTCGAACACCGCTGAATATGGCGACATCAAAACCGGACCACGCATCATCACCGCTGAAACCAAAGCCGAAATGAAGCGCGTGCTTGCTGACATTCAATCGGGGCGCTTCGTCAAAGATTTCGTCCTTGATAACCGCGCCGGTCAGCCCGAACTGAAAGCCAGCCGCAAAGCCGCAGCGGCGCACCAGATCGAACAGGTTGGATCCGAACTGCGCGCGATGATGCCGTGGATCGCAAAGAACGCTTTGGTCGATAAGGCCAAGAACTAATCCCTTTGGCGCATGTCGCTTGACATATTGGGGGGTGGAGGCAGTTTGCCGCCATCCCCTTTTTTGTTGGAGTCACCACATGCGCCGAATTCTACTCGCACTTCCCTTGCTGATGGCTGCGCCTTTGCTGGCGGAGGAAACCGCTGCGCCAGCCTTGCCCGGTGTCGCCGATGCCACCCGTGTTTCGGCTGGCACCTACGAAGTTGACGCGCGCCACACACAGGTCAATTGGCAGGTCAACCATTTCGGGTTCAACGACTATTTCGGCTTATTCGGTGATGTCACCGGCACGCTGGACATTGATCCCGGCAATCTGGGCGCGGCGAAGGTGGATGTGACCATTCCGATTGCGTCAGTTGCAACGTCAAGCGCTGGCCTGACGACGCATCTGCGGTCACCCGATTTCTTTGATGTCGCGCAATTTGCCGACGCGCGATTTGTTTCCACCAGCGTCGCGGTTGATGGCCAGCGTGCGATGATCAAGGGCGATCTGACGATGCTGGGTGTCACCAAACCAGTCGAGTTGGAAACCCGTTTCGAAGGCGCAGGTGCAAATCCCATGAACAAGAAAGCGACTATCGGCTTTCACGCCAGCACAACGATAAAGCGCAGCGAATGGGGCATGACTAAATACGTCCCGATGGTCAGTGACGAGGTTAAGCTACGGATTTCCATCGCGTTTGAGAAAAAGGGCTAGCGGCATGCCCGCGCCGCCGTTTCCCACAGCATTACCAACCTTTGTGGTAATTCGCGTCGAGGGAAGCTTTCGCGGCGCGGTATTCGTCCTCCAGCTGATCAACAAATTCGCCAACGCTGAGCACTTTTTTGACCGCACCAATCCCCTGCCCCGAACCCCAAATATCTTTCCACGCCTTGGCTTCGGTATTGCCGCCCGAGCCAAAATTCATCGTCGAAATATCACCCTTCGCCAGATTGTCGGGGTCCATGCCAGCCGCGCGGATTGAGGGTGCAAGATAGTTGCCGTGAACGCCGGTGAACAGGTCGGAATAGACAATGTCCGATGCCTGCCCGTCAACGATACCTTGCTTGTAGCCCTGCACCGCATTGGCCTCTTTCGTTGCGATAAAGGCGCTGCCCATATAACCAAGATCTGCGCCCATTGCTTGCGCACCAAGGATCGATGCGCCGTGGCCGATGGAGCCGGACAGAGCGACTGGTCCGACGAACCATTCGCGGATTTCTAGAATCAGTGCAAAGGGTGAGATGACGCCAGCATGGCCGCCCGCGCCCGCGGCCACAGGGATCAAGCCGTCCGCACCTTTTTCAATCGCTTTGCGCGCAAATCGATCATTGATCACATCATGCAGCGTAATTCCGCCCCAGCTATGCACCGCCGTGTTCAATTCCTCACGCGCGCCAAGCGAGGTAATAACAAGCGGCACTTGCCATTTGCCGCACATGGCCAAATCTTCCTCCAACC
Source organism: Sphingomonadales bacterium (assembly GCA_031374785.1). Lineage (GTDB taxonomy): Bacteria > Pseudomonadota > Alphaproteobacteria > Sphingomonadales > Sphingomonadaceae > Sphingorhabdus_B. The sequence goes on along the minus strand of JANMGR010000087.1, from coordinate 23,748 downwards.
GGTTATTCGATTTATGCACAATCTGATTGACTGCATAGGGCGCTGCCGGACGATCCGGATTATCGCGGTTATGCGCGGCGAGTTCTTCGGTAATCTGGTGCAGCCATTCGTCGAGCTGGCTGATTGGTCGGGCGTTCAACGATGGAAAGCTGCCAACCACCCCGGCCCTGCACTGCGCGATCACCAATTCCGGCCCCGACACGAGGAACAAGGGCGAGCCGATCAACGGCAGGCGGAGATTATCGAAAATTGCGGGAAGTGCCATGAGTCAACGAATCCTGTTTAAGTGAACAATTAAGTGCGGTTTGCCTTGGGTAACCGATACTGTCAAACGTGAGAAAAGACAGTAGCCAAGCCGTAGCGTCAGCCAATCCCATTTGGAAAGTCACACTAAGGTCTCACCTTAAACGCATGTTCGGCGCGGCCAAATTGGGAAAACTTACCCGAAAGCTCATGAGCGGAAGCACGCTGAAGAGCGGAGTGAAAAGCAAGCATACTGAAGTCCCTCCCAAATGGAAAACTCAGAGGCAGAAATACCCGAAATAGTTGCGTGTAGGACAGCAGAATTTTGCTTCACGTGAGGACTGTCCCATTAGGGACTGTCCCTATTGGGACAGTCCTTGCTCGGCCCCATTCGCTGCACTCAAGATTGCCCGCACGCTCGCGGTTGCAACATCGCGGCTGATACCGACGCCGTAGAGGACAGGGCCATCGCCCACGCGGCATTCTACATAGGCCGCAGCCCGCGCGTCGGTGCCGTGGCCGATGGCGTGTTCGCTATAGTCGATAATATCGAGCGGCCCGCCGAGCGCCTCTTGCAAAGCGTTGGCGAGGCTGGAGATCAAGCCATTGCCCCGACCGCTGACCGATTGCTCGACTCCATCAATGCGGATTTTGCCCGCAAAAATCCGTTCGTCGAGCTGCTTGGGGCTTTGGCTTTCCTGAAAATCGATCAAGCGGAAACGGCCTTCGCCTTTCAGGTGATAGCGTGCTTCGAACGCTTCCCAAATATCGCCGCTCATCAATTCGCGACCTGTGCTGTCGGAAAGTTCCTGCACGGTGGTGGAGAAATTGACCTGCATCCGTTTGGGCAGTTTCAAGCCGTAATCCTGCTCCAATACCCACGCGACGCCGCCTTTGCCGCTTTGCGAATTGACGCGGATCACAGCCTCGTAGCTGCGCCCCAGATCGGCGGGGTCGATCGGGAGATATGGCACTTCCCAGATTTCGTCGTTGCGCATGGCTTGATGCGCAAAGCCCTTTTTAATTGCATCCTGATGCGATCCGGAAAAGGCGGTGAACACCAGCTCGCCTGCATAGGGATGGCGCGGATGCACGGGCAATTGGTTGCAATATTCGACAGTTTGGATCACTTCATCGATATCCGAAAAATCCAAACTTGGATTCAATCCGTGCGTGTACATATTGAGCGCAACGGTCACCAGATCGACGTTACCTGTGCGCTCGCCATTGCCGAACAGGCAACCCTCAACACGGTCAGCGCCAGCCAGCAAGCCGAGCTCGGTCGCGGCAATGCCCGTGCCGCGGTCGTTGTGGGTGTGCAGGCTGATAATCACTGCCTCGCGATTGGGGATATTCCGCCCGAAATACTCAATCTGGTCAGCATAAATGTTGGGCATCGCGGCCTCGACCGTTGCAGGCAGATTAAAGATAATCGGCTTTTCAGCGGTCGGCTGCAAAACCTCCATCACCGCTGCACACACCTCGACGCTGAAATCCAGTTCAGCGGTCGAAAATGTTTCGGGCGAGTATTCAAAATGCCAATCGGTTTGCGGGTATTTCGCGGCTTGCTCCGCCAAAATTTGCGCGCCTTCGATGGCGATGGCTTTGACGCCCGGCTTATCTAGCCCGAACACGATGTTGCGCCATGCGGGCGAGACGGCATTATACAAATGGACAATAGCGCGCGGCGCTCCCGCCATCGATTCAAAGGTCTTTTCGATCAAATCGCGGCGCGCCTGGGTCAAGCTTTGGATCATTACATCATCCGGGATACGACCGCTATCGACCAGATTGCGGATGAAATCAAAATCGGTTGCCCCAGAGGATGGAAAGCCGACCTCGATTTCTTTAAGCCCCACCTTAAGTAACAGATCAAAAAAGCGGTTCTTTTTCTCCGCCCCCATCGGGTCGATCAACGCCTGATTACCATCGCGCAGATCGGTGGACAGCCAGCGCGGGGCTTTGTCGATAGTCCGCTCAGGCCATTGCCTGTCGGGCAAATTCACCTGCGGAAACGCGCGGTACTTTCGAGAAGGGTCGTTCAGCATAATCGTTGCTCGCTGCTATTTTGCGACAGGCAGTTGCGCCTGTTAAATTTCAAGGTCGGTGGCAAAACCCTTAGGGCGGGGCTCGGCGCATGGCCAAGCAACGTTGCGCGCCTAAGGGCGCGTAAGTCGTAGGAGCAGAAGTGCGGCGAAACGCTGTTTCATTATGCAGATGCTTTTTCACACATTGTTGCGCGGGTAAAGCGGAAATACTTATTTTAGCAAGCAGAACGCTAGCTTAGTTTCTGCTGCCCTGCAGCAGATAGACCAAAGGCGTTGTCAACAAAGGCGCAAGCTGCAGTGCGTCCTTAAACATCCGGCGCGCTTTTGAATCGCCAACGACAACCACGTCATTGGCAAACACTTCGGGGTCTTCGTAATTACCGCGCCGGATTGCTTCCAGATTATAGACTGCGGCAAAATCTTGCCCTTTGACAGTCCTGAACAAGACAACATCTTCCAGCTTGGCGAATTCCGAAGTGCCTTTAGCCGTCGCAACTGCACGCATAAGTGTCATTTTACCGATAACGGGATATAGTCCGGGTTCACGCACCTGACCATCGACAGTGATAACTTGGCTCACCGTTTCTTTCAGGTTTACTGTTACTTGCGGATCACGAATATAGCGTGTGCGCAATCGCATTTCGAGTTCATCTTCGATTTCGCTAGGCGTTCTGCCCGCAGCTTCAATAATGCCAGCCAAGGGGAATGAGATGCGTCCGCTGGCATCTGTTTGGACCTCTCTGGCGCTCAGTTCGTCAATTCCAAAAACGTCAATCGTGAGCTTGTCAAAAGGTCCGATCAAATAGGGACGGGTTTCCGACAACATGTCGCTGCGATCAGGGGCTGGCAAGGCGGCACCGGTCAGAACTTGAATCCCTTCCGCCCCGCCAAGCGCAGCAGGGCCAGCACAGCCAGAAAGGGACGCAATCGTTACCAAAAGCACAGCCAGCTTTTTCATGTCTAAATTCCTAAATAATGCTGCGTGTCTGCTAGACGATGCAGCGCGTGTGTTCTAGCCGCTTTTTGTCAAATCGTAACCTGATATGCACGTTTGCAGCTTAATCGCTGCTGTCAAAGGATGTTGCTGGTAAAATTCTGGCGGGCCGCTTGCCGGGCTGGAACTTTCAAACTAAAGTGTAAGGTAATAATCGCGCCGAAAATGGGGACTAAACAATGAAAATTGCGATGATCGGATCGGGCTATGTTGGCCTAGTTTCTGGCGCTTGTTTCGCAGATTTTGGCCATGATGTTGTTTGCATCGACAAGGATGCGAGCAAGATTGAGCGGCTGAATGCCAATATCATGCCGATTTACGAACCTGGGTTAGAGGCGCTGGTAAAGACCAATGTCGATGCGGGCCGTTTGCGGTTTTCAACCGATTTGATGGCTTCGGTTGAGGGCTGTGCCGCTGTGTTTATCGCGGTTGGCACCCCCTCGCGGCGCGGTGATGGCCATGCTGATCTTAGTTATGTCTACGCCGCTGCTGAAGAACTCGCGCACGCCATCGCCCCGGGAACGGTGGTTGTGACAAAATCAACTGTGCCTGTTGGAACGGGCGACGAAGTGCAGCGGATTATCGCTGAAACCAACCCTGAATTGCATTTCGAAGTCGTGTCCAACCCCGAATTCCTGCGCGAAGGCGCGGCGATTGGCGATTTTAAGCGCCCCGACCGTATTGTTGTCGGCACAGAAGTCGAATGGGCAAAGGACGCGATGCGCGCCGTCTATCGCCCACTGTTTTTGAACGAATCGCCGATCCTGTTCACCAGCCGCCGTTCGTCCGAGCTCATAAAATACGCCGCCAATGCGTTTTTGGCGACTAAGATTACTTTCATCAATGAAATGGCCGATCTGTGCGAAAAGCTGGGTGCCAATGTTCAGGATGTGTCGCGCGGCATTGGCCTTGATAACCGCATCGGCGGCAAATTCCTGCACGCTGGTCCCGGCTATGGCGGCAGCTGCTTTCCAAAAGACACGCTCGCATTGTTGAAAACCGCGCAGGACAATGACACGCCGGTGCGCATCGTCGAGGCAGTGGTGCAGGCCAATGACCTTCGCAAACGGGCGATGGGACGTAAGATTATCAACGCACTGGGCGGGGATGCACGCGGAAAAAAAGTCGCCATATTGGGGCTTACGTTTAAGCCCAATACTGACGATATGCGCGATGCGCCCTCAATCGCTATTGTGCAAACACTCATCGATGCAGGCGCAGTCGTATTCGCCCACGATCCGGAAGGCATGGAAGAGGCGGCAAAGTTGCTGCCCGGTGTAAACATGACTGGTAGTGCGTACGAAGCCGCAGACGGCGCGGACGCGGTTGCGATTATTACCGAATGGGATGCCTATCGCGCGCTTGATCTGGCAAAATTGAAAGCTGCGATGAAGGGCGACATCTTGGTCGATCTGCGCAATGTCTATCGCCCCGAGGAAGGTGCAAAAGCAGGGTTCGATTATTACAGTATCGGTCGTTGATTCGGCTTGTTAATTTACCTGCCGATCATATCCCTCCCAATAGGGCGCGCGCAGATCTTTACGCAGGATTTTGCCCGATGCATTGCGCGGTAGAGCCTCGATGACATCGACTGAACGTGGCACTTTGAATCCCGCGATGCGTTCGCGTGCCCATGCGATTATGGTGTCGGGGTCGACCGTCGCGCCGGGTTTTGGAACACAGACAGCCTTCACCGCCTCACCCCATTTCGCATCGGGGATGCCAATTACTGCTACTTCCAAAACATCAGGATGGCCGTAAATCGCGCTTTCCACTTCGGCTGGATAGACATTTTCGCCGCCCGAAATAATCATATCCTTCACGCGGTCGTGGATGAACAAATAGCCATCGGCATCACGATAACCCGCATCGCCGGTTTTCACCCAACCACCATCGGTCATCGTATTGACCGTGGCGTCGGGCAAGTTCCAATAGCCGATCATATTGTTCGATGACCGCGTCCAAACCTCACCCACTTCGCCAAGCGCCGCGTCCGCGCCCGCGGCATCAACAATGCGCAGCTCAACTCCGGGCAACGGCTTGCCCGCGCTGCGCATCCGTTCATTGCCTGCCGGATCGTGATCCTCGGGCGGCAACATACAAATCGTGCCGGTCGTTTCGGTCATGCCATAGACTTGCATGAATTCGCATTTGAACATCTGAATACATTGGCGCAGCAATTCCAATGGGATAGGTGCCGCACCATAGAGGATATATTTCATCCTGCTAAAGTCCACCAAGGCACAGCGCGGGTGCTGCAATAAAATGTGAAGCGCGGCAGGCACAATAAACAACCGCGTCACCCCGCCCTGCTCCACCGCATCAAAAAAGCCATCGGGCGTAAATTCCGGCAGAATAAGTCCGGGCAGACCTGAACCGACCGCCATAATCCCCAGACCCGTTCCGCCAATATGCGCACAGGGCATGGCGATCAGGACAACCTCGTCGTCATCCCATTTTGTATAGGCAAGCTGCGCGTCATCCGAATTTTTGCGCAGGCCAAACAGGTTGTGATTTGACAACACAGCTCCCTTGGGATTTCCCGTGGTTCCAGAAGTATAGAGTTGCAACACCGCATCGTCAGGGCCAGCTGGTTCAAAATTCGTGCGCTGTGCAGCCGCAATGCCTGCACGCGCTTCGTCAGCCGAAATAATGTTTTCAACATGCGTCAATTGCGGTGACAATTGTTCAGCTACGGCATCAAAACCCGGACCGGTAAACAGCAACCGTGCTTTCGTATCATTGACGATAAATGCCCATTCCGCCGGAGCCAATCGCCAACCTACAGGAACCATAACGACACCCAACCGAGCCGCGCCGTAAAACAGTGTGAAATACAGATCGCTGTTCTTCCCGATCCATGCAATCCGGTCACCCTTTTTCAGCCCAGCCTTTTGCAGATAAGCAACAACTTGCGCCGTGGCCTGTTCAAGCTCGCCATAACTGTAATGCCGTTCATCTTCGCGCAGTGCAGGACGGTGTGGCCGTTCCTCTGCCCAATGCGTAATGAAATCATCGAATGTCATCAGATCAGCAATGGCGCGCATATAAATTCTCTCTCCAAGGCCCTCTGACGTTGTTCGCAGAGTGTGCCGCGTCCTTTGTCGACACAAAGATTGCGTCTGTCAAATCGCGCATCCATAGCAACCCTACTGCACATCATTCATGTGTATGTAATTGGGAGTTCGTCATGATTAAGCCTGTCACCGCAATTTTGGTTGCCCTGCTCGCCTCTACCGCCGTTCCGGCGATTGCAGCCGAAGGCAACGACCGCGAAATCGTCGTCATCGGACAGTCGCTTAAAGACACGGAAAAGGCTTTGCGCGATTGTATTGCCCGCGGATGCCCACCCGATGAAGAAATCCGGGTCGCACTTGCCCATGCCGAAAACCAGTTCATAACAGGCGACTATCGCGATGCCCGATCCACCTTAGGTAAAACCGTTGGTCGCAACCGCAAGCATGGCGAACAATATCCCATCGAAGTATCGGACCTCTTCCGCGCCTCCAGCCGGATTGCGGAACATCTGGGTGAAGGCGATTTGTTCCGGCTTTCGGTGCTCGATATGCGCGATACACTGCGCGAGGCGCTGCCCGAAAGCGATGCCCGGGTGATGGTTGCGCAAATCGAGGTTGGCGATAGCCGGTCTAAGCTTGGCTATCCAAAAGAAGCTATCCGTGTTTACGAAAATGTCGCTGAAAAAGCGCTGGCCGCTGGCCATACCCGCGTTGCCACCTTTGCCAATCTGCGCAAATTGATGCTCGAATATACTCTTGCATCAACAACTGATGACATAGGCGATATGAAAAAGGCAACAGATGGCTTACGCTTAATCGCCGACAAGCCACTGGCCGGAGCCGAAGATTTTGGGATGGTCGCGGAAGTAACATTAGCGCGTATCGACCGTGAAGGCGGCAAAAGCGAATCCACACAGGCGATTGTCAAACGCTATGCCGAAAAGGGCGGAGTTAGCCGCCCGATCCTATTATCCTCAAACCCGATCAAAATGCCTGACCAAGCCGGTTTGAAAGACAAAGGCGGCAATGTTCTGACCATGTCGCAAGGCAATATGGAGGATCGCTGGATCGATGTTGGTTTCTGGGTCAATGCGAATGGCCTGCCCAGCGACATCGAGGTGCTACGCTCTTCTGGCAATACCCGATGGGCAAAGCTAGTTTCGGATTCGATTGCATCGCGCATTTATGCCCCGTTGAAAGCCAAAGAAGGCGATACGGCTCCCGGCTTTTATATGGTCGAACGCTATAGCATGACCGCGCGGTACATGGACGAAGTGACCGGCACACGCATTCGTCAACGTTCGCCAGAAACGCGGATTGAGCGGATAGACATTACGCCTGAAAACTACGACCAACCATTTGTTGCGCCAGCAAAAGAAACCGCAAAAACGGAAAGTTTAATTTGGGCGCATGGACTGTCCCGATAGGGACTGTCCCTATCGGGACAGTCCTTGTTTGGTTTAACCTTCTGCCTCGCGTTCAAACGTGGCTTCACCACCGATGCGTGACGCAAGCTTGCCCAGATAGACCAGCACCAGAATCGCGACCACCGTTGCGATAATGGCATAGATGAACAATCCGGCCAGATCGTCGCCCAGATTAAGCTTTGCCAATAACGCCTTTATTGCGTCATTCCACGCCAGCGCCGCCACTAGGCCCAGCGAGGCTGAGGCGAGCGAAATCATTGTTTGCACCATTGCGCGTGGGTTCATCGTTTTTCTCCTGTAGAATTATGAATCGGTATGTGCCGATTATTCCGACAAGCGCCGAAATTCCAGAGAGAGATTGTTCGCAGGCATGGCAATGCGATTAGCGAGTGCGAAACCATGCGTATTAGCAACGGCCTCCACATCGCCTAGCAGCCGCAGGCCCCATTCCGGGTTGCGCTCTTTTAATGAGCGATCAAAATCTTGGTTGCCCATAGCCGTCGGCCGATCTGCTTCGTGAAAGGGGCCATAAAGATAGAGCAGGCTATTGTGGGCTAGCAAACTTGCGGCACCTGCGAATAGGCCCTTAGTTGCAGCCCAAGGCGCTATATGAATCATGTTGATGCACAGAACCGCGTCAACCGTTCCTATAACCCAGTCCGATGCCGTAGCATCAATATGGATTGGCGGCAGGATATTCGGCAAACCGCTTTCTGAGGTCCAAGCGGCAACCGAGGCGAGGCCTGCGGCGTCATAATCGCTGGGCTGCAGATCAGCTGGGGAAAGGCCCGGGCAAAATAGAGGATGTGCTCACCGGTTCCACTCGCGATTTCCAGCACAGTGCCATTATCGGGCAAAATACCGCGCAACACGTCAACTATGGCATCCCGGTTCCGCAGCGTGGCGGGGGCAAAGCGTTTTGCCTCCCCCGTTTCGTCGAAAACGAAAGGCGTTGGCGCCTCTTTCACTCCGCCGCAACTGGCAGTTCAGCCTCTTTCCACACCAATTGCGGTTTACGCGCAGCCAAGGTTTCATCAAGGCGGCGGCGCGGCGCAAAATGCGGCGCGGTTTTCAGCGCGGGATCGCCCTGCTTTGCCCGATTGGCGACCGAACGCAGCGCGCCGATGAACTGGTCCAGCGCCGCTTTGCTCTCGGTTTCCGTCGGCTCCACCAGCATTGCGCCGTGCACCACGAGCGGGAAATAGACCGTCATCGGGTGGAAACCTTCGTCGATCAGGCCTTTGGCGATGTCGAGTGTTGAGAAGCCTTCGGCTAGGCCGTTATCGGTGAAGAGCGCCTCGTGCATGCACGGGCCCGACGCCGCAAAGGGGGCCTCCAGCGTGTCTTCCAGCGAACGCAGGATGTAATTGGCGTTTAGAACGGCGTCCTCGGCGACTTGCTTCAGGCCGTCGGCTCCGTGGCTCATGATATAGGACAGCGCACGCGTGAACATGCCCATTTGTCCGTGGAACGCGGTCATCCGCCCAAAACTATTCAGAGGCGCGCCAAAATGCGTCGTCTCGAACGCTTCGGCGTCTGCCTCTTCGATCAGATGGATCACTCCGTCTGCGGTCCGCGCTGTATACGGCAGAGGCGCGAACGCGCTCAACGCTGCGGACAGCACAACTGGCCCAGAACCCGGGCCACCGCCGCCATGCGGAGTGGAGAAGGTTTTGTGCAGGTTGATGTGCATAGCATCGACGCCAAGGTCGCCCGGACGCACTTTGCCGACAATCGCGTTGAAGTTTGCGCCGTCGCAATAGACATAGCCGCCTGCTGCATGGACTGCATCAGAAATAGTCTTAAGATCAGGCTCGAATAGACCGCAAGTATTAGGATTTGTGATCATGACAGCAGCAACATCGGGGCCAAGACGCGCCTTTAACGCAGCCACATCGACGCGGCCTTCGGGTGTTGCGGGGATATCCTCAACCGAGAACCCTGCGAAAGCCGCTGTCGCAGGATTGGTGCCGTGCGCACTTTCGGGAACCAAAACGACTTTGCGGTCTTCACCGCGTGCCTCAAGCGCCGCCTTGATGCACAGCATTCCGCACAGCTCGCCATGCGCGCCGGCCTTGGGGGCCATCGCAACGCCGTGCATACCGGTCAGTTCGATCAACCAGAACGCGAGTTCGTTGATAACTTGCAACGCACCCTGCACCGTTTCTTTCGGTTGCAACGGGTGAACATCGGCAAAGCCTTTCATCCGCGCGACTTTTTCATTGAGGCGCGGGTTGTGCTTCATGGTGCACGAACCGAGCGGGAAAAAGCCGAGGTCGATGCCGTAGTTTTGGCGGCTGAGCCGTGTGTAATGACGCACGGTTTGGGGTTCTGACAACCCGGGCAGGCCGATGCCGCGATTGCGTTCTAGGCCGCCAAGGCGCGATTGCACCATGGGTGCGGCGTCCAAATCAACGCCCGTTGTATGCGCATCACCGATTTCGAAAATCAACGCTTCTTCAAGCATTAACGCCCGATTTCCGGTATATGTAGATGGCGTCATGACGTCAGATTCGACGATTTCCGGGCGCCAGCCGCTTGCGTTAACTGTGCTCATCACAAGACCTCCTGCAGCAATGCTGCGAATGTTTCGATATCTTCGTCGGTCACAACCTCGGTAACTGCAACCAACAGTCCGTTTTCCAGCGCAGATATGCCGGGATACAGCCGTCCAAGCGACACGCCGCCCAGCACTTTCTTTTCCGCTAATCGGTGCACTGCGTCCCGCGCGTTACTTGGCAGTTTCAGCGTGAATTCGTTGAAGAAACTGTTGTTGATCAACGACACACCGGGAATTTGCGTCAGCCGCTCCGCCGCTTGCACTGCTTTGGCATGATTGAGCGCCGCCAGATCGCGCAAGCCGCGTTCGCCCAGCAAGCTCATATGAACACTGAAAGCTAAAGCACAAAGTCCTGAATTTGTGCAGATATTGCTCGTAGCTTTCTCACGCCGGATATGTTGTTCGCGGGTGGACAGCGTCAGAACAAAGCCGCGCTTCCCCTCGGCATCAACCGTCTCGCCGCACAACCGACCCGGCATCTGGCGGACGAATTTCTCTTTGCACGCAAACAGCCCCACATAGGGCCCGCCAAATTGCAGGCCAACACCGATCGATTGCCCCTCACCCACCACGATATCTGCGCCCATTTCGCCGGGCGACTTGATCGCACCCAGCGCTACAGGCTCGGTCACAACTGCGATCAGCAACGCGCCCGCCGCATGGCAGCGTTCGGCCAGAGCAGTCATGTCGCCGATGCGGCCTAAAATGTCTGGATATTGCACGACAACACAGCTGGTTTCCGCATCGATACTATCGGCTAGCGTGGCAAAACCGACATCAGCATCAAGCATCGGCAGCGCGGTCTCCAACGTATCCCCTGTAAAATGCGCCATCGTTTTGGCGACATTGACGTAATGCGGATGCAGCCCCGACGACAAAACCGCCTTTTTCCGCTTGGTAATCCGCCCTGCCATGCCGATGGCTTCCCAGCACGCGGTCGAGCCGTCATACATCGACGCATTGGCAACGTCGCACCCCAAAAGCCGCGCCACTTGTGTCTGAAACTCAAACAACATCTGCAACGTGCCCTGCGCGATTTCCGGCTGATACGGGGTATAAGCCGTCAAAAACTCGCCGCGCTGGATCAGGTGATCGACGCTGGCGGGCACATGATGCTTATATGCCCCTGCCCCCAGAAAGAACGGATGGTCGCCCGCCGCCATATTCTTCGACGCCATTGACGCAAAATGCCGCTCCACCGCCATTTCGCTGGCGTGCATGGGCAGGCCTGCAATCGGGCCACTCAACCGCGCCTCTTCTGGCACATCAATGAACAGATCATCGACCGTATTTGCGCCCACCGTGGCAAGCATCGCCTGCCGGTCGGATGGAGTTAGGGGTAGGTAACGCATGCAATCTGCCTCTTTTGATGTGTCACCATGGCCAAAGCCCCGTGTGACGTCGGTTTAGAAATTAAAGTGAGTCCACGAACGCCTTATACGCCGCAGCATCCATCAGGCCGTCGAGTTCCGACAGATCATCCAGTTCAATCTTAAAGAACCAGCCAGCACCTTCTGGGTCGGTATTCACCAATGCCGGATCTTCGGCGAGAGCGTCATTGCCTTCGCTGACCATGCCGGAAACTGGCGCATATACGTCGGATGCGGCTTTGACCGATTCAACAACCGCTGCATCGCCGCCTTTTGAAAGCGTCGCGCCAACCGCTGGCACTTCGGCAAAGACGATGTCGCCCAGCTGGCTTTGCGCGTAGTCGGTGATGCCGACGGTCGCGGTGTTGCCTTCAACGTCGATCCATTCATGTTCGTCTGTGAAATAACGGCTCATTGGGTTTTCCCTCCATTTTTGGTTGCCGCAATTTCCGAGGAAATCGCTCGGCGGTGGTAGTGATGTGGAATAAATGGCAAGGATGCGACGGTAAGCGGCACACGTTTTCCGCGAACCTCAGCCTCCAAAGCGGTTCCAGTGGCGATATGCGCCGCAGCGACATAGCCCATAGCAATCGGCGCACCCACTGTAGGAGCAAAGCCGCCTGACGTCACAACGCCAACCTGCGTATCGCCCGCAAAGACCGGTGCACCTTCGCGCACGGGCACTTTGCCCTCGACAGCAAAGCCCACCAGCTTGCGCGCGGGGCCATCCGAAAGCGCCTTTAAGATGCGTTCGCTACCATGAAACCCGCCCTCTGCGCGGCGACGTTTGGAAATGGCAAAGCTGGCATTGGCCTCAACCGGATCGGTGCTTGGGTCCATGTCGTGCCCATAAAGCGGCAACCCGGCCTCAAGACGCAGCGAATCGCGCGCGCCAAGGCCGATGGGCTTTACTTCGGGTTGCGCACACAATGCATCGGCCAGTGCGACAACATTCTCGGCAGCCACCGAAATTTCAAAGCCATCCTCACCGGTATAGCCCGAACGGCTGATCCACAAAGGCACTTCACCCCACAAGAAGATGTCGGATTCCATGAAAAACAGCTTTTCGACATGCGGAACCACCCGCATAAAAGCTTGAACCGCCTTTGGCCCTTGCAGCGCCAACAAAGCGCGGTCTTCCATGTGGTTGATGTCGATGTGATCGGGCAGATGCGCGCGCAAAAAGGCGATGTCCTGATGCTTCACCGCGCCGTTGACCACGACATACAACCCCGTTGGCGTCGCGGTAATCATCAGATCGTCGAGAACCCCGCCGTCCTTTGCCAGCAACAGCGAATAGCGCATCCGCCCTTCCTTCAGTGCGGAGATATCGCCCGGAACAATCGCCTCCAACGCTTCAGCGACGTTTTCGCCAGACAGGATTAGCTGCCCCATATGCGACACATCAAACAGCCCTGCGTTCTCGCGCGTCCAAATATGCTCCGCCATGATCCCTTCATACTGGATCGGCATAGTATAGCCCGCGAACGAGACCATCCGCGCGGATTTTGCGCGATGCCAATCGCCCAATGGAAGGGGTTTGGATGGCAGTTCGAGACTTTGGCTGTCGTCGCTCATCAAATTCTCCGCACACAGGTTCAGTCAGCGATTGCGCGCTGCCTGCCCCCTCTGTCACGGATACCTGAGAGCTTTACCCCTTCGGCGGCCCATTTAAGAGCTCTTTCCAGAGTGTCGCAAAAGCCAAAGCGGTCCTTTTGCCTGAGAGATTCCGGGGCGGTTGCTCCTTCGGCGGCATTAGAAAATCTAATGCGCTCTCCCACTTCGTCAGCGACTATCTCCGCCTTGGCTTTGCCATTCGCCAGAGTCAACCAGAGAGCGCGCTGATCGAATCATTTTCGTGAATAAAGCGACCATAACCACCGCCCAATGCCAGTGTGACGATGGCACGCGCGACGCGATCCGATGGGGTGGAGCGATATTTTGATAAAGGGCCGAGCATCAGCAGATCGGACAGAGGGCTAATTAAAGAAGCGATGGATTCGCCAAAGCGGTTTTCGTTGCGTTTTCCGCCGGTCAGCAATCCGGGTCGCAAAATGTCCAGCCGGCTGAAATCGAGCGCGCTTAAACCGGCTTCGACCTCGCCTTTGGTGTTTAAGTAAAAGTTCGGGCTGCCTGCCAAAGCGCCAACCGACGACACACAAATGAACTGCTGCGCACCGGCTTCGCGCGCGGCGGTGGCGAAGGCCAATATCAGATCATAGTCCACCGCGCGAAATGCCGTCTTTGATCCGGCAACCTTCATCGTGGTGCCAAGCGTGCAAATCGCGATTTCGGGTTTCAATTTGCGGACAAAATCGGGCCAATTTTCGGTTGGCGCTACATGCTGTTTGACACCCAAAGGCGGCGGCGTGCCAGAATTGCGGCACAGCATATGCGTCTCAGCGACATCAAGCCCTGCCAATTCGGCGATGACCTTTTTGCCGACAAGCCCGGTGCCACCGGCAATGACGATCCGTCCCTTCATTGTCTTTCCCCAAATATGGCCAGATGGCTGTTGGTTGCAAACCGGTCTGTCATACCCGAAAGGAAATCGGCGATATGCCGACTGCGCTGTGGTTCGTTAGACGGCAAAGTTACGCGCCATTCTTGCGGCATCAGCGCGGCATCATTTGAATAGGCTCCAAACAGATCAGCGATAATCACCCTCGCCTGCCCCGCTGCCTCGACCTGCACTGGATGATGATAGAGATTAGAGTACATAAAGGTTTTCAACTGCCTCTCGCGCGCCGCTAATTCCGCAGAAAATCCGCCGATTGTGCGACCTGCTGCACGAACATCATCAACGGTTTCGATGCGCATATCCGTAATGCGCGCTCGGGTAGTTTCAATCACATCATTGACCATCACCCCGATTTGCTCGCGCACCAATTCGCGGAGTAAAGTCTCATGCTTTGCACCGGGATAACGATCAAAAATCGCGCGCCAGCGAGTGTCAATAAAGGGCAGTTCGCGCAGCTGATCGAGCGTCAACAGCCCCGCTCTGATTCCGTCGTCAATGTCGTGATTGTCATAGGCGATATCGTCGGCAATAGCCGCAATTTGCGCCTCTAGCGAAGCATGTTGACGCAATTCTAGCGGAAAAGCAGCGTCAACTTCTGCTAAGGCCCAATGCGGGTATGCAATAGGGCCGTTGTGTTTGGCCAGCCCCTCCAACAATTCCCAACTGAGATTAAGCCCCGGCCATAACGGATACGGACTTTCCAACTGCGACAGCGTGCGCAATGTCTGCGCATTATGATCGAACCCGCCAAACGGGGCCATCGCCTCTGCAAGCGCATCTTCGCCAGCATGACCAAAAGGCGGATGGCCGATATCATGTGCAAGACACAAAGCTTCGGTCAAATCCTCGTCTAACCCTAGAGCGCGCGCAATGGTTCGGCCGATTTGTGCAACCTCTAGGCTGTGAGTCAGGCGAACGCGAAAATGGTCGCCGTCGGGGGAAATGAAGACCTGCGTTTTGTGGCGAAGACGGCGGAATGCTATCGAATGGATAATCCGGTCGCGGTCGCGCTGAAAAATGTTGCGGGGTCCGCGGCTCTCGCCCGTCGGTTCGGGATCTTGCCGCCCCCGGCTGGTTTCAGGGTTGCAAGCAAAGGAGGCGCGCTCAGTCATCGCATCCGCCTTTGCACCGGCAGAGCAATTTTCGCTAGCCGCTATTTGCCTTTCAACTTTTCAACTTCGGCATTTTTGTCGCTTTGCCAGACAAACCCGTCGCCGCCCGTTTTGCGGAAATCAGCTTCCCATTTTTTGGCGGATTTCTGGTCCGCAAATGGACCAACTAGCAAGCGGCGGGTTTTGCCCCAAGGCGATGTCCAGCCATCTTGGCTGGCGAACAGCGCCGGTGTTTTCTTTGCCATCCGGCGATAATCATAAGTCAGCCCAGCCGCATTTGCGCCGGTTGCGACTTGGACATAAAAACGGGGGCCAGAAACGGGCTGTTTTGCGCCCTTTGTGGCGGCCTCGGTTTTTGCTGCGACGTTCTCGGTCTTTGGCGCAGGGGCGACTGTCTTAATCTTCTTCAGATCCACTGGTGCCACCGAAGGACGCTTTTCATCTTCTGGAACTTCAATCGAATCAACCAAAGCACCCAAATCAAAGCTTTTTTCGGCAGCTGTAGCAACAGGCGTCGGCACGACTGCTTCCGGTTCCGTTATTGCAGGTGCCTCAACTGACACCAGCTCTGCCTTTGGTGTTTCACCGATCGCATTATTGGGATCAACACTTTCAAATCCCGGGCCGATAGGACCCTTTTCCGCAATTTTCGTATCGAACGTTATCGGCGCTGGGACCTTTGCTGTTGGCAGTTCAACAACGGCTACATCCGTTATCACTAGCGGGGTATTTGCAGCAATAACGACCGGATCATCTTTCACTACGGGTGATTCAGCGACCTTTGTAAGCACGGCAGGCCCTATCGCTGGTAACTCGTCCGTCTCAATCCTCTGCTGCGCAACAGCGGGAGGCTCAACCGTTTCAATTTTAGGCTTTGCTAGCGCCGGCAGTGCAATTCTAACGGGTGGCCGCGCTGCTTCGGGCGGGGGCAACTGATTACCCGCGACTGAGGTGACCTTTGCTCGCGAGGCAGCATCAACCGCCTGTTGTGCAGATGTCGTTGCGAAATCTGCATTTGCAACTTTTGGCTTTTTGCCCTTTGCGGCAACTTTTGCGGGCTTATCAACCTTTACCGCTGCAACCTTTGCACCCAATGGTTCTCCCGTTGGGATTAAGCGTGAGTTGCCGCTTGTGGCGACGGGCTTTGTGCCGGTGGCCGACGCCAGCGTTTGTACGGCTTGGCTGTCTTCGCCAATTTCAGAACCTATCGGGAAATGGCCGAAATGCATAGCGGCGGCCTGTTGCGCCGTCGTCAACCGCGCCATATTGCGGAAATAGCCGTCCATCCGCCGCGCCTCGCGTTCGGGTAAAAATCCGGAGGCGATCTTGCCCGCTTCTTTGGCGTCGCCGCGTGCTGCCAGCATCAACGCCCGCGCGCGCCAAGCCTCTGGATTTTCGCGTTGCAACATCGGGACGAGCAACCGGTCAGCTTCATCTTTCCGTCCAGCAAGCGACAGTGAGATAGCATGGCGCAACGTAACTTCGTCATTATTGCCAAAGGACGCCGCCAGAACATAATCCCGCTCGGCGCGTTCGAAATTTCCCAACAGGTCAAAGGCCAAACCGCGATCAAGCGCAAAGCTGCGTTCACTAGCGCCCAGCCGGACCGCTTCATCAAATAGACTTAAAGCCTCAAACGGGTTTTCGCGGCGGACCTGCGCGATGCCAAGCCCCGCTTTGATCCGAGCATCGGCGGGTTGGAGAGCGCTCGCTTTGGTAAAGAAATTGAACGCAGCGTCATAATCGCCCAATTTGATCGCGGCATAGCCAGCATCGGTTAAAGCAAAGCTGTCGGTAGGACGTTGTGCAATCCGCCGCACTGCGTCGCGCAATTCCGCTGCACCGGCGGGTTCTTGTTTAACAACCGGCGGTTTTGGCGTCGCTGCATCCAACGCATCCAGCGCAGATTCATCTGCGTCCTGCATCGCAAAGGCGGTGCCGGGAGAGGCCAAGAACGCGGCCAGACCGATATGTAACAAAGTTACCTTCATGCCGCCCTTAATGGTATCGCGCCCGTCAATATGCAAACAAAGCACAAAAACTGTCGGTCAAGCGTTTCCCGCGCCCGACCAACAGCGTGTGTTTACTAAAGTCAGCGAAAACCAGCTCAAGGCCAGACCCTAGTTGTTGCTTTGCCGATCCAAAAAGCGCGGAATGTTGAGGCCCGGCGACGCAGCATCCTCTTCTTCATCATCTTCATTACGCGAAAGCCCGCGCGACAGGTTGGTCATGCGTTCAAACAATGTCCCGCCTGTGCTTGAGATACGCGGTGCGGGGGATGAAGGCTCGCTTGGCATATCCGATGTATCTTCATACGAGCTGGGTGTAATACCCGCGCTCTCATGCGCTTCCACCGACACCTCTTCCGCTACATGCGCTTCGCCCAATTCGAGCAAATCATCGTCTGCAGTATCTGCCTGTTCAGCGTCTGTTACATCCAAAACCAATGCATCTTCAGCTTCATCGTCGACCGTCTCTTCCACGGCATAACCAGTTGGCACTTCAACTTGAGTCGCCGCTTCAACCTCGGACTCCGTCTCGACAACAGGCTCTGCTGTATAGACCTGCGCAGGGCGCGACACTTGGTCAAAGGTAAAGGACCGCGCGGGCTGCGCCGTAGGTGAAGATTCCTGATCGATACCGGTGGCAACCACAGATACGCGGATTTTACCGTTCAGATTATCGTTAAATGCCGAGCCCCAGATGATATTGGCATCGGGATCGACCAGTTCGCGGATGTGGTTGGCGGCTTCATCGACTTCCATCAGGCGCATGTCTTCGCCGCCAGTAATCGAAATAATAACGCCCTTTGCGCCCTTCATCGACACACCGTCGAGCAACGGGTTAGCGATCGCGCGTTCCGCCGCTTCAAGCGCACGACCGTCGCCCTCTGCTTCGCCCGTCCCCATCATCGCTTTACCCATTTCGTGCATCACCGAACGCACATCGGCAAAGTCGAGGTTGATAAGACCCGGCATGACCATCAGGTCGGTAATCCCGCGCACACCCTGTTGCAACACTTCGTCGGCAAGCAAGAATGCTTCTTTGAAAGTCGTATTCGGGTTAGCAACCAAGAACAGGTTTTGGTTAGGAATAACGATCAGCGTGTCGACATGCTCTTGCAATTCGGCAATCCCGGCTTCGCACGACCGCATGCGGCGCTGGCCTTCAAACATGAACGGTTTGGTCACAACGCCTACGGTCAGGATGTTCATCTCGCGTGCGGCACGCGCGATAACGGGCGCAGCACCAGTTCCGGTGCCTCCACCCATGCCCGCCGCGATAAAGCACATATGCGCGCCGCTTAAGGCTTGCTTGACCAGCTCCAAAGTTTCCTCAGCAGCAGCACGACCAACTTCGGGCCGAGAACCCGCACCAAGGCCTTGGGTAATATCGGGACCCAGTTGGATGCGAAACTCGGCGGGCGAAGAATTGAGCGCTTGCGCGTCTGTGTTCGCTACGATGAAGTCAACACCCTCAACACGCGCGTTGATCATATTGGCGATAGCGTTTCCGCCCGCACCGCCAACACCAATCACGGCGATTTTTGGCTTCAGTTCATCAACAACCGGTGGTCCTATATTGATGCTCATGGTTAATTTGCTCCCTCGCCAGATGGTGGCTCAATAAATTACTCACATACCTTTTGCATATTTTTATCCACAAAACGACCAAAAGTTACCCACAGGCTAGCCGCTTAACGTGTAATTACACCAGCTTAAAAATTCTCCCGAATAACTTGTAATATGCGCGCAATTACGCCGGGTTTGGCTCCGGCGTGCCCGGGGTCATCGATGCCTAAACCAAGCCGTAGATCGACAGGGTTAGACTGTGCATAAATGATGAGACCCGCCAGAGTAGAAAAGGCCGGGCCGCTATGCGCCTCTGGCAGTCCGACAAGCCCCGTTGGTCGTCCCACGCGCACTGTCCGGCCCAATGCACTTTGCATATGATCGGCAAGGCCTTTTAGCTCGGCACCACCGCCTGTCAGCACGACATGGTGTTTCCCAGGGGCGGAGAAGCCAAGATCTTTTAGCGCCTTGCCGATATCCGCAACGATGGGGTCAACGCGTTGGCAAATCACAGAGTTAAGCTGTGCTCGCGTAATTTTCGGGCGTTCTTGGCCGCTATTGTCCTCTGGGTCGCTGACATCCAAAACATCCTGATGATCGCGCGGGTTGGACTGCGCAGAACCGTCGCGGCACTTCAGCCGCTCTGCCTCTGCGCGTCGCAAGCCAAAGGTCGCTGCAATTTCGTCGGTAATATCGGCGGAACCTTGGGCCAGCGTGTGCAAGCCAACCAACATGCCGCCGACAAAAACCGACACATTGGTAACCGCGGCACCCATTTCGACCAAAGCAACGCCCAGCTCGCGTTCCTCCAGCGTCAAACAGGCAAGCCCTGACGCAAGTGGTGCAGCTACCACAGCCTCGACGCCTAGATGCGCCGCACGCGCGGTCATATCCAAATTACGCACCGGCGCCGGCTCGGCGAGCACCACATGGATATCGACGCCAAGCCGGTCAGCATAAAGCCCCAAAGGACTAGCCACGCCGCCAACACCGTCGATGGAATAGAGGGTCGGGCTGATGTGCAGCGGCGTTTTGCCGCGCGGGTCGACATTGGCGCGTCCTGCGTTCAACAGATCATCGATATCAACTTGTTCAATCCGGTCACCGCCCAGATCAATTTCTGCCGGAGCCAATTGGCTATCAAGCCCGCCCGCCGAAATGCCGAGCCACACCTTTTCAATGTTCGTTCCCGCAATCCGTTCAGCCTGCTCCACCGCCTGCCGCGCCGATAGTTCAGCCAGTTGGATATCGGCGACACACCCGCGCGTCACACCTTTGCTTTCGCGCTGTCCGCTGCCCAGCACCGTCAGCGTGCCATCATCGCCCACACCCGCGATCAACGCCGATACTTTGGACGATCCGATATCGAGTGCCGAGATAATTTTCTCGAACTTTGCAACCATCAGGCTGCCCCTTCGACTTTGGTCGGCTTTTTCGGCGAAGCTTCGGATTTCAATTCGACAGGCTTCGCTTTCGGTGCCTCGCGCATGTACATCCGGTCAGGATCGCGCAGATCGAAATGGATAATGTTGCGCTCTAGTAAGCGGTGGATGCCGTCCATGCGTGTGAAGTTCACCAACGCTTGCGCCGCCAATTCGTCGCCCTCTGGCAATGCCAAAGTTTCGCCGGTGCGGAACCGCAAGTCCCAGCGGCGGTTTCCAACCCAGCTTGCGCCCGCAACTTGCGCTTTCAGCGATTGCGCTTTGTCGAGCAATTCGCGTAACGCGACTAATTGTTTATCGGCGTTCGCGCCTGTCACCAGCGGCATAGAGCCAATCTGGCCCTCGGTAATGCTGTCGAGAACTTCGCCTTCATCATCGAGCAGCTGATAGCGCCCCTCGTTCTGCCATACCGCCACTGGTTTGCGTTCGGTGATTTCAACATACAGCTTGGTTGGCAATTGGCGCGAAATGCGCACATCTTTGATCCAACCATATTCGCTCAAATCTTTACGGATCGCCTCTATATCGACCAGCAAGATCGGCCCCTTGGCGCGTTCAAGGATGATGTCATAGACTTTCATCTGATCGACACGGCGGGTGCCGACGATTTCGATATCCTCGACTTTGAAGCCAGCCTTTGCGGTCAATTCGCCGTATTGGCGATAGGCCGATTGTGGGACGCCGAACCAATTGGCGATCAACAGTGCGACGACGAACAGCACCGCCAATATCGCCCAAGTCAAAAACCGCTGCACCTCTGCTTGCGTGAACGGCAGCGACTGCAACAGCCGGTCGAACCAGCTGGTCTGACGGACGGTCTTGCGGGGCGCACGTTTGCGCGCGGTAGGTGCTGGTTTGCGGCCTCTGCGAACGACGGTGCTCATCGGTATTGCCCCCTCATGCCAGCGCTTCTTTGACCAGTTGATCGACCAATGCCGCGTAGGTGATCCCCATGTGCTTGGCTTGTTCTGGCACCAGACTCAGCGGCGTCATTCCCGGCTGCGTATTGGTTTCCAGCACGAACACCCCATCGCGGCCCATCTCGTCATCCCAGCGGAAATCGGTGCGTGATGCGCCTTTACACCCCAGCAATTCATGCGCCCGCTGCGCCAGTTCCATCATATAATCCTCGATATCCTTAGGAATATCGGCGGGGCAGATATGTTCGGTCAGGCCGTCGGTGTATTTGGCATCGAAATCATAGAATCCGCTTTTGGGCTTCAGTTCGGTCACGCACAATGATTTGCCGCCGAGCACCGCAACCGTCAGCTCGCGGCCCTTGATAAATGGCTCGGCGAGCAGGCTGTCAAACTCCTGCCACGGCCCCGTCGCATCACGCGAAATAGGATTGCCGTAATTGCTGTCGGCCTTGACGATAGCGACACCAACCGAGCTGCCTTCATTGACCGGTTTCAATACATACGGACGCGGTAACGGGTCGCCGAGATACAGGCTTTCGCTATCAACAATCGTGCCTTTGGGCATCGGAATACCCCCGGGAACAAGGCATTGCTTGGTCAGTTCCTTGTCGATGGCAATCACTGAGGTCGCCATCCCGCTATGGGTGTATTTAATACCCATCAGGTCGAGCATACCCTGCACACTACCGTCTTCGCCGGGAACGCCGTGCAGCGCATTAAAGACAACGTCGGGGCGCAGGCCCGCCAGCACCTGCGCAACATTGCGGTCCATATCGACGCGGCTGACTTTATAGCCCTGCGCCTCAAGCGCATTTGCCACGCCATTGCCGCTCATCAACGACACGGGACGTTCGTTGGACCATCCGCCCATGAGGACTGCTACGTGGATTGGGTCCGTCATTAGGCTGCATCCGAAACGCAAATCTGCGCCTGTTCATTTACCCAGCAATTCCCTTGTTTTTTAACATCGCCTAAATAGGAGTGTGCGTGTGTGGCACGAATATCAGGGCCATTCCAAAAAGCGCGCCTAAATTTTCCTTCGGGTGCGTCGAGCTGTACAAAATAATCCAATTTTTTCCTGCCATCTATGGAGATACTCCCGTCGCTGTAAACGCGATAGATGCATTTCGAGGCGAGGTATGTTTTGCTAGAAACGCTTATCGTGCATGTGGCTTTCGTCTGCTTCCAATAGGGCGAAACACTGGTGTTGGCTGCGAACGAAGGCGAAGCAACAAACGCGACCACTAAACTGAATGACATGAATTTAGCGCCGAACTTTATCATATTGCATTCCCCACACGCTGTATTTCCCAATGCAGATCAATGCCCGATTTTGCTTTCACACGGGCGCGGACTTCTTCGCCCAGCGCCTCGATATCCGCACTCGTTGCATCGCCGGTGTTGATCATAAAATTGGTGTGCTTTTCGGAAACCTGCGCGCCGCCAATTTGCAGGCCGCGACAGCCGGCTTCATCGACCAGCTGCCATGCTTTATGACCATCGGGGTTTTTGAAAGTTGATCCGCCAGTTTTGGAACGCAACGGTTGCGATGCTTCGCGTGCGGCAGAGATGCGGTCCATTTCGGTTTGGATGGCCTCGGGCACACCCGCCTTCCCGCGAAAGCGTGCGGCAACGACAATTGCGCCATCGGGCAACTCGCTATGCCGATAGCTGTAATGCAGATCATCGGCGGATAGCGTCACCAGATCGCCATTGCGCAGCACGACATCGCAATCGACCAATATGTCCTTCACTTCGCCTCCATAGGCCCCGCCGTTCATGCGGACGAAGCCGCCGACTGTGCCGGGGATCGAACGGAGAAACTCCATGCCCGCAATCGCCGCATCGCGGGCCGTGGACGATACCAGAATGCCCGATGCACCGCCGCCACAATCAAGGACGGTGTCCTCGACAGCTGCAACTTTGGCAAAGGGTTTGCCGAGACGGACGACGACGCCGGGGAAGCCGCCATCCCGGACGATCAGGTTGGAGCCAAGCCCCAACGCCATAACAGGCGTTCCCGAGACTAAGTCACGCAGGAAGCTCTGCAAATCGGCAATGTCTTTCGGTTCAAACAACCAATCTGCCGCGCCGCCCGATTTGAACCACACCAACGGGGCCAACGGCGCGTTGGGGGTTAGTTTGCCACAAACGTCTAAGCCCCTCCCCTTCAGGGGAGGGGTTGGGGTGGGGCTTGTCGGCAAAGACACGGCTAGACTAACAGCCCCCACCCCCGGCCCCTCCCCTAAAGAGGAGGGGTGAATAGTTTCCGCAACACTCATCCCTTTGCCGCCGCTATCGCATCGGCAAGGCCAGCGGCCCATTTTGTGATGTCACCAGCACCAAGGCACACAACCAGATCGCCATCGCGAGTGGTCGTCGCCAATTCCTTGGCAAGCGCCTCCGCGCTTTCAATTTCTTGAGCACTATGGTGTCCGCGCCGCTTGATCTTGCCGACCAGTTCCGCGCTGCTCACGCCCTCAATCGGACTTTCACCCGCCGCATAAACCGGCGAGACATAA
>JANMGR010000077.1:0-13360 GCA_031374785.1 Sphingomonadales bacterium | reverse complement strand
CTCCACCACCCTTTGGGTGGTCCCCCTCCCCGAGACAAGCTCGGGGAGGATTTGGGGTTGATTGCCGTCGAAAATTAGCAGAAAGAACCATCCATGACCCAAGCCCGCATCATTCAAAAATCTAAAAACGCCATGCAATCTGGCCGCTATGGTGCTGGGCAATGGGTGCTGGAATATAACCCCGTCGACGCTCAGCGACCTGATCCGTTAATGGGCTGGGCTGGTTCTACCGATACACGCCGCCAGCTGAATTTAAAGTTCGCAACGCTCGATGCGGCAAAGGCCTATGCTGACAAAAAAGGTATCGATTACACTATTGTGCAGGCCGCGCCCAAGGTGCTTAAGCTTCAGGCTTATGCCGACAATTTCAGATAGACTGCGCGCCGAGTAATATTAGCAACCGCACGTCAATTCCGCATCCTTCTGTGCGTTTTGCGGAAATGAATTCTGGCAAGTTGGCGAGCGCTACGCGATACGGGGTGATATCTTCGCCTTCAACGCCGCCGCCATCACTCACCTTGGTTAGGTCGCTGGCACGCACCAAAGTGAAACTCTCACTGACCATTCCGGGTGAGGAATAATATTCGCCGAGCGATTCAAGCTTTGCAGCGCGGTAGCCGGTTTCCTCTTCAAGTTCGCGCCCCGCAGCTTCCAACGGGTCTTCGCCTTCAGTTTCGTCACCGATCAGGCCCGCTGGCAATTCGATGCAGTTTTTGCCGAGTGGCACACGGAACTGTTCGACGAGCAACACATGCCCGTCTTCAACCGCAAGGATAACCGCCGCTTTGATCCCGCGCGCGCGGCTGACATATTCCCATTTACCCTGGCGTTTGGCGGTGACAAACTTGCCCTGCCACATGATTTCTTCGGGCTCTGCGACGGGCATCAGATTTCGATCAACCGGTCCGGCAATTCATTCGGATTTTCGCTGCCCTTGGGGAAGTGTTCAGCAAGGACTACGCCCATAAGCTGCACCGCTTGCGCCATGCCTTCACCGGGGCGACCGGCGCGGATTTCGCGGATCAGGGCGAGCATCGCATCGCCCCAGACTTCGGCGGAAACTTTGCTGGCAATCGCTTCGTCGGCAACAATTTCAGCCTGATGTTCGCGCAACGAGACATAGAGCAACACACCGGTGCGCCCGACTGTTTTGCTTTCGGTGCCAACCTTAAACAGGTCAATGGCGCGGGCACGAACGCGGTTTTGCTTCACGTGCTTTGGCGTCAAAAAAAGCCGCAGGGGCATCGATTTCATCAGCAACCAAGTGATCAGCCAAGCACTGCCCATGAACAGGAATATCAGCGCTAAATACTCGCTAGGCAACCAGATATGGCCCCAGCCGCCTAGCCATAGATCGACTAGCCCTAGAAAAAAGCTGGGCATAAAGGCAACCACCGACAGTGCCAAAAACGCAACCATCGTTGCCCAAGCCAGACCGATATCGCCGTAATCATCCGACAGCCCCGTGACGATAGTCACGATTTCGCCGCTGGTATGATGCTCTGCCTCAGCAACAGCCGCAGTCACCAACTGATGGTCTGCCTCGCTTACATGGGAAATTTTACGCAAGGCCATCGTCACCATCCTCCCGACGCGCCGCCGCCGCCAAAGCCGCCGCCACCGCCGCTAAAGCCGCCGAAACCACCTCCACCGCCGCCACCCCAAGATGAACCCGATGACCCGCCTCCAAAGCCCGATCCGCCACCCCAGATAATCACCGGGCCGCCCCAATCGTCATCATCATCGTCGTCGTCGCGTCGTTTGCCACGATATTTACGTCCTTGGCGACGGATCGATGTGATGATCGGCAGGATGAAAAAGAAGAAGACGAACAGCCAAAAAATGACCGAGCCAAATTCGCCGCCGTCGCTTGATTTCTTTTGCGACTTTGCAGCTTCAGCTGCAACCTTCGCCGCTTCTTCGGGCGGCAGTTCGATTTGCGTGATGATTTTATCGACGCCAACGTTGATGCCGCCTGCAAAATCGCCCGCCTTAAAAAACGGGGTAATATCATTGCGGATGACCGAGGAGGAAAAGCCGTCTGTCAGGACAGGCTCCAGACCATAGCCGACCTCAATCCGCAGTTTGCGTTCATTCGGAGCGATGATCAGGATCGCGCCATTGTCTTTTTCGGTCTCGCCTACGCCGTCTTGGCCGATGGCCCAGTGGCGGCCCAGCTGATAGCCATAATCGGCAATGTCATAGCCTTGTAGGCTGTTCAGCGTCGCCACGACAAATTGCCGTTTGGTGCGCGCCTCCAGCCCCTCCAACTTCGCCGTCAGCGCAGCCTCTTGCGCTGGATCAAGCAGATTGGCTTCATCGACGACACGGCCGGTCAATGCCGGGAATGTTTGCGCCAACGCAACATTCCCGGACAAAGCCAGCATCAACAGCATTAATAGGCCGACGGCCTTGCGCATTACGGGTTCCCGAAAAAGGGGGGTTATTGCTTTGGCGCCATATCCAGAACGGGCGCTGCCTCTGCGCCTTCGGTCACCGCTTTATATGGCGTCATTTCCTTGGCACCGTGGATCACCTTGGCACCGATAATATCGGGGAAGGTTTTGATCGTGGTGTTATACTGACGCACAGCTTCGTTATAATCGCGGATCGTAATGCGGATACGATTTTCGCTACCCTCCAACTGATCTTGCAATTTCAAAAAGCCTTCTTGGCTTTTCAATTGCGGATAGGCCTCAACCGAAACCAACAAACGTGACAGGCTGCCGGAAAGACCATTTTGGGCTGTCTGAAACGCTGCCATTTTGGCCGGGTCATTCAAGTCGCCGGGGGCGAGCGTGACCGATGTCGCTTTGGCGCGCGCCTCAATCACTTCGGTCAGCGTCTTGTTTTCCTGCGCCGCTGCACCCTTCACCACATTGGCAAGGTTGGGGATCAAATTGGCGCGCTCTTGAAATGCGGCCTGCACATCAGCCCATTTGGCTTTGGCTGCTTCTTCAGCAGTCGGCACGCTGTTGATACCGCAGGCGGATACCGAAATGGCAGCGACTGGCACCAAAAGGGACTTTGAAAGATTGGAATGCATAACGATACTCCTGACCCCATAGAATGTGTATTGCATACATAGGGCAGCGTGAAGCAGGTTTCAATGGAATCAAAAGTTACATTCGGCCTATCGACATTTGGTGATTTGGTTTTACAATCGCAATCGATTTCAAGTGATGGGGAGTAAAGTGAATGTGGAGTGATTTTAAAGCGTTTATCGCCGGCGGCAATGTGCTCGACCTTGCAGTTGGTGTGATGATTGGTGGCGCATTTGCGACAATCACCAAGTCGTTGACCGAAGATTTGTTGATGCCATTTGTATCAGCAATCTTTGGCGGAGTAGATTTTTCCAGCCGGTTTTTCATTATGGGCACAGTTCCTGATGCGTTGAAAGAAGCCGCAGCAGCGGGTAATTACGCGGCGCTAAAGGCGGGCGGCGTGCCGATGCTCGGTTACGGTGCATTCATCACAGCGATCATCAATTTCTTGATTTTTGCTTTCGTGATTTTCATGCTGGTCCGCTGGGTCAACAAAGTGATGAAAACCAAAGTGGCGCAAGCTGGTCCTACCGAGGTTGATTTGCTGACCGAGATTCGGGATTCGTTGAAGAAGTAAACATCTATTGCTAGGCGCACGCTATGCATGCGTCACAACACAATAGAGGCCGTCATCTGGTTGCAAAGGTTGAATTGCCTGCAACCGGTGACGGCCTTTTTTCACGTCTTTGGCATAAGGCCGAAGACCGTTTTTTTTCTGCTATCCTCGACCAAATCGACCGAGGGCTGGAAGCGGGAACGATAAACGGCACTTTGCCCGATGGTTCAGCGATTGTTCTGGGCGGGCGCGGATCAGGGCCAGTCGCTGACGTGCGGTTGAACAAATGGCGCGCGTTGACTCGGCTGGTGCGTGGTGGCTCCATCGGCTGGTATGAAGGCTGGGCGGCGGGGGATTGGGATAGCCCCGATCCAGTGCCAGTTTTCGATTTGTTTACCCGCAACCGCCAGACTTTGGGCGCAGTCGGGCGCGCGTCTGGGCTGGCCAAGTTGGCTGGACGTATTGCGCACGGGCTGCGCCGCAACAGCAAAGCCAAAGCACGCGCAAACATCGCGGCGCATTATGATCTTGGCAATGATTTTTACGCCGCTTGGCTTGATCCGACAATGACCTATTCGAGTGCGGTTTTTGCCGAGCAGGACACTCTTGAAACCGCTCAACAGCGCAAAATGGGTTTGATCCTTGATCGCCTCAATTTGAAAGACGGCGATAGCTTGCTCGAAATAGGCTGCGGCTGGGGCGGGTTGGCTGCGGGTGCGCTGAACCGAAATGCGGTGCGCTACCACGGCATTACATTGTCGCCTGAACAAAAGGCGTTTGCTGATGCGAGAGTCGCGGGGCAGGGTGACGCCGCGATCACATTGACCGATTATCGTGACGTTTCTGGACACTATGACGCCATCGCCAGCGTCGAAATGGTTGAGGCGGTCGGTTTGCAATACTGGCCATCCTATCTCGATTGCATCGCGCGCAATTTGAGGCCCGGCGGGCGGGCGGCGTTGCAGTATATCCGGATAGAGGACGATATCTTTGAATCCTATGCAGGCAGCGCTGATTTTATTCAGCGATATGTCTTCCCGGGCGGAATGCTGCTATCCGAAAGTCGCTTTCGCGCTTTGGCAGAAAAGCGCGGTTTGGTTTGGACGGATCAGCAGGATTACGGCCTGCATTATGCAGAAACGTTGCGATTGTGGCGTGAACGGTTTGATGCTGCGATTGCCGACAAAAGGCTTCCGGCTGGCTTCGATGCGAAATTCATTGCGTTGTGGCGCTATTATCTGATGTATTGCGAAGGCGGGTTTCGCGGCGGCGGCATCAATGTCGCGCAAGTGACGCTGGTCAAGGAGTAAAATATGGGAGAGGGACGCTGTGAAAAAATGGATATTCGGGTTTTTCCTAGTGGCTATTGCTGCTGCGGGCATCGGCTGGTTCAGTCTGGACAAGGATACTCGCAACCTCGCTGCAAACCTGCCGACGAATAGCGACGTGCTGTTCTGGACCATACCGCAACGCGACGCCGCGTTTCGCGCGATTGATAAGATTCCGTCACTTGCTAAATCGAACATCATTGAAGCAGGTGATAAGGTTTATCCGCTACCCAAAGGCGCTCCGCTCAGCATTGCTGGCGTCGATGAATATCTGAAGACTCAGCGGACGGCAGGGCTGGTTATCGTTCATAACGGCAAAATCCGGCTGGAAAAATACGGCCTTGATTTTGACGGCAACGGCAAATGGACAAGCTTTTCAGTGGCAAAATCGCTGACTTCGACTCTGGTCGGTGCGGCGATAAAGGATGGCTTTATCAAAAGCCTGAACGACAAAGTCACCGTCTATATCCCCGAAATGAAGGGGTCGGCCTATGACGATGTGACGGTCGAGCAACTGATGACGATGACCAGCGGCGTCGAATGGAACGAAGATTATGAGGATAAGAACAGCGACGTAGCGCGGTTTAACACGCACAAAGCAGAACCTGGGATTGATGCGACCGTCAGCTACATGCGCAAGCTGCCCCGCGAAGCGCCAGCGGGCTCAAAATGGGTCTATAAAACTGGCGAAACCAATCTGATCGGGGTGCTGGTCAGCAAAGCGACCAAGAAAACCTTATCGCAATATCTCTCCGAAAAAATCTGGGCACCGTTTGGTATGGAGCAGGATGCGAGC
This sequence comes from Sphingomonadales bacterium, assembly GCA_031374785.1. Lineage (GTDB taxonomy): Bacteria > Pseudomonadota > Alphaproteobacteria > Sphingomonadales > Sphingomonadaceae > Sphingorhabdus_B. Next base: position 7,636 of record JANMGR010000077.1, on the reverse strand, counting down.
TGGTTGTTAGGGTCAACTGGCCATGAAATCAGCGGTTGCTGCATTCAGGCATCGGTGCGCGATATGGCGCGCTTTGGTGTGTTCGTGCAGGGTGGCGGCAAGATCAACGGCGCATCGATTGTGCCCGATGACTGGTTCGCGTCGGCCACCACCAAACAAGCCGATATCGGCGCGCCGGGTGCGGGCTATGGCTATCAATGGTGGACGTTTGACGACGGCACGTTCGCAGCGCAGGGCATTTTTGGCCAAGGTATTTTCTTTGATGCAAAACGAAAGCTGGTGATCGCATCGAACAGCAATTGGCCGCGTGCGACCGATGAAAAGTCGAAAGCTGACCGCGATGTATTTTATAAAAAGGTGCAAGCGGCTATCGACGCCGAGGCGGGGGCGGTCCCTTAATTCGTCGGAACGACTACCCCAAATCGGTTAAGGATAGAATCCAGGATTGACCGGTTAAGCAGGTCTGTAAAGGCACAGCCGACCATCGAACCATTGTTCCAAATCACTTCGGCCTGCAGCGAAGATAGGCCGGGCAACGTTAGCCAGCACCGCGCACCAATGGGCATGCCGGTTGTTGCTTCACAAGCAAATCCCGACAGTGACAGGTTGGTAACAACAACACCAAAGCCGGTTACACCTGATGGGCGTAAGGTGGCGGGTATCTTTAGAATAATGCGCGGCGCGCTGCGGTCTTCCAGCGCGGCGTCATCATAATAAACCGGAGACTTATCGAGCGTATTGATAGGCATGACCCAACTCCTGATATCTAACGCACCGTAGTGAAAGAGCGTAAATCAAAGGTTGCCAGTCGTTGTTAGCGGCGTTTAACCATCTAAGTCGTTGCGCGGTGCGCTATAAATCTGCGCGATTTCGAATGCTTGCTTTTTAGTCCGTAGATCGCCATAGGCACCGCGGGAGTCGGATGGGCGCTGTCGTCGCCAACCCGGTCAGATCCTGACGGAAGCAGCCGCAACGATTTTTCGGCGGGTCATCCGGCTCCTATTTACCCACTCAAGCGTTCTGCGACGCGATCCAATTACCATGAAAGCCCGGCGGGATGCGGTGGGGGATGTGGACTGAGGCAACGGGTGCGTCTTCGAAATCCATCGCATCGAGGATCACATAATCGGTGGTCTCATTTGCCATGTTAATGACAAAGCCCATCAGCCAGCCATCGCCTTCCGCTGCATCGTCGCTGCGCGGGACGAAAACGAATTCGCCGGGGTTGCGGTTGGGGCCGAAGTCATGGACTTGTCGTGTGCCCTCTAACAGATCGTGGCGGAACAGGCGCGTATCTGCGCCCATTTGAAACAAATGATCCTTCGGCAACGCCACAGTAAAGGCATAGCGATAGGGTTTGCCGATATAGCGTTCATCGGGGCGGGGGAATTCTTGGCTCTCCGCATCGATAACATTTCGCTCCACCGTTTGCGCAACTTCGTCAATCGTCCAGCGTTCCAATGGGCAGTGCTTGGAATCGGGGCCAACGCGGCTGGTCGCGAACATGCTATCATGTGCGCAGACGTCCATGATCACTTTGCCGTCGGGGGTTTCATAGGCGTTTGCGGGGTGGAAGACTGCGCAGGGATCAACTGCACACCAGATGACGTCCTGGTTCTTGCCCTCACGCGGCAGCAAGCCGACACGCGCCTTATGCTCTGGGTTCCACATATAGGGGAAGCGATAGCCCGCGAGCATGGTTTTCATCGAGAAGGTGACTGGCAGGTCAAGGATGATCACATAGTTTTCGGTAATCATGCAATCGTGGATCATCGGACCGTTTCTAACGCGGATCGGTTCCTCGCGGCGCACCTTTCCATCTGTGCCAACCACAGTATGCCAGATGGTGTCTGTGACATCGCCTTTATAGCAAATCGCATGCAGTTCGCCGGTTTGTGGGTCGAGATGCGGATGGGCAGAGAAGCTGTTGCGTAATGTGCCATCAAACGGATCATGCGCCACGGTATTCAGGTCAACGTCCAGCTGCACGGGATAAGCGCCCGCCTCGACAATGCCATAGATTTTGCCTGCATGGCCGATGACATTGGTATTGGCGGTTTCAAACAAGGGACTGCGGGGGCCGGGCGCTGCTGGCTCGCCAAGTGCTGCACTGATGGCGGTGGAGCGCAGCCAGCGGTTTTTGTACCAAAGCGCCTTGCCGTCCTTAATCCGCAGACCATGCACCATCGCGTCGCCCGAAAACCAGTGATGATTGGGGGCAGGTGCCTCAAGCGGATTGGGGCCATTGCGCAGATATCGGCCATCTAGCTCGGCAGGAATTGTACCTGTGACCGTTAGTTGCTCCAGCGTCACTTCCTTGGCCATCGGTGTATGCGGGCCGGTTAGGAAAGGATGGAGCGTGTCTGTTTCCTTCATCCTGTCGCGGTTAAACTCGGCGACTTTCAGGATTGCCGGGGTAACGGCTTTACGGATCAGGGTTTCGACGGCACTGGCCATTTGGGAGGGTCCTTTTGCTTGAAAAACGATTCGGCTATGTTTACAGTGATAACATGGCGAATAATGCTAACAGTGTCAACATAGGACTTAATCTCAAATCCTATCACCACGGGGACCTGCGCTCTGCGGTCGTTGTCGAGGGTTTGCGATTGTTAAAAACCCAAGAGGCCGACACGCTGTCACTCCGTGAAATTGCCCGCAATGTCGGGGTCAGTGCGACTGCACTTTATCGGCATTTTCCCGACAAAGCGTCACTTTTGGCTGCGCTTGCAGCGGCTGGCTATGCGCTGCTGGCGGAGCAGCAAAGCGATGCCGCGAAGGGTGAGGGGCAAGAACGATTTGCCCAGCTTGGGCGCGCCTATGTGCGGTTTGCCGTCGCCAATCCCGCTTTATTTCGGCTGATATTCGTCAATAGTCCTGCCGATATGCACGCACACTCGATCGCGCCGACCGGTTCCGCTGCGTCGCTTTTAGAACAGGGTGTAGCGCACATGATGGGCGCAGATGCGACGCCTGAGGCGCGATTTGCCGTGATGCTGCGCGCTTGGTCACTGGTGCATGGACTGTCGATGTTGATCCTTGATAAACAGATCATGGCCGATGATACGTTAATCGATCAGGTCATATCTAGGACGAGTGTTGGCTTTGATTTTCCACTATGATGTGATTCAATGGATTGACGTTCACATCATGATGTGATTACTGGCGTCTATGTCCACACAGCTCATCGCCAAACTCCGCTCGCTCGTCAATGACGGCGGCCTTTCCCGTTCCGGCCTCGCCCGCGCCGCTGGCCTTCATGCCAACACCTTGCGCGACCTTGATCAGCCAGACTGGAACCCGACGGCGGAGACGCTGCGTAAGCTGGAAAGCTATCTTTTTGCCAATGATGATACGCCTGCCTTGGTCCCCATTGAGGAAATCATTGAGGAAGCGCGCAATGGCCGCATGTACATCCTTGTCGATGATGAGGACCGCGAGAATGAAGGCGACCTAATTATCCCTGCGCAAATGGCGACGCCCGATGCGATTAACTTTATGGCAACGCATGGCCGCGGGCTTATTTGCCTTACGATGACAAAGGCGCGTTGCGACCAGCTCGGCCTTGCCCCGATGGCGCAGGATAACCGGGAGTCTATGCAAACCGCGTTCACCGTGTCGATTGAGGCTAAAGAAGGCGTGACCACGGGCATCAGCGCCGCCGACCGTGCGCGGACGATATCGGTAGCGGTCGATGCCTCCAAAGGCCCCGATGACATCGTCTCTCCGGGCCACATCTTCCCGCTGACAGCGCGCGATGGCGGTGTGTTGGTGCGGGCAGGGCATACCGAGGCAGCGGTCGATATCTCGCGCCTCGCTGGCCTCAATCCATCGGGCGTCATCTGCGAGATTATGAAGGACGATGGCACGATGGCGCGGATGGACGACCTTGTGTCGTTTGCGCGGCTCCACAACCTGAAAATGGGCACAATTCGCGACCTGATCGCCTATCGCCGCAAGCATGACCATCTGGTTGAAAAGCGCGCGGAGATGAAGTTCACCAGCAAATGGGGCGGTGATTGGACCGCCATGACATTCTATAACAAAGCCACAGGCAACGAGACGATGGCGTTGGTTAAAGGCCATATCGATCCCGACCAGCCGACATTGGTGCGGATGCACACCATGTCGATGTTCGTCGATGTCTTTGGCGAAGAGAATGAGCGGTCTGGCCTGTTATCCGGATCAATGGCCGCGATTGCCGAGGCAGGCAGCGGCGTCATTGTGGTGATTAACAAGCCGATGAAAGGCGTTGTCACCCGCTTCATCAAACTGCGCGAAGAAGGCAAAGGCGCAGGCGCTCCCGAAGTGGAAGAACTGCGCGATTATGGCGGCGGCGCGCAGATTTTGACCGAATTGGGCGTGCACGACATGGTGCTGCTGACCAATACTCACCACACCTTGGTTGGCCTAGAGGGCTATGGCCTGTCGATTGTGGGCGAACGCCCGATACCGGGTACTGCGGGCGAGTAATTAGGGTTCAAACCGACAAATAATGAGGCTGAGGCGTCAAAATGGCAACGATATCGGAGCAAAATGTCCGCAGTCAGGCAGTTATTCTGCCTGCAAGGATATTTTGTTTCGAGGTCGAAGCCATTTTGATGTCCTGCGGATTTGACCCATTTTGCCCAGGGCTTCGTTGGCAAGCTTGTGAATAGAACCACTATGCCCAGCGCTTGCCGCCTAGCCCCGAGCAAAATGGCCTCAAACCTCAGCCTCATTATTTGTCGGTTTGAACCCTGACATGTCGGTCGGCATAGGTCTCGCGCTTGCGGGCGTGTCGGCGCTAGCGTCGTCGTCATCGCACGCGTTGCTCAAATCTGGTCAAGACAAGCTTGCGATGCAGGCTTGGACTCAGATAACGCCAGTCCTGTTCGCGCTACCTTTCGTGTTTTGGGTAGGCTTACCAGAGCCGCAGATATTGCCTTGGCTCGCCGCAGGATGGGTGCTGCACACGGCGTATTACATGGTGTTGATCTGGAGCTATAGCGTCAGTGATTACACGGTCGCCTTCCCCATCGCTCGCGGGGTCATCCCGATTGTGACGACGCTATTCGGCATCGTTCTGCTCGGCGACGCACTCAGTCTACTGGCAATTGCCGGGGTCATCATCGTCAGCAGCGGGATTTTTCTGATCTCGTTCAACCAATCTATTTCGCGCAGCGGACTAACAGCGGCTGGAATTGCTGGGCTGATCAATGCTGCCTTTTCGCTCACCGATGCAAAGGGGATGCGCCTTGCCGAAAATCCGGTCAATTTTTTGGTCTGGTACTATATCCTCGACGGCATATCGATGCCGTTGCTGTTCGCAATACGTAACAAGGGGCGGATGTGGGATGCCGGACGAGGCGATGCGCGCAGCGGTATTACATCAGGTGTCTTTGCAATCTTTGCTTTTCTTCCGACCCTCATCGCCTTCCGTCTGGCCCCGGTCGGCGCGGTCTCTGCGATCCGGGCGACGAGTGTGATTTTCAGCCTGTTTCTAGGCGGAGGCTTGCTCAAAGAGAAACTGAATGGCAGGCGGGTTGTCGGCGCACTACTCGTGACAATTGGTGCCGTAGCAATTATTGGCGGAACCGCGTTAAGTTAAACATCAAAGGGTTAAATCATGGCAAAATTCCTGATAGTTGAGGCGCGTTTTTACGATCATTTGAACGATATGCTCGTCGCGGGAGCAAAGGCTGCATTAAAGGCGGCTGGCCACGAATTTGAGGTCGTCACCGTCCCCGGTGCGCTTGAAATTCCCGGCACCATATCGCTGGCATCGGAAAGCGATCTGTATGACGGCTATGTCGCCATCGGCGTCGTCATTCGCGGTGAAACCTATCATTTTGAAATCGTTGCAGGCGAAAGTGCGCGGGGGATCATGGCGTTGAGCATGGATGGGCTGGCCATCGGCAACGGCATTCTAACGGTCGAGGATGAGGAACAAGCTCTCGTCCGTGCTGACCCCGCACAGAAAGACAAAGGCGGAGAGGCGGCCAAGGCAGCGATTGCTATGCTTGATTTACAGGCACGTTTCCGCGCTTGATTTGGTGCTGCTGTCCGGCAACATGGTATGGCACGGTGAAGGGGGGCGATAATGAGAAAATCGAAAGACGCGACAGATCATCCGTTAGAGCGGCTGGTTTTCTTTTCTGACGCAGTTTTTGCCATCGCGATTACTCTATTAGTCATCGAAATTGAGGTGCCGAAAATCGGTGATGCTGTCACTGCATCGTATTGGCAAGCCCTGTGGGAGCTTGCTCCGTCCTTCTTTGGCTTTGTTTTAAGCTTCCTTGTTATCGGCCGGTTTTGGATGGGGCATCATAACGCGTTTGGCCTGATCGACCATTACGACAGCAAGCTGGCCTGGCCGAATTTGCTTTTGCTGATGGCGATTGCGTTCATGCCGTTTTCAACTGCGTTTATGGCGCAGAATTTGGGCTATTTCGTGCCTACTCTTGTTTACAATCTGACGCTTCTCGTCACGGCGCTTTTCAATCGCTGGGTTGTCCGATTAGGGACAAGCGCACCGCTCGTTAGCAGCTCTGCCGATCCGGCAGCGATACTTTTGTTTAGGGCGCGTAGCGACGCTGTAACACTGGCGTCATTATGCGCGGTGGTGGCGACATTCTATTGGCCGGGGTTAAGCCAGCTTTTGCTGCTGACTATTCCAATGTGGCGTAGGATAATTTTACGGCTTCGGCAGCCAGCGAACACCGCAAAGGCGATGGCCTAAGCGCAATAAAGTTGCGTATTCCCAACAGCGGTTTGCGCGTTATAGTCCAATTATGACCGCACCCGTTTTGCCCACCGCCGCTGATCGCGAAAGCGAACAATTCCGTCTGAATTTTGCGCACAATGTCGCGTTGAAGGATGAATTGTGGGCGAAGGTGGCGCAGGCGGCTTTGGGCGGCAACGCAAAGTCGCGCGAGCGTCATACTGCGCGGGGCAAGTTGCTGCCAAGGGAGCGGGTGGAGCGGTTACTCGATCCGGGTTCGCCGTTTCTGGAAATCGGCCAGCTCGCGGCAAACGACCTGTATGACGGCGCAGTCCCCGGCGCTGGCCTTATCTGCGGCATTGGCCGTGTCTCTGGTCGGCAGTGCATGATTGTCTGCAATGATGCGACGGTGAAGGGCGGGACTTATTACCCCATGACCGTCAAAAAACATCTGCGTGCGCAAGAGATTGCCGAGGCCAACCGCCTGCCGTGCATCTACCTCGTCGACAGCGGCGGCGCGAACCTGCCGCATCAGGACGAGGTCTTCCCCGACCGCGACCATTTCGGCCGCATCTTTTTCAACCAAGCCAATATGAGCGCCAAGGGCATTCCGCAAATCGCCTGCGTCATGGGCAGTTGTACGGCTGGCGGCGCTTATGTTCCCGCAATGTCCGACGAGAGCGTGATCGTGCGCAATCAAGGCACGATCTTCCTTGCAGGGCCACCTTTGGTGAAGGCCGCGACGGGTGAGGAAATCAGCGCCGAGGATCTGGGCGGCGGCGACTTGCATGGCCGCAAATCAGGCGTGGTCGATCATGTCGCCGAGAATGACGAACATGCGCTGACCATCGTGCGCGATATCATCAGCCATCTAGGCACTCCGCCGGGGACTGTCCCCCTAGGGACTGTCCCTAATGGGACACTCCTTACGCAAGA
>JANMGR010000048.1:0-27052 GCA_031374785.1 Sphingomonadales bacterium | reverse complement strand
GAATGGGCTATGGCAGGTTCAACACAGACTACAACGAGAGGAAAGTCCCATGAAAGCCCTGTTATCTACGGCAACCACGACTTGCCCCGCGCCAGCGAGAGGCTCGGGCAGCTCGCCCAAGACCAAAGTTTCAGGGCCGCCGGTTGCGGTAGATAACAGGGCTTTCATGGGACTTTCCTCTCGTTGTAGTCTGTGTTGAACCTGCCATAGCCCATTCAAAATGCGTTGCAATCGGCCACTATCTTGGCTTGCGCAGCAAGTATGGGAATTTATGTAAAAGAGACGAGAGGGGGAGAGAGGGCAGTTTAACCTTGCCGAGGTTCTGTGGTGCATCGTTGGTTATGCAAAACCCAACATCTCCCGTTCTCTCGTCTCTTTTACATAAATGGCGCAAGCGCCGGATTACGCAAGCGACGGCGCGAGCCAAGGCTTCTCTGTGGCAAGCTTGTTTTCGTAAACCGAAATGTCATCGCTACTCGCCAGCGTCAGCCCGATTTCATCAAGGCCTTGCAGCAAGCAGTGTTTACGGAACGGATCGATCTCGAACACAAAACGATCCTGAAACGGCGTGGTGACAGTCTGGTTTTCCAGATCGATATGGATCGGTTCGGTTTTGGCGACCTCCATCAACCGGTCGATGGCTTCCTGCGGCAGCACCACCGTCAGCAAGCCATTTTTGAAGGCATTGCCAGAAAATATGTCGGAAAAGCTGGGCGCAATCACCGCCTTAATCCCCATATCGTCCAACGCCCACGCCGCATGTTCGCGGGAAGACCCGCATCCAAAATTATCCCCCGCGATCAAGATAGGCGAACCGGCATACTCCGCGCTGTCGAACAGATTATCGGGATCAGCACGAATAGTCTCAAACGCCCCTTTGCCAAGGCCCGACCGGCTGATCGTCTTCAACCAAGCAGCCGGGATGATAACGTCGGTATCGACATTCTTCAGCCCAAAAGGATAGGCTTTGCCTTCGATAGTGGAGACGGGGTTCATGTGTTGTCCTTGGTTTCAGCAAGCCAGTCTTCGCAACGCAGGCCATCGACGCGGGTGAATTCGCCCATGTTGCTTGTGATCAGGGTAAGGTTCATGGCTCGCGCGTGCCCGGCGATCAAAAGGTCGTAAGTGCCGATGATGCAGCCGCGCTTGCTTAAGTCGGCCCGGATATGTGCTGAATGGCTGGCCGCATCTTCGTCAAAATCGAACACTGGCAAACGGGTCGTAAAGCCTTCGAGCTTCAACAAGTTTTTGGCCGACGCATCTGAATTTTCCGCCCCAAAGCGCAGTTCGTAAAGAACCACGGACGAGATTGCCATATACTGGCGCTCTTGCCGGAACCGCTCACGAAGAACAGGATATTTATCGCGCATCACATCAATACAGAATGCGCTATCGAGCATGTAGCGCAGCATCAGATACCGAAATCCCGCTCCTGAATCGGCGGCTGAACGCGCGGGCCAAGATCGAAACCCGGCTCGTCAAAGAAATCATCCCAGAGATTTTCCGGCGGTGTGAAAACGAGGGTGTTGCCGACCTTGCGGACAATGAGCTTCTTGACGCCTTCTGGGAATTCCAAGTCCTTGGGAATTCGCACTGCCTGATTGCGGTTAGAACGGAAGACGGAGGCTTCGCGACTGATTTTGGAGTGTGCGTTCATGGTAAGTGGCTAGCGGACACCTTGGGATATGTCAATGGGATATGCAGTGCGTGTTGCTGCCTAGTCGTCATGAACTGAACTTTCGCGGCGCATTCCAAAGGCACCCTGTCCGCTCCAGTTTTTGCCGTCCGGAAAATGTAGCGTAATTCCGCTTAAGTCTTCCGATGAAAACATGCGCATATTTGTGCCCATGCTATCTTGCGGTATGTTTGCCGTCGGCGACCAATGTGTAGTGCAACCGCATATCCCGCAAAAGTGGACGTGAGAAGAAGGCGTGACTCGATCTTGACGTTGATAAGATTTAGTCTCGCCAGAAATGGCGACGTCAGATGGCGAAAAATAGCCCCATAATACACCGTGTTTTGAGCAATTTGAGCAATTGCAATCGAACATGTATTCCGGCTTTTTAGACAGGCTGATCGTTACAGCGCCGCAGTGACACGAACCAGTCACCCCACCAACTCCCGAACATCACACAACCGCCCCGTCACCGCTGCCGCTGCTGCCATCGCGGGCGACACCAGATGCGTTCTCGCCCCCGGCCCTTGCCGCCCAACGAAGTTGCGGTTCGATGTTGAAGCACAGCGCTCTCCCGCAGGAACCTTGTCGGGGTTCATGCCGAGACACGCCGAACAACCCGGTTCGCGCCATTCCAGGCCTGCGTCGATAAACACCTTGTCCAGCCCTTCGGCTTCGGCTTGCGCTTTGACCAATCCGCTGCCGGGGACGACGATGGCCCATTTGACGTTGGCGGCTTTGCGGCGGCCTTTTAGGACTGCGGCGGCGGCGCGCAGGTCTTCGATGCGGCTGTTGGTGCAGCTGCCGATGAAGATGTTCTCGACCGCAACGTCAGTCATTTTTGTGCCCGGCGTCAGGCCCATATAGGCGAGCGATTTCGCCGCTGCTTCTTGCTTGGACGGGTCGGCAAAGCTGGCTGGATCGGGGACGACGCCGGTGATCGGCACGACGTCCTCTGGACTTGTCCCCCATGTTACGGTCGGGGCGATGTCGGCGGCGTTGATGGCGACGACTTTGTCATAGACCGCGCCTGCATCGGTGCCCAATGTGCGCCAATACGCCACCGCCGCGTCCCAATCTGCGCCTTTGGGGGCCATCGGACGGCCCTTTAGATAGGCAAAGGTTGTGTCGTCTGGCGCGCACAGCCCGGCCCGCGCGCCGTGTTCGATGGCCATGTTGCTGACCGTCAGGCGACCCTCGACGGAGAGGGCGCGAATCGCACTGCCGGTATATTCGATGACGTAGCCCGTTCCGCCCGCCGCGCCCAAAACGCCGGTGATGTGCAAGACAATGTCTTTGGCGGTAACGCCGGGGGTAACTGCGCCGTCAACGCGGACTTCCATCGATTTCGATCGGGCCAGTTGCAGCGTCTGCGTGGCCAGCACATGTTCAACTTCGCTCGTGCCAATGCCGAATGCCAGCGCGCCTAGCCCACCGTGGCACGCGGTGTGGCTATCGCCGCAAACGATGGTTGTGCCGGGCAGCGAAAAGCCCTGTTCTGGCCCGACGACATGGACGATGCCCTGTTCGCGGTCAGTCGCGCCGATATAGCGGATGCCGAATGCGGGGGCGTTGGCCTCCAGCGCAGCCAGTTGCGTGGCGCTTTCAGGGTCGGCGATGGGAATGCGGTTGCCTTGTGCATCTTTGCGCGCAGTGGTGGGTAGATTATGGTCGGGAACAGCCAGCGTCAGGTCGGGCCGACGCACTGTCCGTCCAGCATTGCGCAGCCCCTCAAACGCTTGCGGGCTGGTGACTTCATGGACCAGATGCCGGTCGATAAAGATCAGGCAGGTGTCCCCAAAGTCATTGGCTTCACGGGCCGAGACGACATGCGCATCCCAGATTTTTTGGTATAAAGTGCGGGGCTGAGTCATGCGATTTCTAAAGCCACAGGAATCCAAGTGATGCAACCCTATCCTCCCTATCGACTTGCGATGGGGAGGTGGATCGACCGGGCGCAAGCACGGGCGAGACGGAGGGGCTTTCGAGGTTGCTGTCCCCTCCGTCAGTTGCTGCGCAACCGCCACCTCCCCATCGCAAGTCGATGGGGAGGATTTTTATGCGTTGTGGCTTTTGTAACAATCGATCCCTATATACAGCCTATCATGACAACACTCTCCCACCTGTTCGCAGTGAAAATCCTGCCCGAAGACATCGACTTTATGGGGCATGTGAACAATTCGCGTTACCTGAACTGGGTGCAAGAAGCGGTGCTGGAGCATTGGCGCAATCTCGCCCCGCCAGACGCCGTCGCCGCGCGCGCATGGGTGGCGTTAAAGCACGAGATTACCTACCGGAAACCCGCGTTTTTGGAAGATGATGTCGTCGCCAATGTGGTGCTGGAAAAAATCCACGGCGCGCGGGCGTTTTACGACACTGTCATCAAACGCGGAGAGGAAGTGCTGGCCGAGGTCAAATCCAGCTGGTGCTGCATCGACGCCGACACGCTGCGCCCCGCGCGGATCAGTGCAGATGTTTCAGCGTATTTCTTTCCGAAAGCGGATTGAGTAGCTATCACAGCATTATGTCGTTGTCCGTCATCATTCTGATTGTCCTGACCACCTTCATCGCGATGGAGTTTGTCGCGTGGGGCAGTCATAAATATATCATGCACGGATGGGGCTGGGGATGGCACCGCGACCATCATGAACCGCATGACAACGCGCTGGAAAAGAACGACCTTTACGGCATTGTCGGCGCGGCGATGAGCATTTCGATGTTTGCCGTTGGTAGCCCGCTGGTGCTGGGCGCGGCGGCGTGGGAGCCGGGGACTTGGGTTGGGTTGGGCGTGCTGTTTTACGGCATCGTTTATACTTTGGTGCATGACGGCCTTGTCCACCAACGCTATTTCCGCTGGGTGCCGAAAAGTGGCTATGCCAAGCGTTTAGTGCAAGCGCATAAGCTGCACCATGCGACTGTTGGTAAAGAGGGCGGGGTGAGCTTTGGGTTCGTGTTTGCCCGCGATCCGCTGGTGTTGAAGCAGGAGTTAAAGGTGCAACGCGCGGCCGGGGTTGCGGTTGTGCGCGAGGCTGTGCTTTAGGTCTCTGATTACAAACTAACGCAAGATTAGGCTTTTGGGGACTGTCCCAAGCGTAGCGCCGTGGACTGTCCCTTAAAGCCAGTGCGCGACCTCTCGGGGACAGTCCACGGCGCTACGCTTGGGACAGTCCCCTACCGTCGCGTCACCCCTCCGGCCTAGTCCACAGCCAGCTCAAGCACACCACCGCAATCACCGGCGGCAAGAACACCCAAGGTGCAGACAGCGTTAAATATCCAAAAACGATGCTGGCGGAAAACGCGAACGTTGCCGCAACTTTGCCGCGCCTGCTGACCGCGCCTTTTTCGCGCCAAGTCCTAATTGGCGGGCCGTAAACCGGATGGTTCATAATCCGCGCCTCTAACGCGGGATCGCTGCGCGCAAAACAAAATGCGGCAAGAATCAAAAACGGTACCGTCGGTAAAATAGGCAGGAATATGCCGACCACGCCCAACGCAGTGGAGGCAATGCCGCCGGTTAAGTAGAGGCGCCGTTTCAGCATATCCGGTTAGGTGCGATCACGGCTTTGCGGCCAGCAAACGCCGCTGAATAAAGCTGTTGATCGCAAGATCGACTGCCGGGCGATCCTCCAGCAGTGCATGCCCTGCATTGGGAATGGCAACATATTCCGCGTTCAATGCGGCTTTGTAGGCGTCGGCGCTCTTTACGGGCAAAAAATCACAGTCACCGCGGATGATGAGCGTCGGCACTTTGGGCAATGTCGTCCAATCCGGCTTCACTTTTTTCAGCTCGGCCTGCACAATCCTGTTGACGAATAGGTTGCCGCCGCCGGGCAATTTGGGCAGCGTAACCACGCTGGCCTTACACGTCATCGCTTCGAGCAATTCGCTTTCCGTTACCGCATCGAGTAGCTTTCCGGTTTCGACTTGCGAAAATGCACCCTCGGCCTTGCTGCCTTCTTTGTCGATGCGAGCGGCAGCTTTAGCAAGGTCTTTGCCAATGTTGACGCCGTTTCGATTGGTGCGGGAATAGTCACGTTTCACATCCAGCCCAGGAAAAGTTCCGGGCGATGTCAGGATCAATGCCGACACCCTATCGGGATATTGCCGTGCGTATAGGACGGCCAGAGTGGCACCAAAGCTGTTGCCCCACAAAACGACCTTGTCCAGCCCGCGTGCAACACGAAGCGCCTCTAGGTCAGCGACTGCGCGCGCCAGGCTGTAATCGCTTGCCTTTAGCTTCGCCGATTGCCCGCCCCCTGCTTGGTCGAAAAACAGCGTTGCATAGCCTGCTTTGCGAAAAACGGCGGCTTCATCGAAACGGCGGTCTTCGGTATAGAGACCCGGGCCACCGTGCAGGAAAATGACGGTTCCGGCGCGGGCGGGAGTTTCGGCTTCAAAGCTCCATGTCGCTAGTGTCGAGCCGGTGGGCAAGGACAGCATCTCTGCCGCAGGCCTTGACTGCGCACCGGCAGGAGCAACGCTGCACAGGGTCAGTGCAAATAGCGCGGTCGATAAGCGAAACCGCTTCATGCCTGATGGATCGCTTTTGTCACATAATAGCTTTCAAGTCCCTCTGGCCCGCCCTCGCTGCCAAAGCCTGAATCCTTCACTCCGCCAAAGGGCATGTCGGGCATCGAGATCGCTGCGGTGTTGATGCCGACCATGCCTGCCTCGATCAAATCGCCCGCCATGTTTGCGGTCCGGCCGTTTTCGGTATGAACATAGGCGGCAAGGCCAAAGGGCAGGCGGTTGGCGTTGTCGATGGCCTCGTCGAACGATGCGAACGGGCGGATGAGCGCAACCGGGCCGAATGGTTCCTGATTCATGATATCAGCCTCCATCGGCACATCGGACAGCACCGTTGGGCCATAGAAAAAGCCGTCGCCGCGGTCGCGGTTGCCGCCAACGCCAACGCGCGCGCCTTTGGCAATGGCATCGTCGACCAATGCGCCGACTGCCAATGGGCGACGCGGATTGGCGAGTGGCCCCATGATATTGGCGGAGTCCATGCCGTTGCCGACAGTGATCTTGGCGGTGCGTTCGTTAAAGCCTGCAACAAACCGGTCGTAAATCCCCTCTTGCACATAAAATCGTGTGGGTGAGATGCAAACCTGGCCCGCATTGCGGAATTTTTGCGTGGCGACAATGTCGAGCGTCTTTTCCAGATTGCAGTCGTCAAAGACCAACACTGGTGCATGGCCGCCCAGCTCCATAGTGACGCGCTTTAGGCCATCGGCGGCAAGCTTCATCAGATGGCGACCGACAGGGATCGAGCCTGTGAAGCTCAATTTGCGGATAATGGGGGAGCCGAGCAGTTGGCGGCTAACTTGATCCGGCACACCAAAAACCAATTGCGCAACACCGGCGGGGATTCCCGCATCGGCCAGACAGCGCATGATCGCGCTGGTCGAACCCGGGGTTTCCTCGGCGGGCTTTGCGATAACCGAACAGCCAGCGGCGAGCGCGGCTGCAACCTTTTTGGACATCAACGAAACGGGGAAATTCCACGGCGTCAGCGATGCGACAGGGCCGATGGGTTGTTTGAGCACCAAGGCGCGTTGACCGGCGGGGCGGATGGCGATGCGGCCATAGGCGCGCTTGGCTTCCTCTGCGCAATACTCAAACACGCCAGCGCAGGACAGGGTTTCGGTGCGTGATTCGGCCAGTGGCTTTCCCTGTTCTAGGGTTAGCAGAACGGCGATGTGTTCAGCGCGTTCGCGGATCAACGCAGCCGCTTTGTGCAGCACAGCCGCGCGCGCATTCACATCGGTTGCGCGCCATACAGCAAAGCCTTTGGCCGATGCCTCCAATGCTTCATCCAGATCAGCAGGCGTCGCCAGCGGCAGTTCGGCAATCACTGCGCCAGTGGCTGGATTGACGACCTGATGCACATCGCGGCCTTCGCCGCTGCGCCATGTGCCATTGATGTAAAGCGCGAGGTTCGCGTCATATGTCGTCGTCATGGGAAACTTTCCGTGCGTGGTGTATTACGCCTTATCTAGGCGTGCACGCTCCGCTTTGAAAGACGCACTAACGCAAATATTGGAATACCGGCGACTAACAAGGCAAGTCCCCAAGCCAGCGGCTCCAACCCCGCGCCATAAATCGTCCACACAGCATAGATGGCGGCGAGAAGCATAATTAGCGGGAATGCAGCGTTCGCCTTTACCGCGCCTTTGCGCCACAGCCAAAACGCCGCCGCTGTGCTGCCCAGATACATCACAAGGACGATGGAGGTGGTGAGGATAATCAGGAATTCAAACATTGATTGCATCGATCGGCTGCTGTTCATCAGAATGACGACTGTCAGCAATGTCGTTGTAAACAAATGCGCGTTGCGTGGCGTGCCATTCGGCGCGGCTTTGGCAAGAAATGCGGGGAACAATCCGTCGCGGGCCATCGCGGCGGGCAGTTCGGCCTGACACAACACCCAGCCGTTAAGCGCCCCCAGCGCGCTGATCGCAGCAAAGGCGGCGATGACGAGGCCAGCGTTACTGTTGCCGCCGTAAGTTTCGACAAAATCGGCAAAGGGGGCAGGCGAGGCGGCGGTGAGCGCGGCGGGCAGCATCAGCACCACTGCTGAGCAAACAAAGATATAGAGTAGCCCCGCGCCGCCCGTGCCGAGCAAGGTCGCGCGCGCTATGGTGCGTTCAGGGTCAGTGACTTTGTCTGCCGGGACCGTTGCTGTTTCAAGCCCGAGCATCGCCCAAAGCGTCAGTATAGTAGCGGTCGAAATCGCCGACAGGTTAATCTCGCTGGCGACAAACGGCCGGACAGTGGCGGCTCCGGTGTCCACCAAAACATAAGCAGCAAGGCCGATTACTGCAACCAATGGCAGCAGCTTGATAATCGTCCAAACCAGCTGAACCTGCCCCGCAAGCTTTGTGCCTAGGATGTTGATCAGCGTAAAGAACCAGACGATAGCAACGGTGATCGCCGCCGACGTGCCGGTTTCGCCGACTGCGGGGAAAATCCGGCTGAGCGCACTAACCGCGCCGGTCGCAATCGCGGCGTTCCCGACCCACATCGAAATCCAATAGGCCCAGGCAATCGCAAAGCCTGCACCATCGCCAAAAGCTGCGCGGGTATAGGCGTAGGGTCCGCCTGCCTTTGGCACTGCATGCGATAATTGGGCAAAGACCGTGGCGATGCACATTGCCCCTGCGACTGTTATCAACCAGCCAAAGACCGAGTTCCAACCAAGCGGAGCAAGGCTGGCGGGCAACAGGAACACCCCCGACCCGATCATGCTGCCCATGACCAAAGCCAGTGCCATCCATAACCCCATCGGACGCTGCTGTTTTTCGCTCGCTAATTCCATAATCTGTCCCCCTGATGACAGACTGGCACGCAAGGCATCGCAATGCCAAACAAGTTTTGCGCAAGCACCAGAAATTAACGGACTGTTTACCCTAAATTTCTAAGTTTTAACTGTGGGTCAGATATCACATCAAAAGTGGGATTTTGCGCGGATTTACTGTGTGTTATCGGATTGGGTTTTGCCCCCAGTTCCCGTCCAGATCCAGTCTGCCTTGCAAAAGGCGCAGTTTGATAGCGTGCGTAAACAAGTGCCGATGCTGTTGTCGGTCGCTGCGCTGAACACAGTCATCATCATGGCCGTATGTGCAAATGTAGGCCTGCCGCCCAGCAGCTATATGTGGCTGTCGGGCCTAATCGGCTATTGTGTAATCCGCATCGCAATATGGGTGCATAGGCTGCGTAAACCCGTCGATGAAAGCGAAATTCCGCGTCTATTGAAATTGAACGTCACTGCGTCGCTTTTGATGGTCACATTTTTGGGCGTTGCGGCCTCCTACACCTTTGTCGCCGGAACTTTTGGTGCGATGTTGCTGATCCCGATGTCTTTGGGCTTTGGCACAACGTCGATTGCACATTGTCTTTACACCCTGCGTCCTGCCGCAATTGGCACAACAATCATGGGGCTTTTTCCTAGCTCAGTGGCCATGATACTGGTCGGGCCGTTCGAAGCGCAGATGCTGGGTATCGCTATGCTGAGTGTTGGCATGTTGATGGTGCGCTTTGTCGCTGAACAATATGATCAGCTGATCACCGGCCTGATGCTGGCAGAAGAGAATCAGCGGCTGGCGCTGACTGATCCATTGACCGGTCTGCCCAATCGTCGCGCGACGATGGCCGCGCTTGATGACGAGTTTTCGGGTGACGGCAACTTTGCCGTGGCGCTGATCGATCTTGACGGTTTCAAACAGGTGAATGATGCGCTTGGTCATCATGTCGGCGATTATTTGCTGTGTCAGATTGCAGAACGGCTTGAGGCAGCGTCAGAGGCTGGCGACGAAGTTGGCCGACTGGGTGGCGATGAATTTATCGCGGTATTTCGCAATATAGCGGATGAAGCCGATTGCGCCGCTCGGTCCAATGCTCTGCTCGGCGCATTATGCCGACCCGTCGGCTATGAAGGTCAACGGCTGAATTTCGGCGCGAGCCTTGGCTTTGCTGTCTATGGACTACACGGCCAGCAGGTTGAAAAACTTTTGCAAAGCGCTGATCGTGCGCTTTACGCTGCGAAACGCGCGCCCGCTCGCGCCTTGGCGCCTGATAATCGGGCTCTGCGCCGAGCTTCATAAGTAAAAGGGGCTTTGCAACGCTCTCCGTCAATGCCAGCTTAGCAGAAACCAGGGAGAGAGAGCAATGGAACGATTCGAGACAGTCACCGACGGCTTACGCTTCCCCGAGGGGCCGGTGGTCATGCCCGATGGTAGCATTATCCTGACCGAGATTGAACAGGGCCGGATTACGCGGGTGCAGCCCGATGGTTCCAAGAGCACAGTGGCCAACACAGGAGGTGGCCCTAACGGCCTTGCGATTGGCCCTGATGGCAAACTGTATTGCTGCAACAATGGCGGCTTTGAATATGTGGAAAGCGGTGGCTATCTCGCGCCGCATGGTATTGCGGCGGACTATTCGGGCGGACGGATTGAACGCATTGATATCGAAACTGGCGCGGTGGAGATACTCTATAAATCGGGCGATTTTGGTTGCGTCTTGCGCGGGCCGAACGACATTGTTTTTGATGAACACGGCGGATTCTGGTTCACCGATCATGGCAAGCAGGATTTCAAATCGCGCTGCCACGACATTGTTGGTATCTTTTACGGCAAAACCGATGGCAGCCATTTGGAGGAAGTAATCTTCCCAAGCTACAATCCCAATGGCGTTGGCTTGTCCCCCGATGGCAAGACATTATACGCCGCCGAAACCTATACCTGCCGGTTGACCGCGTTTAACATTATCGCCCCGGGTAAAGTCGATGATGCCGCAGGGCCGGGCGGCCCCGGCATCCCGGTTTATCGCCCCGCTGGCTATAAATTCTTTGACAGTCTGGCGGTCGAGGCCAGCGGCAATATCTGCGTTGCTACCATCGGCGAATGCGGGATCAGCGTGATCTCTCCAGCCGGAGAGCTAGTCGAATTTGTTGCGACTGACGATGTGTTCACTACCAATATTGCCTTTGGCGGCGATGACATGATGGATGCGTATCTGACATTGTCGGGCAGCGGGCGGCTGGTAAAGACGCGCTGGAACCGGCCGGGGCTAAGATTGCAAAATCAGGAGATCGGATGATGACCGCTTGGGCAATTAATATCGACCGCGATGATGTGACCAAAACCGAAACGGTGGAGGTTGATACCTCTGTCAGTCACGGCGAAATCCTTGTGCAGATCGATAGCTATGCAATGACTGCGAACAATGTGACCTATGCGGTATTTGGTAAACCCGCAGGGTTGTTTGGAAATGACCAAGGCTATTGGGATTTCTTTGCCGAGAGCAACGAGCCGGGGCGGTTGCCCGTCTGGGGTTTTGCCACAGTGTTGGTCAGCGATATCGAGGGTGTGGACCCCGGCGACAGCTTCTATGGCTATTACCCGATGGCCAGCCATGCGGTGTTGGTGCCGGGCAATATCACGGGCGGCGGTTTTACCGATGTAACGCCGCGCCGCACAACATTGCCGCCGATCTATAACCAGTATCAACGAGTTGAGGCGCTGGGCGATTACCGCGCCGAACATCATGATTACTGGCCGGTATTCCGCCCGCTGTTTTTGACCGGCTGGTTGATTGCTGACCAGTTTGAAGACGAGGGTGATTATGGTGCAGACCAAGTGCTGATCGCCAGCGCATCAAGCAAAACCGCGATTGGACTTGGCTATTCGATGAAGCAACGAGATGGCGGGCCTCAGACGGTTGGCCTCACAAGCGCAGCTAATTCACAGGCGCTGGCGGCGCTGAACATTTATGACCGCGTTGTCGCTTATGACGATATTGCCACGCTGATAGATCCTGATTTGCACTCGGCTTTGGTCGATATGGCTGGGAACAATGCTGTGACCAGCGCGGTGCATACGCATCTGGGCAACAACCTGAAATGCTCAATGATCGTTGGCAAATCGCACTGGGATTCAGCGCCGGACATGGGCGCCTTGCCCGGCCCCGAACGCCAAGGGTTTTTCGCGCCCGGTCGCAGCCAGAAACGGCTGGCCGATTGGGGTGGCAAAGGGTTCGCGACGCGCATGGCTGCGGCATGGCTCGGCTTTATGGAAGTCGCGCCGGGGATTGCATCGATAGATAAACGTGCAGGCGCCGATGCAGCGCTGGAGGCGTATCATGAAGTGCTTGATGGGCGGGCAGATCCAAAGGTTGGGATTGTGGTGACGCCCTAGGGTCAGGTCCTGACTCTAGGATTAAACTAGGAACTGATCCTATTTTCCGGCATAAACTGTCAACTTGCTGTCAAGAATTATGTGCTATATCCATTGAATAACGATGGAGCCGGAATATGGATCTGGTCGAACAGTATAAACGCGATGGCTATGCCATCATCCGGCGGTTGGTTACGCCCGGCGAAATCGCCGACCTTGCCGCCGCGTGCGATGCCGCTCACGCCGATGCCCTCTTGCATGGGCGCAGTTTCCGTCATGGCAATTTGCATTACCGGTTGGATCACGGCGAAGTTCGCATGGTGCAGTGGGCGGCGCGAGAACATGCGGCATTCGGCGCATTTCGTATCGACCCCCGCATCGCGCTCTTGCTGGCTCCGTTTCTCGGCGGCGATATGAAACAAATCATCAATCAGGTGCATTGGAAAAAGCCCGGCGGACGCGGCGATTTCGCCTTTCATCAGGATTCGCGCTTTCGCAAACCTGCGCACGCCTATCGCAATCTGGGTGACAGCTATGTGCAAACTGGCTTGGCTATTGACCCGCATAATGCATTGAGCGGCGGGCTGCAATTCTTGCCCGGTAGCCATTTGTGCGGCGATCTTGGCCTCGCGCTGGAAACAGCCGTAATGGAAAATCGCCCGCAAGAGGAGCAGTTGGTTGCAGCAGGGCTTGATCCGTCGCAGCTGATAACACTCGATATCGATCCTGGCGATTTTGTGCTGTGGAGCCCCTATCTGGTGCATGGTTCGGCGACCAATCACGCCCATCATTACCGCCGGTTCTATATCAACGGCTATGTCCGCGCCGCAGATTGCGATCGCGGTGAATGGGCGTTTCGCGATGGCCAGCCTGTGCCGTTGGGCGACGAACCCAGCCTTGTGCATTACGAACATTTATACGAAAGGCCGGAACCGCATTATCTGTAAGGGGTTCCGGCTTGGGCTACACGCATGTGATTTTCGATTTCGGCGGGGTGATTACCTCTTCGCCGTTTGAAGCGTTTAACCGGATGGAGGCGCAGCGCGGATTGCCGCGCGATTTTGTCCGCGGCGTCAATTCGGCCAATCCCGACGATAATGCTTGGGCCCGATTTGAACGGGCGGAAATTGATGCCGATGGCTTTGACGCTGCGTTCGCCGCCGAGGCAGAGGCTATGGGGCATTCCTTGGATGGCACATCGGTAATCGCTTGTTTGGCGGGCGATATCCGGCCCTATATGGTAACCGCGCTCGACCGGTTGAAAGCGGCTAGCTTTGGTATTGGCTGTATTACCAACAACGTAAAGGCCGGAAGCGGTGCGGGTATGGCGCGCGATGCGGATAAGGCGCGCCAAGTCGAGGCGATTATTGCTCGGTTCGATCATGTGATCGAAAGTTCCAAGGCGGGAGTGCGCAAACCCGACCCGCGTATTTACCAGATGATGTGCGATCTGTTTTCGGTTGAGCCAGACAAGTGCGTCTATCTCGATGACCTCGGCATCAACTGTAAGCCTGCCGCCGCATTGGGTATGCACGCGATTAAAGTGACGGATGGGGAGAGGGCGCTGTGCGACTTAGAAACCGTTTTGGCCATGCCGTTACGGTAAGCGCAATCTTGCGGGGCGCGTAAAGAGCGGCTAGGCGAGCGGGAGTCTCTCCCAATTGTCCGAAAGGACCCGCAAGCATGAAAAAACTCTATCCTGATGCCAAGTCAGCACTTCATGGCTTGTTGAAAAACGACTTGCTGATTGCGTCGGGGGGCTTTGGTCTATGCGGCCTTCCTGACCGGCTGCTTGACGCCATTGTTGAAAGCGGCGTCACTGGGCTCACGTTCGCCTCGAACAATGCCGGCATCGACAATGAAGGCATCGGCAAGTTGCTGCGCACGCGGCAGGTGAAGAAAATGATTTCGTCCTATGTTGGCGAGAATAAAGAGTTTGAACGGCAATATCTGTCTGGCGAGCTGGAGGTTGAGTTTTGCCCGCAAGGGACTTTGGCTGAACGGATGCGCGCTGGCGGTGCTGGCATTCCCGGATTCTACACCAAAACCGGCGTCGGCACTTTGGTGGCTGAGGGTAAGGAGAGCAAAAAGTTTGGCGGCGAGGAATATATTCTCGAACGCGGCATTTTTGCTGACCTGTCCATAGTCAAGGCTTGGAAAGCCGATGAAAGCGGCAATATGATTTTCCGCAAAACCGCGCGCAACTTTAATCAGCCTGCGGCGACCTGCGGCAAAGTGTGCGTCGTTGAGGTGGAGGAGATTGTGCCTGTCGGCAGTTTTGATCCAGACAATATCCATCTGCCCGGTGTCTATGTGCAGCGCATGATTGTAGGGAGCCCTTATGACAAGAAAATCGAGTTCCGCACGGTAAGGGAACGGGAATCAGCGTGATGCTTTCAGCGAGCCTTGCGCTACTTCTACAACTCAGCGCGGTCGGCGCATCTGCTCCGGTGACCGACGAGGAATTGGCTATCTTTGCGCGAAATGAATCTCCGTTGAGCTTTTGGCTTGCCGAAACGATTACTCAGGCCCCGGCATTGCGCGCCGAGATGAAACGCGTCGGTTTTGCGGCAGCTTGCAATGTTTTGGCGGAGAGCAGAAATTTGGTCTCTGCTCGCTATCGTGAGCGTCTCGTCCCAGCAATCATAAAGAGCGTCAGAGCAACTGTGCCAGCTGATCGGCTTGAAGAGCTGAATATTTTATCTTTTTTGGTCGGACCGATGCAAATTTATAGGGCGCGCATACTGGATCAGGTTCGTGTCGATGGCGCAGCGGATATTTCTGATGCCGAGGCCGAAATGCGGGCTACCTTTCTATCACGGACCGCTGTCATGGATTCGGTCAAAGGCGAAGAAGCGAATGTTGTTATGCCGAAGCCCGAGATTGCAAAGGCACTTCAGATTGTTGGCGGATATGATCTCGACAATCCTAATCATATCATGCTCGCGTGTGCTGAACAGCAAATCGCTGCAGACGAACGCCCGACTATTACAACGGGCCCCTGATATGCGGGCTCGCAGCGCCTTAATGATCAGTCTCTTTGTCGCGTCATTGAGCCTCCAGGGCTGTGTCGCGTTGGTGCTGCCGATTGCAGCGGCGGGCGTTATCGGCAAAAAAGAAGTCGATAAAGCGCGCGTGCGAACGCGGGCGGCAGAAGCGACGTTCGACCCTGCATCGCCTCCGCAGGTCTTTGTGGGGGACGCACCTGCCGAGGCGGTTGCAACCGCGCTGCCTTTGCCGATAGTGGGGGCGGAAGCCCCAGGCGCGATGACTCCGCTTGACCGATTAGCACAATCCAACATCTCGAATGCTTATCTGCCCTTTGCGCGCCACGCGCTTGGCGAGGCGGCAAAGCGCCGCAAAGGCCAAGCCGCGCGTTCGGTGGTATTGCCGGAAAACGTTTCGCTATCGCAGCCGCAACCGATCAGCTGTGGTGCTAAGCCGATGGCGGTGCTCATCGACCTCGACGTCGCCCCCGGCACGCCTGCGGAAATGGATATCGAACGGCAAAACGGTTTTGCCGCCTTGTTGGAAACTCTGCGCGAATCTGGCATCCGCATCGCATGGCTAGCCGAGACTGAGGAAAGCCAGCTTAAGCCGATCCTTGATCTTTTGCGCGAAGGCGAAGAGCCGGTGCTCCGCAATACTGACATCATGCTTTTCGGATTGCCGGGAACGTATCGTAAGCAAGAACGTCGCTGGGCGCTGGCCGCCAGCCATTGTGTCGTTGCCATCGCTGGCGACCGCAAAGGCGATTTTGACGAGCTGTATGATTATCTGCGCGACCAAAGCTACGCCATCCGGTTGGAGGCCTTTACTGGGCGCGGCTGGTTCGAACTCCCGCATCCTATCGCCGCGATTGACAGCGAACGGCTTGAAATCTCTCCCGAAACAAAGGCACAACAATGACCGATATCATGACCAAAGGCTGGACCCGCGACCAAATGGCTGCACGCGCTGCAAAGGAATTGCGCGATGGCTATTATGTAAACCTTGGCATCGGCATCCCGACGCTGGTGGCCAACCATATTCCTGCGGGGGTCGAGGTGACGTTGCAATCCGAGAACGGCATGCTCGGCATCGGGCCGTTCCCGTTCGCGGGGGAGGAAGACCCGGACCTCATCAACGCAGGCAAGCAAACGATCAGCGAGCTACCGCAATCGGCCTATTTTGATAGCGCCGCCAGCTTTGCCATGATCCGCGGCGGGCATATCGACCTGACAGTGCTCGGCGCGATGGAGGTCGCTGAAAATGGTGACATCGCCAATTGGATGATCCCCGGCAAAATGATCAAAGGCATGGGCGGCGCGATGGATCTGGTCGCGGGGGTCAAGAAAATCATTGTGGTGATGGAGCATAATGCCAAGGATGGCAGCCCCAAATTCATCCCCGCCTGCACGCTTCCGCTGACCGGCAAGAACGTCGTCGATATGATTATCACGGACCTTGCTGTGTTTCACCGCCCCGACCACGCGTCCCCATTTAAGCTAATCGAAACGGCCCCCGGCGTGACGGCGGAGGAAGTTGCAGAGAAAACGACGGCGCATTATGAGGCCGCGGTCTAGCCCGAACCAATGCGCCGGATTCTGACAACATTGATCGCCATTGCCGCTTCGGGGCTTATCGGCTGGTATGGTCTGTCGATGGTTTTACCTGACAAAGCGGTACCGCCGCCGCCTGCGATGTTTGCCAAGGCCGATGACGGCGTGCCTGATACGCCCGAAGAATGGCGCGGGCGGATTGATTATGCCCGGCTTGATCTGCAACTGATCGAGCTAAGCTTGCGGCCGGAAATGGCGGGGCTGGCGGTCGCGGTGGTGGAGGATGGCAAGCTGCGTTTTGTCCGCACTTATGGTGTGGCGGATCGGTCTACCCGCGAGCCGGTAACGCCGGATACGGTTTTCCGTTGGGCCTCAGTTTCGAAAACCGCGACCGGCATGTTGGCGGCAACGCTGGCGAATGAAGGCGCGGTTGACCTGAGGCGTCCGGTGGCGAGTTGGCCGACTTCGCTGCGCCTGCCGCAAGGTGCCGAGTCGACGCTGACGCTCGCCCAGCTGCTCTCTCACCAGACCGGCCTGACCAAAAACGCCTATGATGAGAAATTGGAGGCGGGCGAAGATCCGGTCGCAATACGAGCCAAGTTGTTTGCTGCGCCGCTGCAATGCCCTCAGGGGACTTGCCATACCTATCAGAATATTGCCTTTGATGCGGCCAGCGAGATATTGGCAGCGGCGGGACAAAAACCCTTTCCCGACCAAGTCACCGAACGGTTCTTTCGCCCGCTCGACATGGCAAGCGCAAGCTATGGCATGACCGGCCTGACCAGCGCGAACGACTGGGCGCACCCGCATAATCAGATGCAAGCCACTGCGGTGAAAGAAGCCTATTGGCGCGTCCCCGCCGCCGCGGGGGTCAACAGCAACATTACCGATTTTGCCAAATGGATGCAGGCGATGATGGGCGCGCGGCCCGATGTGATGACACTGGCGGCGATCCAACTTGCCGAGACGCCATTGATTGCAACGCCGCGCCCCTATAGCGGCGATCTGGCCAAGGCATTGTCGGGCGCGGGCTATGGCCTTGGCCTGCGCAGCTTTATCTATAATGGTCGCCGCCTTATCGGTCATTCGGGCGCCGTTGCGGGCTATCGCGCGACGATGATCTTTGATCCTGCGACCAAGACCGGAGCCGTGGCGATGTGGAACGCCAATTGGGGAATGCCGTTCCGCATTCCGTTTGCCGTGCTGGATAGTTATCAGCGGCTGCCCGATTGCGGCTGGTTGAATGTCAGCGCGCTTCCCTTGCCCGACGACGAACCTTTGGCGGAACTGCCAGAAACCAAGGAGAATAGTCCATGCCTTACGCGCTGATCACCGCGAACCGGAATTATAGCAGCTGGTCGTTGCGGCCTTGGCTGTTGATGAAGGGTCTGGGGATAGCGTTTGAGGATCGGCTGGAGCCGTTTACCGCCCCCAGCAACTATCATGAATTCCGTCGCTTTTCCCCGACGGGGCAAGTGCCGGTGTTACTGCACGAAGACCGAACGATCTATGACTCAATGGGTATCGCATTGTATCTTGCTGACCGGCATGACGGCGTTTGGCCCTCTGACCCCGATGCCCGCGCTTGGGCGCAATGCGCGGCGAGCGAGATGCACAGCGGCTTTTCGGCGCTCCGCAACGATTGCACGATGAATGTCGGCGTGCGGGTGAAGCCAAAGCCGATGTCCGATGCGCTGACCGCCAATGTCGCCCGCATTCGGGAGCTGTGGGAGGAAGGCCTGTCGCGTTTCGGCGGGCCGTTTCTAGCCGGAGCCGAATTCAGCGCCGCCGACGCGTTCTTCGCACCGGTCGCCTATCGCGTGCGGACTTATGGGTTGGATGTGGGTGCAGGGCAGGCTTGGGTCGAACACATCCTAGCGCATCCAGTGATGCTGCAATGGGAATCCGAGGCGCTACAAGAAAGTTGGCGCGAAGAGGGGCATGAGGAAGAGTTGCGGGCCTGTGGTGAGGTAACGGCGGATTATCGGGTTGGTTAGAGAATTATGAAAAGTTGATGCTTTCGGAAAGATGACCTACTTAATGTGCTAACGCTCAATTATTTTTGATCTGGAACTCAATGCCCACTTATCCTCTGCCGCCAACGTCTAAACGTGAAGTCAATAGAGCTGGCAAAGCAATCGCCGATAATGCTGGAGGTGACAATGATTTGAAACTCGTCGATCAATGGCGGGCTTCGCACGGCTATGTAATCAACACTTTTCAAATATTTTTTAAACGGCGAATTGAAAAGGTAACCGCTGTTATCGAGTTCGCGCAACGATTAAAACGCCGTAGCACAGTAATTGATAAAATCGGTCGCCGTCATCCAGATGGTAGACCACTCATGTCCGATGTGACTAGCATGCAAGATTTTGCTGGCTGTCGATTAATTTTTGAATCAGTTTCTGATTTAACCGAATTTCGTGAATACGTGCATTCGACAAAATCCATGGAACACGTTATCCATAAGCTTCGGCATGAACCAGGTAAATATGACTACATAGTTCGGCCCAAAGTCAGCGGATATCGAGGCATACATGATGTTTATGCGCATTATCCCCGAGCGCACCGAAGAGGTAGCGAAGAATCTAAGCCGTGGCACGGCTTGCTAGTCGAAGTACAATACAGAACTCGTGTTCAACATGCTTGGGCTACAGCGCTTGAAATTTCCGATCTTATTGACGGTCAGCATACAAAGTTTGATTTGTTTGAGACTGATAGGGTTAGATTTTTTTCATTGGCTAGTGAAATTTTGGCGCGTCATCACGAAAATTTTTCAAACGCAATGTCTGAACTGACGTTTGCGGAGCTTTGCGCTGAATTTGAAAAATTAGAAAAATCCTTAGGGATATTGCAACGCCTAGATGCGTTGAAATCATCCGGCGCATTTGAGAAAATAAAGCGTCATAATGTTTTGAATGTTTATCGGGCTGATGATGGTTCGCTAGCGTTGGATATTATTCCATTTTCGAGTCCGTCTGATGCAATAGCGAAGGCGTCGCAATTAGAGAGCGACCCCAAAAGCCTTAATGCGGTTTACGTTCGAGCAGACCAGCCCAGCCAAGTAAGAAGCGCCTATAGAAACTACTTCAATGACCCTGTGGATTTTGTGAGACTAGTGAATGAAGCATTGGCTAACAATTAGAGTTGAGGCTGAAACTTAACAAATTTGATGAGAGCATTTTCACTATTGTAATGTAGGATTGCATTTGCCAATGTTGCTCATTCGTTCTTTGACAGTGTGCATCTTTTTCCAGCAATAAATCGGGAACAGGCTGCGCTGCGCTTGTAGGAAATTATCCGTCGCGGGGCTTTGTGAAAATTTCGCGATTTGCGCTACGCTTAGTAGATTAGGTGTCACTTTAGTCTGCGGAGGCGTTTAAGGTGAGACTTTAGTGTGACCTTTCGGCGTTGCGGGCCTCGGTTCGGTTGGGAGTTTTGGTTCACACGAAGGCACGAAGGCACAAAGAAGATGCTATCCGGCGAAGCCTATTTATCTGGTCAACGGCAGAGTCACGGCGAAACTGTGCGAGGATGAAATGCGCTTCGCGCAGAATCTTCTTCGTGTCTTCGTGTGAAATAATCTGGCGCAGCCTGTCGGGTCAGGCCAACCCTTCGATACGGCACTTCACTTACGCTCAGCACCTACTCAGGGCAAACGGAGGTGGGTGGCGGCAGTTCTCTTTATCGCCGCTGCAAACATTGCGCCGTCATCGCCCGCAAAACCCAAAAACAGGCTGGGTTCGATCATCTCTAATTCCATCAGACGGAATACGCCTTCCCCGTCGCGAACCATGTCTACACGGGCATAGGTTGGTGTTCCGCAATTCAGCAGCGTATCCGTTGCCATCAAAGCGGCCTCGGCCAATGCCTTGGCATCATCGGGCGCGTCGATGCTGCGCTCTACGCCGCCGAATTGTTCTTGCACGCGGAAGTCGCCTTTGGCCGGATGCTTGCTGATCGCGTGGCAATAATGTCCGCCGAAATAGAAGAGCGAGTATTCGCCGTCTTCTGAAATTGCGGGCAGGAAAGGCTGGATCAACATGCGTTGTCCGATTGCCTCGATGGGCAGCGCGTCGGATGGGCCTATCAAGAACGTACCGTCTGCTCCGCCGGATATCGGCGGCTTTACGACAAGGCGCGTGTTTTCCAGAATTTCACGGGCGTTGGCGAGCGCCGCATCGTTAAGCGATTCGCGGATTAACGTCGGGACGATAGCGACCCCTGCCTCGGCGAGTTCGACCAGATAGGCTTTGTCGGCGTTCCAGCGGAGCAGCTTTGCAGGGTTGGCAACGGGCAGGTTTTCGGCCTCCAGCCGGTCGAGCAAAGCAAACCATGCGGGGCAATCGCGATTATAGCCCCATGCGATCAGCGGCAGGATCAGGTCAAAGCCGGACAGGTCGCCGGGGTTGGTCCAGTCACGGAAGTCGACATCTTCGCCCAATAAGCGGCGATAGTCGGCGGCGGGGACGGACCAGTCTTCGTAGTAACCGGGGGCTGGGGTTAGGATTGCAATTTTTTGGGTCATTTTCTCACAACTGCACTTTAATTGTTACCGTTAGTGCTGAGCCTGTCGAGCCGAAGGCCACCGAAGGTGAACCACGCCCCTCAGCATTGTGCCACATCTGATAAGCGCACTTCGACAGGCTCAGTGCAAACGGTTTCGTTTTGAAAGTTTAGGTGAAGGTTGGATCAGGGCGGAACAAGGCTAAACCTACTCCCCAGCCATTTTCAAAATCTCGGCCCATTCCTCTGGCCGCACCTTGCCGACAGAAAGCCGCGACAATCGGACCAGATCCATTTGCTCCAACGACGCATTGGCTTTCACCGCTTTCAGCGGCACCGGATTGGCCAGTTTCCGCACCGGCTTTACCTTCACTGCGACAAAGCGGCCTTTCTCATCAGTCGTATCCAAAAAAGCCTCGGCGCTGATGCTAATAATGCCGACCACTTCGACGCCGACATTGCTGTGATAAAAGAACGCGAGGTCGCCGACCTTCATCGCTTTCAAGTTCAGCGCCGCACCGTGGTTGCGCACGCCGTCCCACGTGCCTTCTTTTTCGGCGACCAGATCATCCCAGCCATAAACGTCTGGCTCAGACTTCATCAGCCAATAATTTTCGGACATTTGGAACTCCATAAAAACTGCTGGCAACGCCTTAGCGCAGTGACTATCTGCCAGTCCATGACACAGATGCCCGATATCTCGCTTGGCCTTGACGATGCGAACGCGATTTCGCAGGCGTTGGGCGACGGTTTCAAAACCTATGGCTTTGCCAAGATCATCGATCACGGCATCGACCCGCAATTGACCAAAGAAGCGTGGCGGCTTTCCAAAGTGCTGTTCGATCAGCCAGTCGAGGCCAAACAGCGCGGCTATGATGCAGCGATTGCCGGACAGCGCGGCTATACGCCGTTTAAGACCGAGATTGCTAAGGGTGCAGATCATCATGACCTGAAGGAATTCTGGCATGTTGGGCGGACGATGCCTGCGGGGCATCCGATGGCGGCGTCGATGTTGCCCAATATCTGGCCTGATTCAGTCCCCGGTTTCCGCGAAGTGTTTGAACCGCTTTATGCCGAGTTCGACCGGGTTGGCGCGCGGTTGTTGTCGTATCTCGCGGTCTATCTGGGGCTGGAGCCCGATTGGTTTGATAACAAGATCAATGTCGGCAATTCGGTTTTGCGGTTGCTGCATTATCCGCCGATTGCAGGCGATACCGATGGCTGTATCCGTGCAGGGGCGCATGAAGATATCAATCTGATTACGTTGCTGCTCGGCGCCGAAGAGGCTGGCTTGCAAATCCTACGCCCCGATGGCAGCTGGATGGATGTATCACCACCCGAAGGCGGAATCGCAATCAACGTCGGCGATATGTTGCAACGACTGTGCAATCATGTGTTGCCCTCTACCACGCACCGTGTGGTCAATCCGTCTGGAGAGCGCACCAAATTCAGCCGCTATTCAATGCCGTTCTTCCTACATCTGAACTCGGATTATCCGATATCGACCTTGCCGCAGTGCATCAGTGCGGAGAATCCGGACCGCAACCCCGAGCCGATTCTGGCGGACGATTACCTCCGCGAACGGTTGATCGAGATCGGCTTGCTTAAGGCGTAGCTGGCTCGGGCGGCTTGCGGCGGATGACAAGGTTGATGACCTGCATAAACGTCCGCCGCGCGCCGAACCATAATAGCCCGCAATACATGGCCGCGCCCACGGTGGTGAGCAACGCCAGATGCAGCGGCGCTGGCATATCGCGCCAGATCCATAGAACAAGGTAGCGGTCGGCGAGCCAGACAGCCGACGCCATCACAAACGCCGCGCCCAATCCTGGCAATACCGCTTGGAATAATCCGCCCAATGTAAAACCAACAACGGGCTTGGCCTGATAAATGGTGAACGCCAGCAACAACGGGAACGCCACGAGCCACGCCCAAGCCAGTCCCTCAACCCCATATTGCACGGCAAACATATAAGTGATCGACATAATCACAGCGCCTGCAATGTTATTGCGCATCGTTAGATGCGGCAGGCCAAGGCCGTTTAGCACCGGCTGAAACAAAAACTGCATCGCGGCAAACGGCATCGCCAGCGCAAGGATAGTGACCAAAGGAATCGACGCGATCCATTTCGGCCCCATAATCGTCTCGACAAACGGCCCCGCCGAAATCGCCATGCCAAAATACAGCGGGAAAGCGACGAGCATGATGAGGCGCACCGCGGTCAAGAACGCAGACGACAACGCCGCCTTATCATGCTGAATGCGCGAATAGGCGGGGAAGGCGACTTCGTTCAGCGGCGGGATAAACTTGGTGGCGAACAGCTGCGTGATCATCAGCGCCTCTGCATAAAGGCCCAAGGTATGCGTATCGAGTGCGCGGCCCGCGATGAAAATGTCCGACTGGCTTTGCACGATGAAGAAGCCGTGGCCGATCAGGAGCGTGCTGCCAAACGAGAAGATATAGCCAGCCCCTTTGAAATCAAAGCTCGGCAGGAACCGGAACCGCGTCGCAATCACCATGCCGATGCCGCGGGTCCAGAACAACGCGATCGGCGCGAACACTAATGTCCACACGCCGTAACCTTTAAGAGCCATTGTCAAAGCGACGGCAGCCCCGGCCAATGCAGAGACCAGATTGATGATCGCCGGCTTTTTGAACTCCAGATTGCGCGTCATCAACGCCTCGGGAAGGATCAGGAACGGCGTGGCGAGGAAAATCAACGCCTGCCAGCGCAACATCTCGCCCACAATCGGCTCGCGGTAGTAAGTGGCCGCAAGCGGCGCGACGATGAACACCTGAAGCGCCGCCAAACCCGCATTCAACAGAATCAACATACCAAATGCCTGCCTGATTCGGATTTCTTCTATGTATTCAGACTGGATCAGCGCGCTGACAAAGCCGTAACCGTTCAGGAAGTTAAGGAATACCAGCACAGCGGCTGACATTGCGAACAGGCCATAGTCGTTGGGATCAAGGATGCGCAGCACCGCAAGCGTCACGCCCCAGCTGATAACCTGGGCGATAATCTGTGTCCCAGAACGCCAGAAAACCGCGCTTCGCACGCGGCTTTGGAATTCTGATGGATCATTATCAGCGGTCACGGCATTATCCTGCATCAAACGCCTCTTAGCGCCAAGATATTACTAAAGCTTGCAACAGCTTGTATCGGCAAACACCCCTTAAATTGACAAGATTGTCGCTTCAAAGGGGGTGTAGTTGTCCATTTTGTCAATTTAAGCCACCGCCCCGCGCTCATCCATGCTGCGCATTGCGCTGCGGATGATGCGCATGTCCGGCCCGCCATTGACGGTCACCCCGCCACCGCGCAGCACGCGGACGGTGGTCACGCCATTGATCGCGCGCTCCATCGCATGGTCAAACTGCCGCTGCCGCCCCATCTCAATCGCCATGTCCCAGCTTTTGGCAAAACCCTCCGCTCCCGCTCGCTCGCGCAGATTATAGGCCGACTGCCTGCTGATCCCCACCGCCTTCGCCGCTTGGCCCACCGAACCCATAACATGCAACGCGAGGATAAACCACTCCTGCTGCGCCGCCGTCCAGCCATTTCGGCGATTCCGGTCAAGCGGGACGGGGGAGAAGGCGAGGAGTTCCTCATCGGCGAGACATTGGGCGGGTGTGGTTTGGGGGGATGAGTTAGTCATCCGTGCATTGGAACATAAAGGGGAGGTTGTAGGACAGTGGTTTTTGTGGGGAGTCGAATGATTGGTTTGTTGTGGAAAGTGGACATCGCTCCAACTATGCTGATAGGTATGCTAGCTGCTTCTATTCTTCGACCTGTCGCCGGCCTTCTATTGGCACTTGCTACAATGGCTTGTGGCACGGTGTCGTCTGATAAGCCAATCACAATTCAAGAGTTTATAACGCAAATAGATCGTCTGAATGGCCACACAGTCAGTGTCACCGGCTACATTGCCGAGTGCCAAGTGTATAGTTGCCGCCTCTATCGCAACAAAGCGGAGTCTGACGAAGTGGACCGCGCGATGTCCGCTATCCGTGCTGCGCTGGCGAAAGGGGCCACAGATGTATCCGGGTTTCCATTCCCCAGCCATCCGGCTATTTCGATTGGCACCGGATCGCGGTTCTCCTTCTTTGATTTGCGCGCCTCGTTCTACTCAAACGGCTATGTTGTGATTACAGGTCAGGCGAGTAATCAATGTTACTCAGAAGGACAAAGTCTCTGCTTTGACAGGGCTGCTGACCTTGAACCTATCGCAATTCGGGCAGCCTCCTCACCATTCTAAGAATAGTGTTGTTGGGAACGTCCGAAAAGTCGTTGCAACTAAACATTCCCAAGATCGTCGCCCCGCGCTTGACACGGGGCTTGGCTTTTTGTTGCTCGGGTTGAGGTAGCCTAACTCCGCATCAAGTGCGGGGTGACGAGTTAGGGTAGAGGATATAGTGAGCGCAAGTGTGTCGAGAATATGCCGTCATCATTTGGCATCTTCATGTGTCGCCATTATGTGCCAATAATAGCTGCTACTATATAACGTGCGATGAGGAGGGGAGAGCATGGAGAAGGGCGGCTGGGTCTATATCATGGCGAACCGTTATCGGGGCGGCGTGTATGTTGGCGTTTCGTCTGACCCTATCCGCCGCGTCTATCAGCATCGCGAAGGCATAGGTTCTGTCCACGCGCGAGACTATAACAAGATGCGGCTCGTTTATGTGGAGCGTCACGAGGAAATCCTGTTAGCGATTGCCCGAGAGAAGCTGGTCAAGAAGTGGAAGCGGCCTTGGAAGTTTGCGCTGATCGAGGCTGACAATCCGGAATGGAATGATTTGTGGGAGCAGTGGTTTCCGGACAGCAGCGTTGGAAAGTAGCCAAGCCCCGCATCAAGTGCGGGGCGACGTGGCGGGGGAGGTGCTGTTGAGGGGCAACGCGTCTGTTGCGCAATGACTACGTGAACTTGTCCGTTGCAACACTCATCCACCATAAATCCCGTCAGCCGCGAAGCCGACCACCGCAAAGCTGTCCGTCACCAATCCCGTCTATCGCAAAACCCCGTCGCCCCGCACTTGATGCGGGGCTTGGCTTTTTGTTGCACGGGCGGCCTAGCCTAACCCCGCATCGAGTGCGGGGTGACGAATCAGATGTGGATAGGGAGGGTGCTTGTTAGCCTCTCGCTGCGAATTTGAACGAAATCGCTGCGAAACCAAACGCCTAGACCGCCTCATTCGACCGTTCTTCGCCGATTCCTCACCCTGCACTGCAATCGAATGCCGCACGATTGTGACTAGCCCACCAACAACCACCCCGAGCAAACCCGCAGAAAACAGCCATTCCCAACTGCCGCGTCATGTTTTTGTAATAAAATTGCAAAAAGCATGTTGACCGAATCAGGGACCGTCTCTAGAGGCCTGTTCACCGGACGGGACGCTAACGTTTCCCATTCTGGTCGCCAACATCACGGGATACTCACTCCTCCGGTAACTTATCGGGGTGCGTTGAGTGTCCGGTTTTTTGTCGGCGGGCTTCCTGAAATGGGGCTGGCTCTTTGACATTGTGATAATAGATGAAGGGACATGTGGGCGGCGGCCCCGGTTTCTGCGGCTTCAAGGCGCAGAGGATCGGGTTACCAAAATAGCCGACTGCACATATGTCCTTTACGCATATCCATATATAGTAATTG
>JANMGR010000191.1:0-18811 GCA_031374785.1 Sphingomonadales bacterium | reverse complement strand
GTTCAAACGCCTTTTCATCGACCATCCCAAAAGCGTTGACGAAAATTATGTCGAGCATTTCGCGGTCGCGGGCAAATTTGGTGTGACGATGATTTGGGGTGGATTGTGTGCGCTGGTGCACGCAGTCGTCCCCGGCTGGTGCGTCACCACCGGCAGCCGCACGATCGAACGGCTGAACGCGATCATGGTCATCCAGCGCCGCGCCAAGGGGCAGGAAGTCACGCAGATGCTGACCGTGGATTGGGTGATTTGAGCGGGGAGACTCAGTTTTGAGTCTTTTTGTTATTACCCTAATTTCCGTTTGCGCTGAGCCTGTCGAAGCGTGGCTCAACTGACCTCAGCTGCTTACGCACTTCGACAAGCTCAGCACGAACGGATAGGGGGTGAACATGACTGAAGCAAAAATAATTCCACCCCAATTTTTACAACCCGAAACCGGCCCAAAAATCGCTTATCGTCACACGCGCGGCGACGGCCCGCTGATTGTGTTCCTGCCCGGCTATATGTCCGACATGGCAGGCGGCAAAGCGACGGCGGTGTTTGACTGGGCGGTGGCGAATAACCGCAGCTGTCTGTTGCTCGATTATTCAGGCTGCGGGTTAAGTGAAGGCGATTTCAAAGACGGCACGTTGTCGAAATGGCGCGATGAGGTGCTGGGTTTAATCGCCCATGTCGAGGCAACACGGGTCGTCTTGGTCGGTTCTTCAATGGGCGGCTGGCTGATGCTGCTTGTCGGCTTGAAACTGGGCGACCAGCTATCAGGGATGCTCGGAATCGCACCTGCACCCGATTTCACGCGCTGGGGTTTCACCGACGAACAACGTGCGACAATCCGCAACGATGGCGTGCTGTTGCAACCCAATCCTTATGGCCCCGAAGCAACGCCCACTTGGGTTGGGCTTCACGACGACGGCCTCGCGCACGAGATGCTTGGCGGACCCATAGAGATTACCTGCCCGGTGCGGATATTGCAGGGGCAAATGGACACCGATGTGCCGTGGAAGCTATCGCTGAAACTTGCCGATGCGTTGCAATCCAATGATGTGCGGGTGACGTTGATTAAGGATGGCGATCACCGGCTCTCGCGCGACGCAGACGTCGCATTGTTAATTGCTGCTGTAGCGGAGCTGGTAGGTTAAATTCCGCACCCTAGCGCGGCGGGTAACGCAGCCGCCCGATAAAGCGCGATAGGCTTGGCAACATGTCCTGCCGGTTCTTGGCCTGCGCCTTTACCTTTTCAAACTGCATCACATTGCCGATGCGCCGGTCAAGGAAAGCACGGGTGTCGGCAAAATCCTCGCTCTCGTCGTTCACGAACACCGATAGTGTCGAGGCATAAACCGCCGACAGCGTCATGCGTTTGGTATAATGGTTGAAATCGGTCGCGGTGTCACCTGCCAGCCGCCACATGCGGTCCGCACTGCGCCAGCCGATCCGCGCGGTCGCCGCGATATTTTGCGGCATCGCCATAATCGCCAGCGCACGGCGTTGCCCTTCGCGGTCAGGCGCTGCGATTTCCAGCCTTGTTGCAACCAGAGTCGTAATCTTGTCACGGATTTTCATTGCGCCCAGTTTTTCGGGCGGCAGGCGCCGCGCCATTTCAGCATCCATCGACGCAATCCACGCATCGATTAGGACCATCGCCCCGCCTTTCAGCGCCAGTCTGCCCAGATCAGGGTCAAGACCGATTTCCGCACACGCCGATTCGACCGCTGTATCATTCCAGCCGTCAAAGGCGGCGTTGGCGGCCAAGCGCGGCGCAAGCGCCTCACGGATTTCATCAAGCGTCGGGTCGGCGGAGAGCGGCTGGTTTTGCATGATGGTAATCTAAGCCTTGGCCGGCGCTTCTGCAAGGCGAACCATTATCAGCGCCCCTGCAATCAGCGCGGCCCCAACCCAGTCAATCGGCGTCAGCACTTCATTATATTCCAGCCAGCCGACCAAAGCGGACACAATAGGCTGAGTCAGCAACGCCAGCCCGAACAGCAACGGGCTGACTTTGCCCAGCACATAGACCATCAGCCCCTGCCCGATCAGCTGGCTGATAATCGCCAGCAGTATCACCGGTGTCCAATTGTGCGGGATGATTTGCTCGCCAAGGCCAAAGGCGATCAGCAACAAGGGCGGTGCGGTGGCCAAAGTCGACCAAGCGAGCAGCACCCAATTATCAAGCTCCTCACGCGCTTGCATGATTGCGATCAAATAGGCGGTGTAGAAAACGCCTGCGGCCAAACACAACAGATCGCCGATCAGCGTTTGCGATGAAAGTTCCGCTGAACGGCCCAGCAGTAATGCGGTGCCAGCGACGGCCAAAGCAAAGGCCAACCCCTCCAAACGCGACGGCAAAGCGCGCGCCAGAATAAAGCCCCAGACGGGGAACAGCAGGCTGGCGGCATTGGCGAACAAAGTGGCGTTGGCAAGCTTAGTCTGCAAAAGTCCGATGTGCCATGCAGCAAGATCAAGGGCAAAAAATGCGCCCGACAAAGCCATTGTCCAATACAGCGCCTTTCGCGGCAGGATCAGTCGTTGACCCGTTCCGCGTGCGAACAAAAATAGAAAGGGCACCGCAAGCGCCATGCGCCAAAATGCTGATGCGCTTGGCCCGACATCGGCGCTGCGCACCATCCACGGGCCAAAGGC
This sequence comes from Sphingomonadales bacterium, assembly GCA_031374785.1. Taxonomy (GTDB): domain Bacteria; phylum Pseudomonadota; class Alphaproteobacteria; order Sphingomonadales; family Sphingomonadaceae; genus Sphingorhabdus_B. The sequence goes on along the minus strand of JANMGR010000191.1, from coordinate 16,171 downwards.
CAAAGCGAGATTGCCAAACAGCAACGCAAGCAAGACAAGCGTAGTGGGTCGCCGAAAGATTTGCTTGTCCGTCATAAACCCCCGTTGCATTTTGCAACTCTTGTCCGCATGTTACGGATCAACTGAACAATAGGGAAAGCATTTAGACATGACCACCAGCCTTTTCGACCCCATACAGCTCGGCGCGATTTCCGCGCCCAACCGCATCATGATGGCACCGCTGACGCGAGGACGCAGTGAAGGCGTGCATGTGCCGGTGTCCGAATTGAAAGCCGATTATTATGCACAGCGGGCAAATGCGGGCCTGATTATTGCCGAAGCCACGGGTATCAGCCAGGAAGGTCTCGGCTGGCCGTCCGCCCCCGGTATCTGGTCCGACGACCAAGTGGCGGCGTGGAAGCCTGTGACAGAGGCGGTGCATGAAGCAGGGGGCCGGATCATCCTGCAATTGTGGCACATGGGCCGTTTAGTTCATTCTGATTTCTTGGACGGCGCGCAGCCGGTGTCGGCATCGGCCACCACAGCACCGGGCGATGCACACACTGCCGAAGGTAAGAAGCCCTATGTCGCGGCGCGCGCTTTGCGGTTGGACGAAATTCCGCGCGTGATTGCTGATTATGTGCATGCGGCGAAAAACGCGATGGCGGCGGGCTTTGATGGCGTGCAAATTCATGGCGCAAACGGCTATTTGATCGACCAGTTTTTGCGCGAAAATTCCAATATGCGCGATGATATCTACGGCGGCTCCATCGAAAACCGCATTCGTTTGATGACCGAAGTCACACAAGCCGTCGTCGACGCAATCGGCGCGGACCGCGTGTCTGTGCGGCTGTCGCCCAATGGCGAAACGCAAGGCTGCGATGATTCCAATCCGGTGGCGTTGTTCACCGCAGCGGCGGCAGCGTTGCAGAAAATCGGCATCAGCTTTTTAGAACTGCGCGAACAAAAACCGTTCGGCAATTTCGGCAAAAGCGATGTGCCGCGTGTGTCGCCAGATATCCGCAAAGTATTCACCAACCCGTTGGTGCTTAATCAGGAATACACGTTCGAGACCGCACAAGCCGATCTGGCCAGCGGCCTTGCCGACGCGATCAGCTTTGGTCGGCCCTATATCTCTAACCCTGATCTCGCCGAACGGTTGCGCATGGGTGCAGAGATTACGCCCGACAATTTCCGCACATGGTACTCGCCGGGTGCGGACGGATATACCGATTATCCGGCGCTGGAGGCGGAGGCGGCCTAAGCAATGGCGGAGCGCACGACCTTTATCTTGGCGGCGCTCCCCATACTGGTTTTTGCAGTCATGGCGCTTTTGGAGTGGCGCTGGCCAAGGCGTGCGTTGGTGCTGAGCCGCGTCAGCCGCTGGACAACACATGCTTTGTTGTTTGCCGCTAACCGCCTGACAATCTGGATATTGGCAAGGTTGGCCGCGGTGCCGCTGGTTGCGCTCTGGGCCAGCGGCCAAGGCTTTGGTTTACTCAACATTCTGGATTGGCCATTTTGGGCAGAGGTGCTGGCTGCTTTCATCCTGCTCGATTTCGCCATGTGGGTGCAGCATCTGGCGACGCATAAAATCCCGATCCTTTGGCGGATGCACCGGGTTCATCACGCTGACCGTGATCTGGATGTTTCAACCGCGATCCGCTTCCATCCGTTTGAGATTATCGTCTCGACTGCTTGGAAAGCCTTATGCGTCGCCGCACTTGGCGTTCCGGCTTTGGTGTTTTTGGCGTTTGAGGCATGGCTTGGTGCGAATGCATTGTTCAACCATAGTAATGTGGAACTGCCCCGTTGGCTCGATCGCGTGATCCGGCGCTTGCTGGTCACACCAGACATGCACCTTGTTCACCACAGCATACTGCCGCACGAACAACAGCGCAATTACGGCTTTGCGCTGACAGTGTGGGACCGGTTGTTTGGCACGTACGGCGCAGAGTCCGAACTAGGCCGCGACACTCAGCCCATTGGGCTTGCCGACATACGCGATAGCCGGCCTGCGCAAATTGGCTGGAGCCTGAAATTCCCTTTGACCTAACGCCCGAAAAGACGCAGCTTTATCCGCGAGGGGGAAACATCATGGGCAAATTCGGGAAAATCCTGTTGGGCGGCGCGGCGGCGGTTGCGATTGGTGCTGGTGTTATTTGGGCAGGGGCTGAGCTTAGCGAACAACGGCTGATCGCTAAAGCGTCCGAAGGCCAGATTGCCTCTGATAAAGAAGTCACCAGCGGCGTTGCGACCAAATTGCTGTGGGGCGACACGCATTTGCATACCTCAAACTCGATTGACGCTTTCGGCTTTGGCGTAAAGCTGGGACCGGAAGAAGCGTTGCGTTTTGCGCGCGGTGAAGAAGTGACCTCGACATGGGGGCTAAAGGCCAAGCTCGACCGCCCGCTCGATTTCCTAGTTATTGCCGACCATTCAGGCGGGCTTGGCGCGACGCAGCGATTGTATGATGCCCCGCGCTTTATGATCAAAGATCCGACTTTGCTCCGCTGGTACGACATGATGCACGAAGGGCATGATGGCCGCCAACGCGCGACGATGGAGCTGATTAACGCTGCAGGTGAGGGCAAGCTTGCGGGCATTTTGCCGCGCGAACAACAGCGCAAAGGCACTAAACAGATATGGAATTCGCACACTGGTATCGTCGAACGCTATAATGAACCGGGCAAGTTTACAGCGTTCATGGGCTTTGAATATACCCTGATGCCGCAAGGCGACAATCTGCACCGCGTAGTCATGTTCCGCGACGGCAAACCGCGCGCCGACCAAATACTGCCCTATGATCCGCAAACCGAAGGCACCGAGACAGTCGATAAATTGTGGGACTTTATGGATGCCTATGAGAAAAACACCGGTGGCAAGATGCTGGCTATTCCGCATAACAGCAACGTGTCGAACGGATTGATGTTTGAAATGGTCGCGCCAGGTGGCGGGGTGATGACGGCCGATTATGCAAAGCGGCGCGCGGCGCGTGAGCCATTGGTGGAGATTACGCAGATTAAAGGCGACAGCGAAAGCCACCCGTTTTTGTCGCCCAATGATGAATTTGCAAATTTTGGCGATGCTGGGTGGGAGCTTGGTAACCTGACCATGCAGCGCACAAAAACGCCCGATATGCTGGGCGGCGATTATGTGCGTGAGGCGCTGAAACGCGGGCTGGCAATTGAGGCGAAGACCGGCGTGAACCCTTATAAAATGGGCTTTATCGGATCGACCGATAGCCATACCGGACTTGCGACCGGCGATGAAAACAACTTTTTTGGCAAGCATTCCGATGCAGAGCCCAATGCCAAACGCGCGTCGCAAGAACAGAATTTGGGGACGAACGGCGGTCGTTTTGGCTGGCATTATCTGGCGGGGGGCTATGCTGCGGTTTGGGCAACGGCCAACACGCGCGGTGCGATTTTCGATGCGATGACGCGCCGCGAAGTTTACGCCACCACCGGCCCGCGGATGCAGGTGCGCGTCTTTGGCGGCTGGGATTTTACCGACAGGGATTTCGGTGGTGATTGGGTGAAGACGGGCTATGCGCGCGGTGTGCCGATGGGCGCGGATTTGAAAGCGGGCAGCGGCGTGCCAAGCTTTCTGCTTTCCGCGCTCAAAGACCCCGAAGGTGCCAATCTTGACCGGGTGCCGATCGTCAAAGGCTGGGTCGATGCGTCGGGAAAATTGCAGGAGAAGGTATTCGATGTTGTCTGGTCGTCGCCGGGTGAGCGTAGTCTATCCGGCGGCAAGCTGACGCCGGTGGGTGACACTGTCGACATCGCCAAAGCAAGCTATACCAACAGCATCGGCGCACCCGAACTGCGCAGCGTTTGGCGTGATCCGGAATTCAACGCGAGCCAGCGCGCGTTTTACTACGTCCGCGTATTGGAAATTCCAACACCGCGCTGGGTGCTATTTGATGCGCTGCGTTATGGGGCGAAATTGCTGCCAGAGACCGAATTGAAATCGCAAGAACGCGCCTATACTTCGCCGATTTGGTATAATCCCAAGGGGTAGGCTTGGAATGAGCCTTTGGGGACTGTCCCTATAGCTAGTGCGCTTGCCTCTCGGGGACAGTCCACGGCGCTACGCTTGGGACTGTCCCCTAGCGTCGCATTCACTCCACCCAAACTGCCTCAAGCGCCATTTCGGGGTCGGCAATGCCCATCAACCGGCGCATCGCCAGCCGCGCAAGCCTTTGCGTCTCGACTTTGCGGCGGGCAGCGGCGAGGGGGACTAAGGCAGCGGGGCGGATGATTTGTGCGTCATAGGCATCGGCGACAATTAGTCCTGTGCGTTCGGGCAAAAACGCTTCGCTTTCAATCGGCGAAAAATCGAACCCTGCTGGCACAGCCCAGAAAAACCGGTCGCAATAGTCCAGATATTCGGGCCATTTCTGATCGCCCAGCAAATCACCGCGCGCGCATTTGATTTCGACGATCACAATTTCGCCCTTGGCATTCACCCCCATCAAATCGGCACGGCGGTGGTTGCGCAATGACACCTCTGATTGCACCATAATCTGATTGCGTAGGAACAGTCGGCTGACACCCCGTGCGACCGCAGCCGCCCCGTCGCAGCTTTTCTCCAATATCGTTGCCATGATTCGACCCCTCCCGAATACGGATTAGAACGAAGTGCGAACATAATAAAGGACTATTCGCGCGCCGAAAATTTCGACTATGGAACGCAATATGGAGCCGCTGAAGGTTGCGACCTATAACATCCGCAAATGCATCGGCACCGACCGGCGGCGAGACCCCGAACGGGTGCTGGCGGTGCTGCGCGAAATCGATGCCGACGTGGTGGCGTTGCAAGAGGCGGACCGGCGCTTTGGCCTGCGCGCTAGTGCGATTCCGCATCACAGTTTTCTGGAAAACAGCGATTATGTGCCGGTCGATTTTGGCGGGCGGGCGCCCAATAGACACCAGGGCATCGGCTGGCACGGTAATGCGATTTTGGTGCGGCGCGGGATCGAGGTGCGGCACGCTCAACCGTTGATTATCCCAACGCTGGAGCCGCGTGGTGCTGTGCTGGCGGAGTTGCGGATTAAGGGTGCGACATTGCGGATAGTGGGCGCGCACCTTGACCTGTCGGGACTTTGGCGGCGGCGGCAAATCCGCGCGATATTGGCGCATCTTGATGCGGTTACCCATCATATGCCAACCGTCATTATGGGCGATTTCAACCAATGGTCAGATCGGGGCGCTTTGTCCGAATTTGCCTTTCACCACCACCGGCTGGTGAAAACCCCGCCCAGTTTCCATAGTCGAAAGCCTGTGGCACGGCTTGATCGCATCATTGTCAGCCATGACATACTGGTCGATACCGCTGATGCGCACAATTCGGCGCTCGCGAAACTGGCATCGGACCATCTGCCTTTATGGGCCCAAATCAAACATGCCTAAAATTTAGGCTATGCTATCCAATGCCTAAAAATTAATCACACGAGCTTTGCCACACTGCCGCATTTTTGTGCAATGCAGCATATCGCTACACCAAGAATCACCGATTCCCGCCACTGGCACAGGCTTTGCAGAACATACTCCGAAGTAAAATAATCGGGGGCATTCGCGTGAAGTATATCATTGCCATTATCAAACCGCATAAGCTGGATGAGGTGCGCGAAGCGCTTGCAGGGCAAGGCGTGTCGGGCATGACGGTGACTGAGGTCAAAGGCTTTGGCCGCCAAAAGGGTCAGACCGAAGTGTATCGCGGGGCTGAATACACCACCAACATGATCCCCAAAATCAAAATCGAAGTCGCCTGCAGCAGCGATGCTGCGCCATCGGTGATCGAGGCGATTCAAGCAGCCGCTGAAACCGGCTCCATCGGTGATGGCAAAATCTTTGAACTCGATCTGGTCGGTGCAACGCGCATCCGCACTGGCGAAACAGACGCTGCAGCGCTGTAAATTCATAAAAATACTGACGATAAAGAGGGAAGAAATACCAATGACAAAAACTTTGAAATGGATGGGAGCGGCGGGGCTAAGCCTGTTTGCAGCACTCCCCGCATTTGCGCAGGAGGCAGCAAGCGCTGTTGCCGCCGCTGCTGGCCCGATAAAGGCATCGGACGCCGCCTTCGCCGCCGCACAAGCGGGAATGGTCAATAAGGGCGACACGACATGGATGCTGATTAGCTCGGCGTTGGTGCTGCTGATGTCCGTCCCGGCGCTTGCGTTGTTTTATGGCGGGCTTGTCCGCACAAAGAATATGTTGTCGCTGTTGATGCAGGTGTTCATGATCGTATCGGTCGCGGCGCTTGTCTGGGTCAGCTATGGCTATAGCCTTGCCTTTACCAGCGGCGGACCATTCATCGGCGGATTTTCAAAGGCGTTCCTCGCGGGTGTCAGCACGACTACCTATGCGGCGACGTTCAGCAACAATGTCTATATTCCGGAATATGCCTTTGTCGTGTTTCAGATGACCTTTGCCTGCATCACGCCCGCATTGATTGTCGGGGCATTTGCAGAGCGGATTAAATTCACGCCGTTAATACTCTTTACAGTCGCATGGCTAACATTCGCCTATTTCCCGATTGCGCATATGGTATGGTATTGGGCTGGCCCTGACTTCCTTGTCGATGCGCCAACCGATGTCGGATTTCTATGGGGCAAAGCGGCGCTTGATTTCGCAGGCGGCACCGTTGTTCACATCAATGCAGGGATCGCCGGTCTTGTCGGTTGCCTTATCATTGGAAAGCGCCTTGGTTTCGGCAAAGAAGCAACCCCGCCGCACAGCCTGACGATGACGATGATCGGCGCTTCCTTGCTATGGGTGGGTTGGTTTGGCTTTAACGCTGGCTCAAACCTTGAAGCCAACGGCCTTGCAGCGCTTGCCTTTATCAACACTTTCGTCGCCACCGCCGCTGCAGCCGTTGCATGGTGCATCATCGAACAGCTGCATCATGGGAAGCCTTCTTTGCTAGGCGCTGTCACAGGTGCCGTTGCAGGGCTTGTTGCAATCACGCCCGCCAGTGGTTTTGCCGCACCGATGACCTCCATAGTTCTTGGCTTTGTTGCCTCGGGTGTCTGCTACGTGTTTGTCGCGATCATCAAGAATAAGCTTAAATATGACGATACGCTCGACGTATTCGGCGTGCACGGTGTCGGCGGTATCGTTGGCGCACTTGGCACAGCGATCGTGGCTGACCCAGCACTTGGTGGTCAGGGCTGGGTGGATTACACCGTATTCCCGGCTATTCCAGGTGAATATGTGATGGCTGACCAGTTCGTCTCGCAGCTGTGGGCTGTTGGCGTCACCGTCCTTTGGACCGGTATTGTCTCGGCGGTTCTTTTCTATGCGCTCAAATTAACACTCGGCCTGCGCCCCAGCGAGGAAGCCGAACGTGAAGGACTTGATCTCTCTGAACATGGAGAACGCGCCTATAACTACTAAAGTTTCTGGGGGACGCGGCCGGAGACGGCGACGTTCCCCACCAACAGTTTGGTGGCGGGGTTAGGGTTTAGACCTTTCAAACACACCCTCTCCTCTACTTTCGCCCCGCCACCTCACCACGTTCCTCCCGCGAACGTCCAACTTTCCGCCCGGCCTCGATAAGAGGACCGGGCGGTTCTTTGTTGCATAAATGTTACATTTGCCCGTTTTCTGTCGGATGTTGCGCGCAGGGGGTAACCCTTTGTAAGGAAAAGGCGTATTATCCGGCTCATGCGCATCAACGACGTGCGCCTATTATGACGGGAGAATACCATGAATAGCCCCCATTCACGCCAGAAATCCGTGCGCACCGCACGTTTGGCGCTTAGCGTTTCATTGCTCGCCATGCTTGTCCAAGGACAAGCCGCTTTCGCCCAAGATGCAGAAGATGTTGATGACGAAAACGTGATCATCGTCACCGCGACAAAGCGCGATGCCAATCTTCAGGACATTCCCTTTTCAATTAACGCTCAGACCGCTGCGGATATTCAGCGTTCAGGCGCAGTGACGCTTGAGGATCTGTCGCGCAATGTTGCGGGTCTTGCGGTGCAAAACCTCGGACCCGGGCAAAGCCAAGTTGCTATTCGCGGCGTTTCCGCTGGACAGATCGTCCGCGATCAGCCCGGCGTGAAAGAACAGGTCGGCGTTTACCTCGACGAATCCGTCGTCTCGCTCTCGCTGTTTACGCCAGACCTTGATCTGTTCGACCTCAACCGCGTTGAAACACTGCGCGGACCGCAAGGCACGTTATTTGGCTCGGGTTCCATCGGCGGCACCATTCGGTATATCACCAACCAGCCCAAAACCGGCGTGACCGAGGGTCTGATCGAAGGCAATGTGAACCTTGTCGATGGTGACGATTTCGGCGGCCATTTGAAAGGTGCAGTGAACCTGCCCTTGGGTGAAACTGTCGCGATCCGCGCGGTTGGCTATGCCACACGCTATGGCGGCTTCATCGATGCACGGCGTGAAGGCGGCGGCGTTAGCGAAGATGTCAACAGCGGTGAACGCTATGGCGGCCGGATCGCGGTAACCTTTGCCCCATCGGAAAACCTCAGCATCACGCCGCGCGTTGTCTATCAGAAAATCACCACCAACGGTTTCAACCGTCAGGAAGTGTACAACCTGTACGCCAACCCGTTTACCACCACACGGCCTGCGGTGACGTTCAACGAGCGCGAGCAGTTTTTGCAGCTGCGGGAAAAATTCGTTGATGAAACTTTGCTTGCCGATGCTGTGATTAAGCTGGGCCTTGGCGGCGTCGATATCACTTCGGTAACGTCGTATATGAACCGCGATATTCTTGTCAGCCGCGATGCGAGTGCGCTGACCGGTTCAGTCTCGGTCGATCTGGGCTTTCCAGCTGCAGCCGTCTTGTTGCCATCAAACCTGCGCGATACCACTGACCTGAAAACGCTGTCGCAAGAATTGCGGGTATCGTCGAATGGTGATGGTCCGCTGCAATGGGTTGTTGGTGCGTTCTACACCAAAATCGACCGGTTCTATCGTCAACGCTTGCCGACCCCGGGTTATCAAGCGGCAACCGATGCGCGTTTGGGTGCAGGCACATCAGCGGCTGTTGCCAATGGCTTCACCAACCTGAACTCGCCCTATAACGCGGATTTGCCTTATGATATTAAGCAATTCGCAGTGTTTGGAGAGGCAAGCTATGATCTGACGGATCGCCTGACTGCGACCGTTGGCGGACGCTATTATGACTTTAAGGAAGTGCGTGACTTCGTTTCTGGCGGCTTGTTTGCTAATGGCGATCGCCGCACCGACCGGACAAAGTCTGATGGCTTTACCCCGCGGGTGTTGCTCAGCTATGACATTGGCGACGATGTAAAGCTGAACGCGCAAGCGTCAAAGGGCTTCCGTCTTGGCGGCGTCAACGATCCGCTCAACATCCCGTTGTGCTCGGCAGGAGACGCTGCAATTTTTGGCGGTTTCCAAGATTATGGCGATGAAACACTGTGGAATTACGAACTGGGTGTGAAGGCGCAATCCGGCGGTGTCCGCTTTAACGCTGGTGCATTCTATACGGACATCAAAAACCTTCAGGTGACTTTGGATGCTGGCACATGTTCGTCGCGCATTGTGTTCAATGTGCCCAAAGCGCATTCGGCGGGCATCGAATTTGAATTCAATGCCAAGCCCGATGACAATTGGGAATTTGGTGTTTCGGGCAGCCTGCTCGATTCCAAATTCGATTCAACGGTAACATCGGGCGCTGGCGCAGTGATTGGCGGCATCCGCGATGGCAATCGTCTGCCTTCGGTGCCTAGATTCCAGATGTCGGGCAATGTTGCGTATAACTTCCCCGTCGGTGGCGGCGAAGGCTATGTTGCCGCAACGATGCAGCATGTCTCGAACCGCTTCACACAGCCAAGCGATCAGGAAATCAGTGTGCGCAACTTCACACACGGCTTGCCCTTTGGGGGAGCACCCGCTTCAGCTGCGACCAGAGTTAACCTGACGCTGCCCGATTATCAGCTGGTCAACCTTAGCGCGGGGGTGGATTTCAACAGCGGGCTGTCGCTGGTGGTTTATGCCAACAACCTGTTTGACGAAAACGCCCTGTTGGCGTTTGACCGCGAACGCGGCGGCCGCGCACGGCTTGGCTTTAACATCGGCCAGCCACGCACCATCGGCATCACAGCGCGTCAGAAGTTCTAAACGCTGTTACAGCACAAACGAAAAGGGCGGCCTTGGAGCCGCCCTTTTTGTATCGATGATGATTGGTTTACTTACCGCCGCTGTTTACCAAAGCTTGTCCGGCAGCAGTCAGGCTCTCGCCGAACTTAGATCCTTCTGTTGCGCAGCGCGCGCCAATTTCAGCCCAAGACTTTTCGGCATTGATGATAAATTCAGGCGTTAATAAAGCGACCAAATCAAACTCGGGATTGCGTCCTTCGATTTTGCCGACAAAATATCCGACGAGTGCCATCACGCCAGGGTCAGGGCTTTCGCTCTTGCTCGATCCCAGATCGGCTGCATAAAAAGCGACGCATTGCCCATCAAGCCGGTCTTGCTCAGACCAGTCTGCCGCGACGGCTGGACTAAATACTGCAAGGCTAAGGCTTCCGCTTGCGACTAACAGAGAATGACTTAGCCATTTACCCATCGCACAACTCCCCATCAAACCCGCATCGGCATCAGCACATAAAGCGCAGGCGATTTGTCATTTTCGCGGATCAAGGTCGGGGCGCTGGCGTCGGCCAGATGCAGCTCGACAGTGTCGCTCTTTATCTCGCTCAATATGTCGAGCAGATAACGGGCATTGAAACCAATTTCAAAACTGTCGTCATTATAGCTGCCGGGGACTTCTTCCGCGGCCGTGCCGTTTTCGGGGCTAGTGACAGACAAAGTAATCTTGTCCTTATCCAGCGCCATTTTGACGGCACGGGTTTTTTCGGTGGCGATGGTCGCCACGCGGTCAACGCCCTCGGCAAAGCTTTTGGGATCGATTTTCAGCAGCTTGTCATTGCCCGTTGGAATGACGCGGCTGTAGTCTGGGAAGGTGCCGTCGATCAGCTTTGATGTCAAAATGGCCTTGTCAAAGGTGAAGCGGATTTTGGATGCTGACAGGTCTATCTGGATATTATTGTCGCCGCTTTCATCGAGCAGCTTGCGCACCTCGGCCACGCATTTGCGCGGGACGATAACGTCGGGCATACCCTCAGCCCCTGTCGGGCGCGGCAAAGTCACGCGCGCGAGCCGGTGGCCATCGGTTGCGGCGGCGCGCAATGATGGCTCACCATCATCGGTCACATGCAGGAAAATACCGTTCAAATAATAGCGCGTTTCCTCAGTCGAAATCGCAAAGCGTGTTTTGTCGATGATTTGAATCAATGAGGATGCCAACAATTCAAAGCTTGTCGGCAGCTCACCCTCGGCAATCATCGGGAAATCGTCGCGCGGTAATGTACCCAATGAAAAGCGCGCTCGGCCTGCATTGATCGCCATACGGCCATCGGCTGCATGGATTTGCACTTGGCTGCCATCCGCCATTTTGCGGGCGATTTCAAACAAGGTGTGCGCCGACACCGTTGTGCTGCCCGCAATCTCGACTTCGCCAGCCAGCGTTTCGACGATCTGCAGATCAAGGTCGGTCGCGGTCAGTTTGATCTCGCCGCTTTCGCTGGCCTCGATCAACACGTTGGACAAAATGGGGATGGTGTTGCGCCGCTCCACCACAGATTGCACATGGCCCAGGCTTTTCAGCAAAGTCGCGCGCTCAATCGTCGCTTTCATCTTGGTCCTATCCCCTAAGGGCCGTATTGGCCCATCCTATACACAATCACCAAAACTGGCTGCAATTTGGTGTTTCTTACTTAACAACTCTGGCCTTTAGGGCAAGCTGATTGGCTTTACAGCGCCGATAAATCTGTGGAAGAGGGAAATTCATGACCTACTCCACAAACGGCAAGCGACTTTTTATCGCACGGCACGGCGAGACGGTGTTTAACGCTGCTGGCCGGATGCAGGGCATGTATGCGCATACGCCGCTGACCCGCGAAGGGTGCGAACAGGCAACGATGATGGGCGCGGCGTTAAAGCCGCATGTCGCCGGCGGCTCGCCGCTTTCGTTGATTTCCTCACCCGCAGGGCGGACGTTACAGACACTCGCGCTGGTGGTTGAAGAAACCGGGCATGATTATCACGACAACGATAGCGATGTTCGCTTGCGCGAAATCGATGTCGGCGAATGGGAGGGGCAATATTACCGCGATGTTGCGCCAGGCATCAACACGTTGCTGGACCCTGTGCACCGGCTGTTTATCGTCAAAGCACCCGGCGGCGAAGATTACCGCGATGTTGCCGAACGCGTGACCGAATGGCTGGGTCAACAGGCGTTTGAACAGGATATGCTGATTATCACGCACGGCATGACAGCGCGGGTGCTGCGCGGGATATTGCTGGGGCTTAAGCCTTTGGACGGCTTTGGCGCGCCGATTGCGCCCGGTCTTGCGCAAGGCAGCATGGTGATGATTTGCGACGGTGTGGAAACGGTTGTGGTCGATGGTGCAGGCGTGGGGGAGCGGGCGTGAGATTGGCAGACGCGCTTTTGCTATGCGTGATCGCTGCGCCATTGCTGGCGAAGGAGCGGCTGGGCGCGTATCAAAGCTGGGCCGCGTTCAAGGACGCTGAGGTTCCGCGCTGCTATGCGATAGGCTCGCCCGATGAAAGCAGCGGAACAGGTGGCTATGTCTCGGTCGGTTTCTGGCCAAAACGCGGGCTAAGCCATCAGTTGTTCGTAAGGCTTTCGCGCACACGCAGCAGCAATGCGGGCATTACATTGTCGGTTGGAGGGCGACGTTTTCAACTTACCGCCGACGGCAACACCGGCCGCGCCAAGGACCGCGCAATGGACCTAGCCATCATCGCCGCAATGCGATCCTCGCAATCAATGAGTGTGCAAAGCAGTGGTATCACAGACGCCTATGCCCTGCGCGGAGCCGCCAGCGCGATTGACGCAGCGGCTTTGGGATGCGCTGGGAAGTAGAGAAAGCTTGACTTTTTCGTCAAGCATGCTAGGCATAATTCATCCAGTCCCCGGCTTGCCGTCTTGAGGCGCTCGAAAGAGCAGATATCAGCTCAAGGCCGCTCCCGGGGACAACTTTTTTAGGCGTATATATGGCTACGGCAATATTAGTCGATGGCGCGTTTTTCCTTCGCAGATTCAAACACAGTTTTCCAGATCATGACCGCACTAACCCAGCAAGTGTGGCGCACGGACTTGAGCTGTTGGCTAATTGGCATCTTGTGCAGCGAATTGGACCAAAAAGCGTCAATGAATTGGTTGCGCGGAATCATTTGTTAGAAGAATCGCGTCAATTTTACCGAATCTTCTTCTACGACTGCCCGCCATTGTCAAAGCGGATGCACCAGCCATTATCAGGAAAATCTATCATTTTCGGAAAAACGCCAGATGCTGAGTTTCGAAATGCGTTCCACAAAGAAGTCCAAAAATTGCGCAAAGTTGCACTGCGTTTGGGTCGGTTGAACGAAACCTCGAGATGGCGATTGTCGGAACACGCTACTTCAAGATTAATTGCAAATCCTGAAACATTTATAGCCGCTGACAGCGATTTTGAAATCGATACCAAGCAGAAAGGCGTCGATATGCGCTTGGGATTGGATGTTGCGTCTCTAGCTTTCAAAAAGCAGGTCGATCAAATTGTGATCGTAGCTGCAGATGCAGATTTTGTTCCAGCTGCAAAACTCGCGCGCCGTGAGGGCATAGACATCATTTTGGACCGAATGGGCGACCACCGCGCGGCCAGTGATCTAATCGAGCACGTTGACGGTATTCGAGATTGTTTCATGCCGAAACCGCCTATTTCTAAGCTATAATCATGAAAATCCACGGCCTTATCGACCCTGTTGTCTCCCCGCGTGCGATCACGCCGCGTCTGGATGGGCGGATTGACCTGATCGGTCTCAGCCATCTGGAAATCCGCCAGCTGTTTCTGGAATCACAGCTTGATGAAAAGGCGGCCAAGCTGCGGTCGAAACAGGTGTTTCACTGGATTTACCATCGCGGTGTCACCGATTTTGAACTGATGACAGACATTGCCAAACCGATGCGGCCTTGGTTGGCGCAGCGTTTCGTTATTGGCCGCCCACAAGTGATTGAGGCTCAAGTCAGCACTGATGGCACGCGCAAATGGTTGCTGCGTACTGACGATGCGCAAGATTACGAGATGGTGTTTATCCCCGATGCGGATCGCGGGACTTTGTGCATCTCCTCACAAATCGGTTGCACGCTGAATTGCCGTTTCTGTCACACCGGCACAATGCGGCTGGTACGCAACCTGACCCCCGGCGAGATTGTCGGCCAGGTTATGCTGGCACGCGATGCGCTTGGCGAATGGCCCAAGGGCAATATGGCAGGCTTTGGTGCTGATACTGCCGAGGATGAAGAGGACGACGAGGGCGGTCATTACACTTCTGATGGCCGGATGCTGACCAACATCGTGTTGATGGGCATGGGCGAGCCTTTGTATAATTTCGACAATGTCCGTGACGCCATGAAAGTCGTGATGCATGGTGATGGCCTTGCATTGTCGAAGCGCCGGATTACGCTTTCGACCAGCGGCGTCGTGCCGATGATGGCCCGCGCGGGCGCAGAAATAGGCGTGAATTTGGCCGTGTCGCTGCACGCCGTGACAAAGGAAGTCCGTGACGAAATCGTCCCGCTGAACCGCAAATATGGTATCGAGGAATTGCTGCAAGCCTGCGCGGATTATCCGCAAGCCAGCAACGCAAGGCGGATCACATTTGAATATGTGATGCTAAAGGGCAAAAACGACAGCGACGATGATGCGCGCGAATTGGTGCGCCTGATTAAACTTTATCAACTGCCTGCCAAAGTCAATTTGATCCCGTTCAATCCGTGGCCGGGCGCGGATTATGAATGTTCAACGCCAGAACGCATCCGCGCTTTTAGCAGCCTGATATTCGCCAACGGCATCAGCGCACCTGTGCGCACGCCGCGTGGCCGCGATATCATGGCAGCGTGCGGCCAATTAAAATCGGCGAGCGAGAAGAAGAGTCGCGCTGAACTCGATAAATTGGCTGAGGAAAAACAGGCGGCATTGGGTTGATGGCGTTTACCTGGTGGCGATACCGGACGCGGCGGTTTTCGGTCGATGGCTTGGAATTTGCTGTCCGTAATTACGCGGCGAGCGATGGCCTGCATTCCACGCTGTCGATGCTCGATATCGAACAGGCGCGCGATTGCACGCCGCTGATTGGCCCTGACGCGGTGCGCAACCACTGGCTGAGTTGTGCGCTGCCCGATGGCCGTACATTGGAGGTCGAGCTCGGCTATATTGGATCGTTGACCACCGGCATAATTGCGCGGGTCGATGGCGTTGTCGTCCACGAAAGCCACCCCGGCGTCACGCCTGCTTATCCCGAAAAATACCGCGCAGACACGGTCAAACACGCCAGCATGAAAGAGGCGTTCAAAAGCGGTCATGGCGACCAGCCAGATCTGTTTTCATCAGGCGTTTTTGCCAAACATAACCGTCTGCCTTTCGCCATCGATATTATTACGGGCCTATTGTTCTATGTCATTGCCAAAATGACGGATTTGCAAACAGCGGCAATGGTCGGTGTTGCCGTCGGGTTTGCCTTGGTGGCATTTCAGTATTTTACCAAGATCGATGTCACCGGCGGACTGGCACTGTTCGGTATCGTTATGCTGAGCATATCGGCAGGACTAGCGTGGTATTTGGCGGACGAAGAATGGGTTAAGCTGCGCGGCACAATCACCGGCCTGATCGGCGCTGCGTTTTTCATCACCGATGGATTGCGCGGCGGGCATTATGTCGGGCGCGGACTGGCGCGCTATATGCCCTATTCCGATATCGATCCGGGGCGCATGGCGTTCGGCATGGGGCTTGTGGGCCTTATCATGGCGGCGCTGAACTATGCTGTGGCGAAAATAGCCAGCACCGATATGTGGCTATTTTACAAAACCTTTGTGGATTTCTTTATCGTCGCGGCACTCGCAATGGTCGCTATCCGTTTTGCGCGAAAAGCTGCCTAAACAAACAATGCCACCGACTGCATCCCCGTCATCATCGGTTCGCCGCGACTGTTCCAAACAGTCATATACTGGCTACTTGCTCCGTGCGCCGCGTGGTGGGTTTCGCTTTCTAGGAACCACCAGCCGTTTTCCGTTTCTGGCGCCGCTGTCAGCAAATTGAACTGCCAGTTGATCGAACTAATCA
>JANMGR010000177.1:0-10581 GCA_031374785.1 Sphingomonadales bacterium | reverse complement strand
AACCAGCTCGACGCCTTCTACGATCCCCGGATTGACGAAATTGCCAAAACGAAGCGATTGGTTTGCATCAACTGTTCCATAAACATTGCCGCCGCCGGTCCCTTTGCCTTGCCAATCGCTAAAGCGCGCTTTGATTTTCTGTTCAACAGCACCGATGTCAAAATCCCCGACCAAAACCAGCGTCGCATTTTCGGGGCGATATGTGCGCTCGTAAAAGCGCCGCACCGTTTCTGCAGGTGCGTTTTGGATGTCACTTTGATCCTCGGTGAACACGCCATTACCCCCGTTTGAACTGGGTGCCGCATTTTTCATATAGGCTTGAAAATTGCGAATGCCCGGGCTGTCGGTGGTTGGCGCTTCAGCCAATATGACGCCGCGCTCCATATCGATTGCGGCCTTGGAAAGCGTCAAATCACTCGCCGTTTCGCGCATAATCATTAAGGCGGCATCGATCATTTCATCATCGGCGCGCGGCAGTTCCAGCTTATACCGCGTGTAATCAGGCCCGGTTTCGGCATTGGTGTCTGGGCCAAAGGCCAGCCCCAACCGCGCCAGCTTTTTCAGCAATTCGCCATCAGGAATATTGGCCGACCCGCGAAACGCCATATGCTCAAGGAAATGCGCTAGGCCTTGTTCGCCTTCGATCTCTGCCATCCGGCCTGCATCAATAGTTAGCCGCACCGATGCTGCACCCTTGGGTGTTTCATTCCGGCGAAGCGCATATTTCATACCGTTGGGCAGCACGCCGTAACGAACGGCACTGTCGGGCGTCAGATCATTGGTGGCGATGCCCCATGCATTTGTCGCAGCATCGGCTTTGCTTGTTTCAGTCACTGGCTGCGCTTCAACGGCCTGCGCGTATGTCGGCGCTGAGTTAGCCATAGCTATGGCCATTGCGATCATTGAAACTTGGCGCAGTGCGCCCTTTGAGATGTTAAATTGCATAATATAGCTCCCCATTTTCAAGCAAGGACCAAGTTGCCCGAAAGTGTACTTCGCCAAAGCGCGCTTCGACAAACGGCGTTGCATTCCCCACCGATTGTGCTGCTCGTCGACAAACGCACAATTTTGAACGGCGAATAAATTACGCGATGTGCTTTCGCGCGCCGTTTGAATCCGCCATAGCAATTGGCATGAGCGATTGGCCCGACAGCATCCACGCAGGCGAAACCGAGCAACATGAAGCGTTGGTGCGGCGGGTGCTCGCGCCCAACCCATCGCCTTATACTTTTACCGGCACACAGACATGGCTGGTCGGGGCGGGCAACGAGATTGCCGTAATCGACCCCGGCCCGGCGGGCAGCGGCCTCAGCATCGGCGATCCGAAAGACATCAATGGTGCAGGTCATGTCGAGGCGATCTTGCGCGCGCTTGGCGACGCGAAGGTGACAGCCATTCTGTGCACGCACACCCACCGCGACCACTCGCCAGCGGCTGCTCCGCTAAAGGCCGCGACTGGCGCTCCGATTATCGGTTGTGCACCATTAGCGATCAAAGACGACGGCCCGCGCGCCGATAGCGCCTTTGACCCCGATTACACCCCCGACCGCATATTGACCGATGGCGAACGCATCAGCGGCGAAGGCTGGACTATCGAAGCTGTCACCACCCCCGGTCATACCAGCAACCATATCTGCTATGCACTCATCGAAACCGGCGCGTTGTTCACCGGCGACCATGTGATGAAATGGTCCACCAGCGTCGTCTCTCCGCCGGATGGCGATATGGCGGCTTATATGGCGAGCTTGCAAAAACTTTATGACCGCACGGATCGCATCTATTACCCTGCCCACGGCCCCGCGATTGAAAAGCCGCGCCAGTTGGTGCGCGGGATGATCGGCCATCGGCGGATGCGCGAGCGGCAGATTTTAGGCGAGTTGGAAAAAGGCCCGAAACCGATCACACATATGGTGGAGGCGATGTATAAAGACCTCGACCCACGGTTGAAGGGTGCCGCTGGCCGCTCGGTTCTTGCGCATCTCTTTGATTTGCAAAACAAGGGGCAAGCTACGCAGATCGGCGATCAATGGGCGCTCGCCTGAACCACCGCCTATTGATCGGCTTTGGCTTAGCAGGGCTATTGCTGATCGCCTTTGGCTGGGTTGTCACGCGCAGCGTCACCCCGTCGCCTGAAACCGTCGCCAGTGCATCGTTAAAAGGCATCCGCGAACAAAACCGGCTGTCCGCCTTTGTTGCCAATTATTCCGCTGTCGTAACCAGTGAACAGCGTCGCTTTGGCCTGTCAGCGCGCAAAACTCTGATCATGCAGGGGCTGGTGCGGTATGAGGTTGATATGACGAAACTGGTGTCGAACGATGTGCGCTGGGATGCCAATACCAACACATTGCGCGTCCGCATCCCCGATATCGAAGTCGCCGCGCCGCAGATCGATTTGAAATCGATACAAGAATATAAAGAAGGCGGCATCTTGGCTGTGCTGACCGATGCGGAGCGGGTGCTGGATACCGCAAACCGCAACAAGGGCCTAGCCGAGCTGTCCCGCCAAGCCGAGGGGCCTGTGCCGATGCGCCTCGCCCGCGAAGCTGCGCGCCGCGCCATTGTGCAGAACTTTGCTGTGCCGATGAAAGCTGCGGGCATGGACGTGCGCGTGGAGGCCAAATATGGCGATGAGCTGGTCGGCAAAGTCGATACGCGGTGGGATTATTCGACGCCGTTGAGTGAGATTGTGGGGAAGTAATTTGTTTCACGCGAAGGACGCGAAGATTTATAAGACGTTGTCTTGGATTCGCGGCGTTAGCCGCTATCAAAACAACACCGTAATTTAACCCGCTACGCGGATTTTTATGTCCTGACCTCTTAAAAATCTTTGCGAACTTTGCGTGAAACAATCTTTATGCCCTATACTCGGTAACACCGGTCAGTTTGGAGAATAAAATGAACGCCCCCGTCCCCCGCGAAAACCTCTCAGGCGTTGATCTCCTCGCCGAGATCAACCGGCTGAAAAAAGAGCGCAACGCGGTTATCCTTGCGCATTATTATCAAAAGCCGGAGATTCAGGACTTGGCCGATTTCGTCGGGGATTCGCTGGAACTGAGCAAGCGGGCGGCGGAGACCGATGCGGACGTCATCGCCTTTTGTGGGGTGAAGTTCATGGCGGAGACAGCCAAAATCCTGTCGCCCGAAAAGATCGTGATCCTGCCCGATATGGCCGCTGGCTGTTCGTTGGAGGATTCCTGCCCGCCGGGACGGTTCAAAGCATTCCGCGACGCGCATCCCGACCATATTGCGCTGACCTATATCAATTGCTCGGCCGAGGTGAAGGCGCTGTCCGACATCATCGTTACCTCCAGCAGCGCCGAGACAATCCTTGCGCAGATCCCAGAAAGCCAGAAAATCATTTTTGGCCCAGACCGGCATTTGGGCGGATATCTCAGCCGCAAGTTCAACCGTGAAATGTTGCTGTGGCCCGGCGTGTGTATCGTGCACGAGGCGTTCTCGGAAACCGAGTTGCTAAAGCTAAAGGCGAAATACCCCGGCGTCCCCGTTGCCGCGCACCCCGAATGCCCCCCGCATATCATCGACCATAGCGACTATGTCGGCAGCACCAGCGGCATTTTGCAGTTCGCCAAAATCTTTGAAGGCGACACGTTAATAGTTGCCACCGAACCGCATATTATTCACCAAATGGAACTCGCGCTGCCGAACAAGACCTTCATCGGCGCGCCAGGAGCCGACGGCAACTGCGCCTGCAACATCTGCCCCTATATGGCGCTCAACACGATGGAGAAGCTCTATCTGGCGCTCCGCGATTTGCAGCCCCAGATCGTGATGGATGAAGGTGTGCGGCTGGCCGCAAAGAAGAGTTTGGACCGGATGCTGGAAATGGCAAGCGGGACAGTGGGTAAGGGTGATTTGGGAAGCAAATCATGATTCCAGATTATCAGACGCTGATGAAGCCAGTGCTAGAAAGCGCTGTCGAGAAAGAGGTTAAGACCGGTGACATCATCGAGACATTGGCAGACTCTTTCAACCTAACGCTTGATGAGCGAGCAGAGCAAATTCCAAGCGGTGGCCAAGCACTATTTTATAACCGGGTTCACTGGGCCAAAACGTATCTGAAGCAAGCGGGCTTGATCGAATACACTCGCCGTGGACATTTTCGGACGACAGAGCGCGGTAAGACAATTCTGAATGACTCCAACATCGTTTTGAATACTCGGTTTTTACGCACGATCCCCGAATATGCTGCATTTCAGTCACGTAGTAAAATAGAGGCGCAGGCACCATTTGCAGATACTGCCCTGATTGATGCAACTCCCGAAGAGGCGCTTCGCGACGCATATGAACGTATAAATGCGACGATTGCCAATGACCTTCTTGATCGTCTGCGTGTCGGAACACCGGCATTTTTTGAACGGTCGATTGTGCAACTATTGCTCGCGATGGGCTATGGTGGGAGCTCAGAGGATGCTGGCCGAGCCATCGGTCAGTCTGGCGACGATGGAGTGGACGGCGTCATTGATCAAGATCCATTGGGCGTCGACCAAATCTACATTCAAGCTAAGCGTTATAAAGAAGAAAATCAAATTGGCCCTGCACCGATTAGGGAGTTCTTTGGATCGCTCAGCCTTAAGAAAGCGCAAAAGGGCATTTTCGTGACCACGTCCGGCTTTACCCGAAGCGCACAGGAAACCGCACGCCAGATTGGCGGCCGCATTGTGCTAATTGACGCCGCTCAACTTGGTCGCCTGATGGTTCGTTACAACGTTGGTTGCCGAGATCAGGAAATCATTCACATAAAACGCATCGACGAGGACTTCTTCGAATAATTATACGGCAGCCGTGCCTTTAACAGCCCCAAACCCTTCTCTCTCCCTGCGGGAGAGAATAGACTTGCTTGGCGGCTTGTCCGCCTAGCTAGTCTTAGAGAGGCGGTGCAGCTTGCGCGGTGTCGGCGCCACACACCCTCACCCAGCTTCGGCTAATTCGCGATGCTCATAAGCCGGCGCAACCCTCTCCCGTAAAGGGAGAGGGAAACGGGGCCATAAGACGTAAACACTGTCTTCAACCTGCAACCATTTCGCGCTATGTGCGTTACTGTATTATGCATTATCAGACCCCCGCTTTGCGCCACCGGTCAATCACCGCGTTTGAGGCATTTGTCCGCGATCCGTGTTTCCCGTGCGTCGGTGCAAAGGCGGCGATGGCGAAGCGGCAGATGACGTATGTTGTTGCCCGCGACATCCGTTCGGCATGGGATGATCTGGATATTCACACCGCAATCCGCGGGATTGTGGATTTGTACCGCGAAAATCCGGCGCCGTTTCGGTCGCTGGCGGTGATCTTTGATACCAATACGGCATTGGACGAGCTGGGTTTTGAGCAATATCTGTGGGAGCGGTTGCAATCGTTGAGCGACAAGGACGATTGGCTTGGCCAGAAAATCGATGATCGCGTCGCGCACGATCCAAGCCATCCTGAGTTCTCGATGAGTTTTGGCGGCGAAGCGTTTTTCATTGTTGGCCTGCATCCGCAAGCCAGCCGTCCCGCGCGGCGATTTGAGCGGCCCACGATGATTTTCAATCTGCACGACCAGTTTGAAAAGCTGCGTGAAGAGGGACAGTATGAGAAATTGCGCGCCTCTATCCTTGACCGCGACGTAAAGATCGCGGGCGACATCAACCCGATGCTGGCGCAGCACGGCGAAGTTTCCGCAGCGCGGCAGTATAGCGGGCGCGCGGTCGGTGCCGAATGGAAATGCCCTTATGCTCGCGCTGGGGCGCATCCCGATTTGGAATTGATTGATGCACTCAACGATTGAACCCCGCTCTGGCGCGGCCTTCACCCTCAACAAGGGCGACATTCTGACGGTCACTGACCCGCTGGGCGAGCAAGTCGCGGACCTACTGGCGTTCAAGCAGGGGGATATTGGCGAGGTCATTTCGTCTGGCCGCACGCTTGATTATGCTAGCCGCATTTTCCTGACCACGGGCGACATGCTCTATTCCAACCGCAGCAACGTGATGCTGGAAATTATCGCCGATGATGTTGGTCGCCACGACTTTCTGCTCACCCCGTGCAGCAAAGATACCTTTCGCATCATCTATGGCGACACCGACCCTCATCAGGGGTGCTTTGGCAATTTGGCAAAGGTGCTGTCGCCTTTTGGCATCGCTGAGGATATGATTCCGGTCGCGTTTAATTGTTTCATGAATGTTGCGGTGGATGGGCTGACAGGCGTGATAAGCGTTGATCCGCCGCTCAGCAAAGCGGGTGATAGCATACGGTTTTTGGCGCATATGGATTTGGTCATCGGGCTGACGGCGTGTTCGGCGCTGCAATCCAACAATGGCTCGTTCAAGCCGATCCACTATGCGATTGAGCGCAGCGAGTGAATGCTATCGGTGCCTTCGTTGGGGCTGAGCTTCGCGACATTGCGCTCGCTCCATCAAGCTGGCGGGCAAAGCTGCGTATCGCAATATGCTATCTGGCCCGCCACCAAAGGCTGGTCAGTTTTGACAATCCAAAGACGTTTACCGAACTGGTCCAGCGAAGAAAGCTGATCGGTCGCGACGCACGCATGGCGATGTTGGCGGACAAGGTTGCTGTGAAAGCTTTCGTTGCCGCAACGCTTGGCCCGGAATGGGTCACGCCGACGTTGTGGGACGGAACCGACCTGCCGGAGTCACCTGATTGGCCGTTACCCTTTGTCGTCAAGTCGCGGCACGGTTGCAACCAGAATGCGTTTTTCCGCGATAGCATTGCTGACTGGCCAAAGACCCAGCAGCGCGCGCGGCGTTGGATGACGCAATCTTACGGCAAGTTGCTCGACGAATGGCTTTATACGCAAATCCCGCGCGGCATATTAGTCGAGCCGTTTATCGGGGAGCGCGGCACCGTTCCACTCGACTACAAAATCTACACATTCGGTGGTCGCGCAACGCATGTTCAAGTTCATCTGGACCGCGAACACGACCACCGCTGGATGTTGTTTGACCGGAACTGGCGGCGGGTTTCTGCGCCGACTAGGGACGGCGATCCAGCCCCTCCGCAAAGCCTAGAAAAAATGCTGGATGCCGCTGAAAGGCTCGGCAGTGGGTCTGACTTCGTCCGCTGCGATTTTTACGAGGTTGGCGACAAGCCTCTGTTCGGTGAAATGACGTTTTATCCAGGTTCTGGCCTCGATAAATTCCACCCGATTTCGCTCGACGCGCTGTTGGGCAAACACTGGTTAGACGCAGGCGGCAGCTAAACGAGAAGCCAATCGATTGCCGAGATTCGCATCCCTGTCAAAATCATTGTATAACCTTGCAAAATCGGAGTCGTTTAGCGTTCCATCGCTTGCGTTTTACATTCTCCGGCATAGGACTTGGACGCTACGGCGTGCGTATCGATTTGGTGCGCGCCTCGGCGCTTACGGGGGCATGGCAGTGGTTGCCATGTACGGAGAGCAACTGTGCTGCGAAATGCCGCACAAAAATGATAAGGATGGGTCGAATGGCAGTTGATTGGTTAGCGGATGTCCGCATTTATGATGCCGATGCCGATGAGGGCGTCGTCGCAAAAATCGCAAGCTATTGCGGGATTGCATTGCAAAGCCGCGATGGACAGTTGGTCGCAATGGCCGACCCCAAAGAATGCGAAACGGTTCGCGAAAACTTCCTGAAAAAGAAGCTGGGCCTATCCCATTCTGACGCCGATCTGGATGCAGCGATCCAATCGGTTCGCGAAACGATGAAGGCTGACCGGACCAAAAACCGCGTCACTGTGTATTATCTGCTTTCTAAACATTTTGGCATGTTGAATATGTTTGGTGGAGCGACTGGTGCGGCAGCAGCAGGAGCAGCCGGATTGGCAGCCGCTGCAACAGGCGCGTTTTCAGGCGGTGACGACAAGGATGATGGCGTTTCGGTTGCACCGCTTGCCGCTGCCGGATTGGGCGCAGCAGGCCTTGGTGCAGCTACAGTTTCGGCTGCAATGCCAGAACCTGAGCCTGAAGTCGAAGCTGCAGCCCCTGCATACGCTGCACCAAGCTATGAAGATGACAGCAGCGGCGGAGGATTTGGCTGGCTGAAATGGTTGTTGCTAGCAGCGTTGTTGGCAGCGTTACTGTTCTTCCTGATGAAGAGCTGCAGTAAACCTGCCGAAATGGCCACGGCTGAACCGACCAAGACCGCGAGCGAAGCTGTTGCGGCACCGGAAGCTGAAGTCAAAACGGCTGAGGCAACACCGGCTGCAGTTCCAACCGGATCGGGTGTTGTTGCAGGCGAGCGTAATGGCAAGCCGATGCTGACAATCTATTTTGAAACCGCAAAAACCAATTTGCCAACCGATTTTGACAAGGTTGCAGCGGTCATCAAGGACTATTCCGCGAAAAACCCGGGCGCGAAATTTACAGTTTCTGGTTTCAATTCGCCAACCGGCAGTGCCGCTGGCAATGAGCGGCTGTCCAAAGGCCGCGCTGAAAATGTGGGTGCTGCCTTGCAGAAACTCGGCGTTGCTGCAGGTTCTGTAGAGCTGGTCAAGCCAGCCGCTGCAACGCAAGGCACAGGCGAAGATGCCAATGCCCGCCGCGTTGAAGTGACTGTCCAATAAACTAGGCGAAAACGGTATAAAACCTGGGGTGAAAAAGAGGGCGGGACCAGAGGGTTCCGCCCTTTTTTGTTGGGCGATTTTGGCTTAGTGCCAACAAAGATTTGAAGTCATCATTATAAACCGTTAGCCCTGAGCCTGTCGAAGGGTGTGCCGCAGTCATATACGACAATTGAAACCTTGAGACGTGCTTCGGCAAGCTCAGCACTAACGGTTTTACTGAACCTAAAGTCGCGGCAATTATCTGGGCGATGGAGAACCGACGTATGCGCTTTGATTTACCCGGTTTCGATCTTGACGAATTTGTCCGTGCGACATTGGCCGAGGATTTGGGGCCAACCGGCCGTGACGTGACCAGCGAGAGCGTGATCCCGGCAGAGGCCCGGTTTGCAGGCGTGATGGACAGCCGCGATGATATTGTTGTGGCGGGGCTTCCCATTGCGCTTGCCTTTTTCCGCCACCTTGATCCTGAAATGGAGATTTGCGTTTGGGCCACGGAAGGCTACGGCGTGCCCGCAGGGTCTGACCTGATGCAGTTGGAGGGCAATGCGCGGGCGATGCTGACAGCAGAGCGATCGGCGCTGAACACCGTCCAACATCTATCGGGCATCGCCACGATGACGCGGCGCTATGTCAAGGCGATTGCGGGCACAGGTTGCACGTTGCTTGATACGCGAAAGACCATTCCGGGCCTTCGCGTGCTGGAAAAATATGCAACGCGGATGGGCGGAGCGACCAATCACCGCATGGGCCTATGGGATGCTGCGATGATTAAGGACAACCATGTCGCAGTCGCAGGCGGCGTTGTCGAGGCGGTGCGGCGTGCCAAGGATGCGGGCGTTGAGAGGATCATCCTTGAGGTCGACCGGCTGGAGCAGATCGAGCCCGGCCTGAAAGCTGGCGCGACGCATCTGTTGCTCGACAATATGAATGTCGCCGAACTGACCGAGGCAGTCAGACTGGTGGCCGGACGCGTGCCGACCGAAGCATCGGGCGGCGTAACGCTGGAGACGATCCGCGCCAAGGCGGAAACTGGTGTGACCTATATCTCTGTCGGCAGGCTAACCCAAAGCGCCCCTGCCGCCGATATCGGGCTCGACTTCAATGTGGTTTAAGCTGGCAGGCGTGATTCCGGTGGTTGCGATGCTCGCGGCGTCGTCCACACATCAGGCGGCAACCGCGCAAGCCTGGCAATGCAAAGCGCCATCCAACCTGTCGCGCCCGACAATCGAAACGCCAGCGCCCGGCGAAATCCGCCGTACGCCTGTTGCGGGCTATGTCCTCGCGCTTAGCTGGAGCCGCGAGTTTTGCCGTGGGCGTGAGAAAGACCCGGCGATGGAACTGCAATGTTCCGGCCGGATCGGCGATTTCGGCTTTGTCGTCCACGGGCTGTGGCCAGAGGCTGCTGGCCCCGATTATCCGCAATACTGCCGCAAAGCCGGGCAGCTATCGCGCAAAGTTGTGGCCGACAATATCTGTATGACGCCATCCGTGCAGCTGTTGCAGCATGAATGGGCGAAACATGGCACCTGCATGGCGCGCAAACCCGAAACCTATTTTGGTGCAGCAAAATTGCTGTTCGAGGCCATTGAGTTCCCGGACATGGACCGGCTGTCGCGGCAAGGCGATAAAGAGGGGGAAGTGCGGCTGAATGCAGCTGGCTTGTCCGAAGCATTTGCCGCCACGAATGACGGCTTGGCGGCCAACGCGATCAAAGTGAAAACCAACCGCAAAGGCTGGTTGGAAGAAATGCGCATTTGCCTTGATAAAAAGTTCAAACCGCAAGCCTGCCCCAGCTTTGTCAAAGGCGCACCGGACAAGGCGGAAGTAAAGGTTTGGCGGGGGAGTTGAAAGCAAGCTTGGAGACGTCCCATGCATAGCGCCGTGGACTGTCCCCGGTAAGTCGCACGCTAGCGTTTAGGGACGGTCCACGGCGCGCTTTGCGCTTGGGACAGTCCCCAAAAACCCCCTAGCCCTCAATCACCCGCGTCCCCGGATGATGCTTATCCAAATGCTTTTTGATAATCC
>JANMGR010000167.1:0-5662 GCA_031374785.1 Sphingomonadales bacterium | reverse complement strand
CAGATTCTAAGCGATATTCGCCACCTACTTGAAAAATTTCGAAGAGGCGATGATGCCTAAAGTCACCGTAGACGGCCTAGAAATCGAAGTCCCCGCAGGTGCGACTGTGTTGCAGGCGTGCGAGCTGGCGGGCAAGGAAATCCCGCGCTTCTGCTATCATGAGCGGCTGTCCATCGCGGGCAATTGCCGCATGTGCTTGGTCGAGGTTGCCCCCGGGCCGCCTAAGCCGCAGGCGAGCTGTGCGCTGCCCGCGACCGACGGCCAGATTATCCGCACCGACAGCGCGATGGTCAAAAAGGCGCGTGAGGGCGTGATGGAGTTTCTGCTCATCAACCACCCGCTCGATTGCCCGATTTGCGATCAGGGCGGTGAATGCGACTTGCAGGACCAGTCTGTGGCCTATGGTCGCGGCGCGAGCCGGTATGACGAGAACAAACGCGCGGTAACCGAAAAATATATGGGGCCGCTCGTCAAGACAACGATGACCCGCTGCATCCAATGCACCCGCTGCATCCGCTTTGCCGAGGAAGTGGCCGGCATAGAGGAAATCGGCGCGATTGGGCGCGGTGAGAATATGCAGATCACCAGCTATCTGGAACGCGCAGTGACCAGCGAATTGTCGGGCAATGTCGTCGATTTGTGCCCCGTCGGCGCGTTGACATCGAAGCCTTATGCCTTTGAAGCACGGCCTTGGGAGCTAAAGAAAACCCCGAGCATCGACGTGATGGACGCTGTCGGCACCAACATCCGGCTAGACGCGCGCGGCCGCGCTGTGCTGCGCGCGCTGCCCCGCATCAACGAAGACGTGAACGAGGAATGGGCGTCGGACAAAACTCGGCACGCGGTCGATGGACTTACCCACTCACGGCTTGATAAGCCCTATGTGCGCCGCGACGGGAAGCTGGTTGCGGTCAGCTGGGGCGAAGCGTTTGAAGCGATCAAGGCGCACTGGACGGGTGAAGCGGCAGTGCTCGCTGGCGATCAGGTTGATTGCGAAACGATGTTTGCGGCGCGCGCACTGGCAGGGTCGGCGATGCTCGAAGGGCGTCAGACTGGGCTTGCCTACGATACGTCGTCATTGAGCGCGGTGAATTTCAACACCACTATAGCAGGCATCGAAAACGCCGATGTGATCCTGCTCGTCGGCAGCGATCTGCGCCGTGAAGCGGCTCTGGTAAATACGCGCATTCAAAAGGCTTTGCGCAAACGCGGTGCGAAAGTGTTTGCCATCGGACCTGTGACAGATTTGACCTATAAGGTCGAATGGCTCGGCGATGATCTGTCGGCGCTGACGAAAGCGCCAAAGGCATTGGCCGATGCGTTGAAGACTGCAGAACGCCCCGCGATTATCGTTGGCGGCGGCGCATTGCGGTACGAAGGCGTCCACGGTGCGGCGTTGGCCTTTGCCAAGAAGTATAAGCTGATGCGGGATGGCTGGAACGGCTTCAACATCCTGCATTTCGCGGCGGCGCGGATGGGCGGACTAATGCTCGGCTACGCGCATGACGACGGGATCAAAGCACTCGCGGCAAAGGCACCAAAGGTTGCGTTCTTCCTCGGCGCGGATGAGGTCGATTACAGCCTGTTCGCCAAAAGCTTCAAAGTCTATGTCGGTCACCACGGCGACAATGGCGCGCACCACGCCGATGTCATCCTGCCGGGTGCTGCCTATAGCGAGAAATCGGGCACCTACGTAAACCTGGAAGGCCGCGTCCAGCGCGGTGAACGCGCAGTATTCCCTCCCGGCGATGCGCGCGAGGATTGGTCAATTTTCCGCGCGTTGTCCGATGTGTTGGGGCAGCGTTTGCCATTTGACAGCCTCGATGCGTTGCGTGCCGAAATGGCAATGGCTGTTCCCGCTTTAGGGCAGGCTGGCCTCGCAAATTACGGTTGGGTGGAACCGAAATTGTCTGCGTCCGTCTCCGGTAAAATCGCCGATTATCCGATCAAGGATTTCTACCTAACCAACGCCATCTGCCGCGCATCCCCCACGATGCAGCGTTGTTCAAGCGAACTGGTGCACGGCGAAACTTGGCTGGAGGCAGCG
This sequence comes from Sphingomonadales bacterium, assembly GCA_031374785.1. Classification (GTDB taxonomy): domain Bacteria; phylum Pseudomonadota; class Alphaproteobacteria; order Sphingomonadales; family Sphingomonadaceae; genus Sphingorhabdus_B. Next base: position 3,615 of record JANMGR010000167.1, on the reverse strand, counting down.
GAATGAGTGCCAGCGTTGAGCACATAAATGGGGACAGTCCCCACGATAACGCCGTCGCAACGGTGCAGCGTACTTGTGCGCGCATGGGGCGGGGACTGTCCCCATTTATTTGCGTGAGGCACACCTGATGACCGCATTCTTCCAATCCCTCGGCATGTCCTATAACGGCGCGTGGTTCACTGCCACGATTTTAGGCATCCTGCTGATCGCCCTCCCGCTCATGCTTTCCGTCGCCATGATCATCTACGCCGACCGCAAAATCTGGGCGGCGATGGCTCTCCGCCGTGGCCCAAACGTCGTTGGCCCGTTCGGTTTGCTGCAATCCTTCGCCGATGGTTTGAAGGTGTTCTTGAAAGAAACCATCATCCCCAGCGCGTCAAACCGCGGCCTGTTCCTGATTGCGCCGATTATCACCTTTACCGTCGCGTTGATGGCATGGGCGGTGATCCCGTTTAATTCGGGCGCGGTGTTGGCGGATATCAATGTCGGTTTGCTCTACATCCTCGCGATTAGCAGCCTTGGCGTTTACGGCGTGGTGATTTCGGGTTGGGCGTCGAACTCCAAATACCCGTTTTTCAGTGCGATGCGCGCCGCCGCGCAGATGATTTCGTATGAAGTCTCTATCGGCTTCATCCTGATTTCCGTCGTGCTCTGGGCCAAGACATTCAACATGCTTGGCATTGTAGAGGCGCAAAAGGGGCATATTTTTGGCTTCATCAATGCCTTTGGCCTGAACCCGTTATTGTTCCCCATCGCGGTGCTGTTCCTCATTTCCTCGATGGCCGAAACCGCACGCGCACCGTTCGATTTGACCGAGGCGGAAAGCGAGTTGGTCGCGGGCTATCAGACTGAATATAGCAGCATGTCATTCGCGCTTTTCTGGCTCGGCGAATATGCCAATGTGCTGTTGATGTGCACGCTGAACGCGGTGCTGTTTTGGGGCGGATACCTGCCTCCGGTCGATTGGGCGCCGCTTTATTATGTGCCGGGCATTATCTGGCTGTTCGCTAAAATCCTGTTCTTCTTCTTCATCTTCAGCTGGGTAAAGGCCACCGTGCCGCGCTATCGCTATGACCAGCTGATGCGTTTGGGCTGGAAAGTGTTTCTCCCAATCTCGCTGTTTTGGGTATGTTTGGTGAGCGGGTATTTGATGTGGATCGGGCATTTCGGATGATTGTCTTCGCTGTAATGTTGCTGTTGATGGCTACCGAACCGTCCAGTGCTGCTGATTGGAAGCAGGAACCGGAAGCAAATGTCGCCCCACGTTCGTTCGGATGTTCGCGCGAGGGCAAAGGCATGAGTTATATTGTTGTATCGAAAACACCTGACCAGAATTTCGTCGATTATTGGGAAAAATATACGGGTGATGTCGAGCCGCTCAAATTGCGCGTTAAAGGCCAGACGAAGCTTGCAACAATGGGCGATGAGCGTTTTTTGATCACGTCGGAAGAAAATACTGCCAACTCACTGCGGCTTGAATTTTGGCCAGACAAAGTTGACGGCCTAAAAGGGCACTATGTTGTAAAAGCAGACGGCAAAGAGAGCCGGGGCGAATGTATGCTAATCGCCATGTTGCCAAGATATGAGAATTTCAAATGACCACCATCGCCCATCTCATCAAATCCTTCACTCTGTGGGAATTCGTCAAGGCGCATTGGTTGACCTTGCAATATTTCTTTAAGCCAAAGGCGACGATCAACTATCCGTTTGAAAAAAACCCGCTGTCCCCGCGTTTTCGCGGCGAACATGCGCTGCGCCGCTATGCCAATGGCGAGGAACGCTGCATCGCGTGTAAGCTGTGCGAGGCAGTGTGTCCGGCGCAGGCGATTACGATTGAGGCTGAACCGCGTGAAGACGGCAGCCGCCGCACAACGCGCTATGACATCGACATGACAAAGTGCATTTACTGCGGTTTCTGCCAAGAGGCGTGCCCGGTCGATGCCATCGTCGAGGGGCCGAATTTCGAATATGCGACCGAAACGCGAGAAGAGCTGCTCTATGACAAGAACAAGCTGCTTTCCAACGGCGACAAATGGGAGCGCGCAATAGCCGCAAACCTTGCCGCCGATGCTGCGTATCGTTAGGGGGCGCTGGGTATGTATCGGGGCAACTTACTTTGCGTGAGCAATAAATGGGGACAGTCCCCACTAGAACGCGCGCGCTTTGGTGCCGGTCATCCGGTTGCTCATGGGGCGGGGACTGTCCCCATTTATTGCGCTAGGGTTGTCGCATGATCCAAATCATCTCCTTCTATTTCTTCGCCGCAATCCTGCTGGCCGCTGCCGCGATGGTGATATTCTCGCGCAATCCGGTGCATTCGGTACTCTGGTTGATCGTCGCGTTCTTTAACGCAGCGGGGCTGATGGTCCTGATCGGGGCAGAGTTCATCGCGATGTTGCTGGTGATTGTGTATGTCGGCGCGGTCGCGGTGTTGTTCCTGTTTGTCGTGATGATGCTAGACATTGATTTCGCTGAATTGCGCGCGGGCTTTGCCAAGAATTTGCCGCTGGGATTGTTGCTCGCGATTATCTTGGTGGTCGAGCTGGTTCTGGGGCTTGGTGCGTATCGTGCCGGAGCGGTTCAACTGGGCGTTGCCGATGCGGCGGCGACAACTGCTGCGAATGTGCCGAATATTCAGGCTATCGGTGCGTTGCTCTATTCCAAATATGTGTTTCTGTTTGAAACTGCGGGGCTGATTTTGCTCGTTGCGATGATCGGTGCGATTGTTCTGACGCATCGTAAACGCACGGGCACGCGCCCGCAGAATATATCGCAACAGAACCAGCGGCGTCCGCAAGATTCGGTTCGCAATGTGAACCAGCCTAGCGGGCAGGGGGTGGAGTTGTGATGGCCATAAATAGGGACAGTCCCCACTCAAAAGCTGTTGCTCCGGTGACTTTATCTCGTGCGCCCATGGGGCGGGGACTGTCCCTATTTATGGCGCGGAGGGCTTGGTCATGATCGGCGTTGAACATTATCTGGTCGTCAGCTCGATCCTGTTCGTAATGGGTGTGCTCGGCATTTTTCTGAACCGCAAAAACGTGATCATCATCTTGATGGCGATTGAGTTGATCTTGCTTGCGGTGAACATCAATCTGGTCGCGTTCAGCGCATTTCTCGGCGATTTGACGGGGCAAATTTTTGCGATGTTCGTGCTGACCGTTGCTGCGGGAGAAGCCGCGATTGGCCTTGCCATTCTCGTCATTTATTTCCGTGGTCGCGGAACCATTGCCGTTGACGATGTCAACCGGATGAAGGGCTGATTGTGCGTTTGAATTCCGACAACCCCGTTCGTCCTGAGCCTGTCGAAGGACAGGTTGCGCGCGCGCCGTTCATACTTCGACAAGCTCAGCACGAACGGCTTCAAAAATGAGCTCTATTGCAATCATCGTATTCGCGCCGCTTCTCGCTTCGTTGATCGCGGGCCTTGGCCAGCGTTTTATTGGCGCGACTGCCGCTAAATCAGTCACAACCGCCGGGCTTTTTCTCGCCTGCGCGCTTAGCTGGCCTATCTTTCTTGGCTTTATGGCGGGGTCGGAAACGGCCTATGTTGATCCGGTGCTGCAATGGGTGCAATCGGGCAGCCTGAAGTTCGATTGGGAATTGCGCGTTGAC
>JANMGR010000156.1:0-12229 GCA_031374785.1 Sphingomonadales bacterium | reverse complement strand
AGCCTCTTGTGCCGCTGCGCGCTCCTTTCGGATGGCCCGCCGTTTGCGCGATGCCAATGACGCCATAAAGTCATCAAAGCACGTGTAACCGTTGCTTTCCCAATGGAATTGCGTGCCTGAGCGGATTAGCCAGCCCGCCTTTCGGAACAGATCGAGCTGCAATTCATCCACAAAATTGGCGTGCGCAGATGATAGCCCGTTCTGCCTAACCACACTTTCAGTGGCCCCCAGCAAAGCCAGCGCAGTCGCCTCATCGCGCGCCAAAACCCGCGGCCCCGGCACAGGCGAAAAGGGCGCGGCAATAATCAGCTTTGGATAATAGCGCCCGCCTGCGCGTTCATACGCATCGGCCCACGCATGATCAAAAACATATTCGCCCTGGCTATGCGTTTTCAAATAGGCCGGAAGCGCGCCTGCCAGTTCTCCAGCTTCATCGCGGCTGATAATCGGCGCAGGCGACCAGCCTGTGCCGGGGCCAACGCTGCCCGATTCTTCAAGCGCCGTCAGAAAGGCGTGGCTTACAAACGGGTTGCCGGATAGGTTTAGTTTATTCCACTCGTCAGGCAGGAACGCAGAAACGCCCTTGGCAATTTCAGCAACGATTTCGTCGTCATCCATGTTCATGCCACACTAAATAAACCGTTAGTGCTGAGCCTGTCGAAGCACGTCCTGAAGTTATAAACTGTTGTTGAAGCCTTGAAACGCCCTTCGACAGGCTCAGGGCTAACGGTTTTGATGGAAGATCGGGATGAAAATTCAATCTCGAACTTTCACAATAGCGTCAATTTCGACCGTGGCATCCAATGGCAACACAGGCACACCGACCGCACTGCGCGCGTGTTTTCCCGCGTCGCCGAACACCGCCTCCATTAAATCCGACGCGCCATTAGCGATTTTTGGTTGGCCGCTAAAATCGGGTTCGCAAGCGACAAACGCGCCAAGCTTGACGATCCGCTCAACGCGATCAAGCGATCCAAGCGCCTTTTTCATCTGCGCGATCAGCATCAGGCCACAGCTTCGCGCCGCTAATATACCGTCTTCTTCTGTGCGTGTATCGCCGATTTTCCCGGTCATCAACTTGCCGTCAACAAAGGATATTTGCCCAGAGATATACAGGAAACCGCCAATCTCAACAGCTGGAACATAGGATGCAACGGGCGCTGCGGGTTCGGGCAAAGCGATGCCAAGTTCGGCTAAACGAGCTTCGATCATGCGGGTTCCTTTTCAAGTTCGATATGCGGCGCGCTTGCGCCTGACAAAAGCTTATCCGAAATCCAAACCTCCGCCTCGCTCCATGTATCGATGCGGGCATGGGCAGCAGCAGAAGTTTTGACACGTGGCCATAATATCGGCTCACCTACAAAATGCAGCCGCCAGACATCGGGCGTAAATTCGCCAACCGATTCGTGATTATGGCCAAGATCGTCGACAAAGACTGTCGCTGTCGGATTATAGCTCTCGACAATGCTTTGCAGCTTTGCACCTTTGCCGCCTTGGTTAGTATAAACCGGCGCATCGATGCCGACAGCGCGCAGTTGCGCAGAGCGGCTTTCATTATGATGATCCATCAAATTTGTCAGGATCACGATATCGGAGACTTCTGCCAATCGCTTTATAGCAGCCAATGCACCGTCAATCGGTTGCTGCCGGTGCATTTCGGTTTCGAAAAATCCGTTGAGCAATGTCCACACGATGCCGCGTTCTACCAAAGTGCCGTCATGCTTATGCCGCAACGCTTCGCCCCAATCGCCATGCGTCAATTCAAAATGAATGCCATGTACCTCGTCCAACCAATCGCGGAACGGCACGACCATGTGTAACAAAACCTCGTCACAGTCGGAAATTAGGAGGGGACGCCTCACGCTTCCAACTCCGCACGGGCGCGCACCAAAGCTTCGGGCTTAACGCCAATGTGGTCGGCAGCCGCTATCAAGTCCGGCTCATGCGATTCAAGGAAACCGATAATGGCGCCAAGTGTCGCCGATTCTGAAACACCATAGCGCAATATATCGGGCGTCAATCCAGTCAGCGCCAACATCCGCGAAGCGCGGTCAGCGTCGGTCAATATCCAACCGAGCGCACCCAGCGCCAACATTGCAGGGTCGCCTTGAATATCCCGCAGGCTTTTCGCATTTGTTTCCGACATAGCTTTGGCATATGCGAAACCGATGTCGCTGCCTAGGCAGCAATATGGCTATGGTTTAAGGAATCGGTGTGAGCAAAAAGGTCCTGATCGTCGAAGACAACGAGCTGAACCTGAAACTGTTCACCGATTTGCTGCGCGCGCATGATTATGTCGTCGAAGGGTTGCGCGATGGCCGCAATGCCATTGAGCACACCAAAACGTTCGCGCCTGACCTTGTCATCATGGACATTCAAATGCCGCATGTCAGCGGGCTTGATCTGATCGAACAGATGCAAAATGACGCTGTGCTGAAAGCAATTCCCGTTTTAGCCGTGACCGCCTATGCCGGAAAAGGCGATGAGGAGCGGATTATGGGGGCGGGGGCCAAGGCCTATTTATCCAAGCCCGTTCCGGTGATGCAGTTTCTAGCGGGCGTTCGGGCCATTATCGGATGAGGATTGTCGGCTGGCTGATGATGCTAACCGCGCTGCTGTTCAACAGCGGCGAGGCAGTTGCACAGGCACCTAGCATGAAAATTTTTGTCCACGCCGGGTTAGAGGCGGAGAGCGGTCAACCTGCGCCCGGTGATACGGTTACGCTGGCTTTGACGATGCGCCCCGATAAGGGTTGGCATGGCTATTGGCAAAACCCGGGCGACGCCGGTGTCGGATTGGTTCTCGATTGGAAACTGCCGCCGGGTGTAACCGTTGGCGAGCCCCGTTTCCCGGTTCCTGATACGCTGATCATCAGCGGGTTTATGAACTATATCTACAAAACACCGCACGCTATTTTGGTCGATGTCAAAATCGATCGCAATATTGCGATGGGAACAACGCTACCAATCGGCGTGGATGCCGAGTGGCTGGCCTGCACCGACCGGGTGTGTGTGCCGCAACGCGGTTCGCTTGCGCTGGAATTAGCGGCGGGTGCTGGCGAAGTCGATGCCAGCAAACGCACGCAATTTGACGTTTGGCGCGCTGCATTACCTGTGCCACTGGACCGTGAAGCACTATATGCAGTGACTGGCAAAACGATGCAAATCGCGGTTCCCTTCCCTGCGAAGGCTGGATTGGCGGAACCCTATTTCTTCCCCCTGACGCTTGCGCTGTTCGACTATGTCGCGGCACAAAAAGTGAAACGTATTGGCGATTGGTTGGTGATTGAAACCCAGCTATCCCTCGATTTCAAAAGCCAACCGCCGGAGAGGATCGAAGGCCTGTTGCGTATCGGCAAGGACCAAGGGCTATTGATTAAGGCCAAGGTCGGCGCGGTTCCAGTTGGCGGTACGGTGCTAAGCACTAGCAATGCCGGTATCGCCGTTGCAACACCACCGCTCCACTGGTTATTGCTCGCGGCCCTTGCAGGCGGCGTATTGCTTAACATTATGCCGTGCGTGTTTCCGATACTGGGGTTGAAGGCTCTTGCGCTGGCTAAGGCTGGAGGCGATGAACGCGCCGCGCGCGCCGATGCTTTGGCATATACCGCTGGTGTGACGCTTAGCTGCGTTGCGCTTGGGGGCTTAATGCTCGCGCTGCGCGCTGGTGGCCAAGAAGTCGGCTGGGCCTTCCAATTGCAATCTCCGAGTTTTGTATTGTTCTTATTATTGCTGATGGTTGGCGTAACCGCCAATCTGGCGGGGCTTTTTGAACTCCGCAGCTTCTCTGGCGGCAACGCTCTGACCACGCGCTCTGGACCCATCGGTTCGTTTTGGACAGGGGTGTTAGCAGCGGCAGTCGCGACGCCCTGTACTGGTCCGTTCATGGCCGCCGCATTGGGTGCTGCGTTATTGGTGCCAACTGCTCAGGCTCTGATCCTCTTCGCCGCACTCGGGCTTGGCATTGCAATACCGTTTCTTTTGATTGCCTTCATTCCGCAACTGCGGAGGCGCTTGCCAAAGCCCGGTCCGTGGCTGCACACATTCCGTTCATTTATGGCGGTGCCAATGGGACTAACCGCACTTGCGCTACTTTGGTTGCTGTGGCGATTAAGCGGGCAAGTCGGTCTGCTAATAGGAGCCCTAGCCGTTCTGCTTTTACTCGCCCTACTGTGGGCGGTGGGCCGTTGGAACCGGCGCAGGGCCGGGCTGACAGGGATAACGATCGGCTTAACACTCGCTTTATCAGCATCTTATCTGCTTCCTGCTGATAATAACGCTGCTAGCGCAAGCGTGTCCGCGTTGCTCCCAAGCCAACCCTTCGACGAAAAGCTGCTCGGCAGCCTGCGCGCCGAAGGCAAACCGGTCTTTGTTTATTTCACTGCCGATTGGTGCGTCACTTGCAAAATTAATGAAGCTGCAGTGCTCGAAACGGAAGCCACCGCAAATCTGTTTGCGGATAACAAAGTCGTTGTGCTTCGCGGGGATTTCACGCGCCGCGATCCCGCGATTGCTCGTTTTCTGTATCAACAACACGCCGTCGGTGTTCCGCTGTATTTATATTACCCAAAGGGTGCGGATGGGAGAAAGCTGCCGCAGCTGTTGAGCGCTAGAACGCTAGCTGCAACTATCGCCAAGTAAGGGTTTGGAGGCAGGCCGGTGCGCTATAAGGCGCACACAGCCTGCCCCCGCCCCAATAACAGCGAGGTGCGACCCTAAAAGGCCTCGCCGTCAATGTCGATCCGCTGCATATGGTTTGCCCCAATCACTGTAACCCCCCTGGTTCCGGTGATGCCGGTCAGCGGGACCGAACGTTCAAAAATCAAGCTGTCATCCGTGTCGATATCGTCATTTGCCGCAACCATGCGGGAAAACGCGGCGACTTCGATCATCCAATACTCAGGGCGTCCATGATTATAGATGCGTGGTGCCAGACGGGCATCGAAACCCTGTGCTGGTAACCGGCCTTTGACCCACAGATACAGGCTGTCCTGAAAAGGCATGCGCCGAAGCTCTGCCTTTTCGAAATCAATGATCTGGCCCTGAGGCACAGTGGACAGCGAGCCGCTAAGCGTTCCGCTCATCATTTGCTCCATCGTAATTTGAGTTCACAAACGCGACATAAAATGTCAAGCGCGCGTATTAATTGAATGTTAGATAGCGGATTTTCCCTAGAATGGAAAGCTCACTGCGCGTAAACAAATGTAACGCATCGTAAATCGCTGAAAGCCATGACGAAAAACTGCAATCGATATCGGGAAAAGCCCTCACTTGTGCGAAATGCAACTGCGGACCATATGCCGACTTATGGCTCAAACGAATCATTCCAAGCTTGCCAACTGGCTTTTCGGTGTCGCTTTATTGGTGTTTTGCATCGTCGTTGTCGGCGGGATCACGCGTCTCACCGAATCGGGGCTTTCGATCACCGAGTGGAAGCCTTTGATGGGCGCGCTTCCACCGCTTAGTGAAGCGCAATGGCTGGCGGAATTTGCGCGTTATCAGCAAATCCCCGAATACATCGAAATCAATGGCCCTGCAGGAATGACGCTGGCGGATTTCAAATTCATTTATTTCTGGGAATGGCTTCACCGTCTGCTTGGCCGCATGATTGGCCTTGCGCTGGCGTTGCCCTTTTTGTGGCTCATGCTGCGTCGCACATTACCGACTGGCTATGCGTCGCGCATTTTCGCTCTGGTGATGCTGGTCGGTTTGCAAGGCACCATCGGCTGGTGGATGGTTGCATCGGGCCTGGAAACTCGCACTGATGTCAGCCATTTCCGGCTTTCTGTGCATTTACTGACCGCACTGATTATTTTCGGTGGCCTAATCTGGACCGCATTAGACCTCAAGGCTCTAGCCGCCAATCCGAACGCACAATCGGCAACGCTGACTGGCTTTAGTGCTGTGATAATGATCGCGCTTTTTGTGCAATTGCTCCTCGGCGCATGGGTAGCTGGCCTTAACGCTGGCTATATTTCTAACAGCTGGCCGTTGATGAACGACAGGTTCGTTCCCGATGGCATCGAATGGGCCGCTGGCATCGGCTATGCTGTGACGCACGACCCGTATCTAATTCACTTTCTGCACCGCTGGTGGGCATGGGCCGTTGTCGTGGCGTTGATCGTCATGGCAGGTAAAATAAAGAAAAATCATCCCCGGATTATCAGCATTTCGATCCATTCGGCCATCGGTGTGCAGATATTGTTAGGGATTGCCACGGTAATGACCGGCATGAACATAGTCCTTGCCGTGCTGCATCAAGCAGTCGGCGCGCTGGTGGTAGCATCCGTTATCTGGGGTGCGCACCGCCTGGGGCAGACGCCGATTAAGGGAACCGAAAAATATGGCCAATCTGGTGCTGATCTACAGCCTATTCCCCAACGCGGGTGATGCGCATGATTGCTGCCGCATTTTGTTGGAAGAACGGCTAATCGCCAGCGCCAACCGACTTTCGCCAGCTATTTCTTACATCAACGGCAAGGATGATGTGGTGACATCTGAAGAACACCCCGTGTTCTTCAACACCAGCACCGCGCTTGCCGATACAGTCATTGATCGCATCGCCGAAATGCACCGCTTTGCGACACCTGCCATCGTAGCGGTTCCAGTCAGCCACGCCGCGCAGTCCTATTCGGACTTGGTCAACGCGCAGGCAAAAGCGTCATCGTTGGCTTAGGGTATTATTTTACCCGTCCGAAAACCATCGCTTTTGCTTGACGAATCACAACACGCGCGCCAATAGCGCACATCCGTTGTAGGGGCCTCCCTTGCAGCTCCCAATCCCAATCGGAAGGTTCGATCAGGCGCGATTATGAAAACGCTGTCCAAAGTCACGAAATCAATCCGCCCACAGGATGTCGAAAAGGCCTGGCATGTTATTGATGCCGAAGGTTTGGTTGTTGGCCGCGTTGCCACAATCATCGCAAATATCCTGCGCGGCAAACATAAACCAAGCTACACTCCGCATGTTGATTGCGGCGACCATGTTGTCGTCATCAATGCAGGCAAAGTGCGCTTCACCGGCAAAAAGCTGACCGATAAAATCTATTATCGTCACACTGGCTACGCTGGCGGGATCAAAGGCGTTGCTGCTGGAAAAATCCTTGAAGGCCGCTTTCCTGAACGCGTTTTGGAAAAAGCTGTTGAGCGGATGGTTCCCCGCGGACCATTGGGCCGTGCGCAGATGCGCGCGCTTCACCTCTATAATGGCGCAGAACATCCGCATGACGGCCAACAGCCCGTTGCGATGGATATCGGTTCGTTGAACCGCAAGAATAAGGTGGGTGCATAATGTCCGAAACCGTAGAAACTCTCGCTGACCTGAGCGCACTCGGCACCGACACGCCTGCAGCGCCCACCGGTCCTGCAGCGCCAATCCGTGAAAAAGAAGTCGATGCACAGGGTCGTTCCTATGCAACGGGTCGCCGTAAAGACGCGGTTGCCCGCGTATGGCTAAAGCCCGGCACGGGTAAAATCACCGTCAATGGCCGCGATCAGGAAGTGTATTTCGCACGTCCGACATTGCGTCTGGTGATCAACCAGCCGTTCACTGTTACTGCGCGCGTTGAACAGTATGACATTGTCGCCACTGTTAAAGGCGGCGGTCTGTCTGGCCAAGCTGGTGCGGTAAAGCACGGCATTGCGCAGGCATTGTCAAAGTTTGAGCCGTTACTGCGCAGCGCCGTCAAAGCCGAAGGCTTCCTGACCCGCGACAGCCGCGTTGTCGAACGTAAAAAATACGGCAAAGCGAAAGCGCGTAAGAGCTTCCAGTTCTCCAAGCGTTAATCGAATTTGTGTGGAGCCTCTTTTGAGCGGCTCCTTCGTAAGCACAAAATAGGCGGTCCTTTCGGGGACCGCCTATTTTGGTTTAGTCGCCGCTATTCAGTAACTCGCGCAAGGGCTGCGCGATGCGGTCCATCATCGCGTCCAGCTTTGCGGCAATTTCCGCATCATGGTGCGTCGAAAGCGTCACCAGTTGCGGCATAGATATACCAATGCGCACCGTAGCGCCCCAGCGGCCATCGGTTAGTTTTACGCATTTCACCGGCTGACCGAGACGGATACCTTGACCAATCAACGCTTTGTGGATCGCAGTTGCGCCATCGAAATCGATGGTGCGCGCCTGCTTGCCTGCTTGGTCGTGGCACAGATCGAGCGTGACCAACGTTTGCATCTCAATCGGATGATCGGCAGGTTCACCGGCTTCGCTGGGTGCTGCGGCGCCGACTTTACGAACGTCGAGTGACGCCGCCAGTCTATCAGTGGCAGTTGTGAAACCGCCAACCAAGCGTGCGACTTCCGTAATCGACAGTTTCTGAAACCGTTCCAGTTCAAACAACGACGCCGAAAGCCTCAGCGCTAATCCGGCATTGCCGCTATCATTGAGCGCCTCTCGCCCCGACCAATCCGCTGGCACCTCTGCCTGACGGAAAATTTGCGCCGCTCCCACGGGCAACGGCGCTGCATTCGCCGCCATTCCGAGTGGTAACAATGCAAAACCACTGAACGGCGGACCGCCCATGAATTTTGATCCGGTCAGGAAAACGATAATCCCGCGTTGCAGATAATCATGGATCGCAGGTGTCGTAATCCGCGCCTGACAGGCATCGACGACAAAGCTGACATCAGATCCGAAGCGCGCGATCAGCGCATCGATTTCGTCCAAATGCGGCAAGACCAATCCAGTTTTCGAACCGTGGACGACATGCACCAACGGATGCAGCCCAGCCGAAAGCGCATCGGTAATCTTTGGTCCCATCTGCGCGGCAATGGCGGGGCCATCAAAGGCAGTCCCCATATCGTCGCGCACTGGGAAGTCGCCCATTTCGACGGGGACCATGCCTTCAATGGGTTGTCCCGGTGCAACCGCAACCCCAAGTGCAGTCTCGTTTGCAAAATAGCGCCCAGCCGCGCTGTGGATACACCCCGACCCCACTTCGTCCGCGCCGAGCAACAGGTTGGAGACGCCATGTGTGCCTTTGCCCGCACTGGCAAACAACGGCACATATTCAAGGTCGGTGCCTGACGGCGCAAAGAAAATATCGATATCGCTAGCAAGATCATAAGCGTTTCGGATTTGCGTCCGGCTCTGCTCCAACGCGTCGGCATAACCATCGCCTGAATTCAACCTGCCCGCATCGGAGCCATATTTCTGGGTCAAATATGAAGCCGCATCTGCACTCAAATCATTGGCGGTGGACGAAGCCAGTGCCAGCACATCACGCGGATAAGGACCGCTGCTATACCGATTCAGCCGCGTTTTGGGATCAAGGACGATGCGCGCATCGCCCCCTTGGGTCATTAAGTCAGAGAGCGTATAGTCATGGTCAAAGGCCAAAATGGTGTCCTTCGGCAGTAGGGTTCCCAGCGGCTATAGTCGGGCAACACCAAATAGGAAATTGCGAAAATCGGTAAAGCGATTAAGAGCGGCGGCATATTGAAGGCCCGAGGGACATAAAATGGCAAACCCCACACGATTGACTGCGCTGGCACGCAAAGATTTGCGCGTCCTGTTTATCGCCAAACATGCGCTAGGTGACGGCAGCCTTGACAGCGCCGACGGTAATCATTCGCCCTATCATTACGAGCTGAAAACGATCCTGACCGGATTGTTCGATAAACTGACCGTCGCCAACAGCTATGATGCTTTGTTCAGCGATCCCGGCGTTGATTTCGTCTGGCCGATGCTAAATCGAGGCGGCTTTTTCAATTCCGAAATGCTGTGCCCTTTGTTGTGCGAGCGGCTTGGCCTGCCTTATCTAGGCGCAAACCCGATCCTGCGTGGTCTTGGCGATGACAAGCATTTGACGAAGCTGGAAAGCGTCGCGCGCGGTGTTCCGACGTGTGACTGGGCGGTTTACCGCGCCGGCGCGCCAGTCGATGAGGCGCGTTGCCCCAAAGGGGATCGCTTTGTGATTAAGCCCAATAACAGCTCGGCAAGCTGGGGCATCGGTGATGCTTTTGATTGGGACGGCGTGAAAGCTGCAGTTCTGGCGATCCATGCCGAGGGGCATGACGTAATTGTGGAACCGTTTATGAACGGTAGCGATGTTGAGGTTCCGGTGATCTTCAAAGACGGCGCGCCGTTTGTCATGCCGCCGATGCTGTTCAAACAAAATGATCCATCGCATCTGCGTACCAATGCTGAAAAGCGCGATCTGGTGGAACGCGAGCATAAATACACGCTGGTTCCCTTTGAAGGCGATGATGCGTGGGAGAAAATTCGTGCGATGACTCTAACGCTCTCAGAAGTTTTTCGGCCCTTTGATTTCGGCCGTTTCGAGTTTCGCTTCAACGATGCCACGGGCGAGATCAACCTGCTCGAGGTCAATCTGCAGTGCAACCTCTGGTCCGAAAAAGTCTATGGCCGGTCCGCTGTGCTGCTTGGTTGGATGCAAGAAGATTTGATCGAAACGATCATTGCCGAGAGCCTGATCCGGCGCGGGCTAATGGATAGGGTTTAATCCTGCGTTTATCGGCGCGGGTTAATTGGTACTCAGAAAATTGCAATTGCTTGGCCTTGCCCGCTTGGTTAGGGCAAGTCTAAGTTTAGTATCAGGATCAACACATGGCCGAGTTTACGTTGCCCAAGAACAGCAAAGTCCAAAAAGGCACAAAGCACGCCGCGACCAGTGATGGCACAGCGCGCAGCTTTAAGGTGTATCGTTACGATCCCGATAGCGGCGCAAACCCGCGTTACGACACGTTCGAGGTTGATACCGACACTTGCGGTCCGATGGTGCTCGACGCGTTGATCAAGATGAAGTCGGAACAAGACAGCTCGTTAACCTTCCGCCGGTCGTGCCGCGAAGGCATTTGCGGGTCGTGTGCGATGAACATCAACGGCAAAAACGGCCTAGCCTGCACCACCGCGATTGAAGATTGCAAAGGTGCGGTCACCATCACGCCACTGCCGCATATGGAAGTGATCAAGGATCTGGTCCCTGACATGACGCATTTCTATGCGCAATATGCCTCGATCAAGCCGTGGTTGCAGACGGTAACTTCAACGCCATCGGGCAAAGAGCGGCTGCAAAGCCCAGCAGATCGCGCCAAGCTCGACGGTCTGTATGAGTGCATCCTGTGCGCGTGCTGCTCGACCAGCTGCCCCTCTTATTGGTGGAACAGCGACAAGTTTCTTGGCCCTGCCATCCTGTTGCAAGCTTACCGCTGGCTGGCGGACAGCCGCGACGAAATGACAGGAGAGCGGTTGGATGATCTGGAAGATCCATTCCGCCTGTATCGTTGCCACACGATCATGAACTGCGCCAACGCCTGCCCCAAAGGCCTCAATCCCGCCAAAGCCATCGCCGAAACCAAAAAGATGGTGGCGGAGCGGCAGATTTGAGCCTTGGTGTAATTGGGGGCATAGAGTCGCCGCAACCTGCCGAGCATTTTGATGCGCTGGCGCAGGATGATGGCTGGCTTAGCTGGAATTTGAACGACAAAACGCGTTTTAACGCGTTTATTGAGCCGCTGTCTGTCCGCCCCGAAGCGCCGCTACGTGATGGCCGGCCCGTCGCGCGTATCCGCATGCATCCGACACGCAAGCACAGCAATCTGGGAGATAATGTCCACGGCGCGGTGACTTTGGCTTTGATTGATGTCGCGTTATTTGCAGCGGCGCATCAATTTGGATCGCTGAACGCTGGGTTTTCGGTCACGCTTGATCTGGGTACGCAATTCATCGGCGGCGGACGGATTAATGAACCACTTGATTCCGTTGTCGAACAAGTGCGCGAGACCGGTCGGCTGGTATTCCTGCGCGGAATGGTCGTGCAAGGACCAGATGACGCACACACCGTTGCGTCCTTTTCCGGCACAATCCGGAAAGCGTCAAAAGACCGAAAATGACGGGAGGAAGTTTTATTTCGCGCAAAGACGCAAAGACGCAAAGGCGCTTTTACGCCGATCGTACTCTAAAATTTCACCGTTCTCAGCGTGCTTTAGGCCTTATTCTAAACAGCCCATATGGGGCCGAACTCTTTGCGTCTTTGCGCCTTTGCGCGAAACATTTCCCAAGTCTCAATGCACAGCATTAGCGCCAGATACCAAGCTCTGGTAGCGACAGGCGAATTGGTCGCCGACCCAGATCAAGCGCAAGCGGCGTCGAAACTCGCCGATATTCAGCAGCAATTAGAGGCAGTCCCTCCGCGCGGCAGCACTCTATGGCGTTTCCTTGGCAAAAAGCCCGATCCGGTCCGCGGGCTGTATCTATGGGGCGGGGTCGG
>JANMGR010000097.1:0-5467 GCA_031374785.1 Sphingomonadales bacterium | reverse complement strand
CGGTTTTTTGAACTGCTGTCCGCTTGCCTCATTTAGATTCTCTCAAACCGTCTTGCCAATACAACACAGCCTCGGCATATCCAGCCTATGGATGAAACCGACCAGCTTACCTCGCTCGACCCCGCTTATGTCAAAGTATTGCGTATCGTCAGCGGCATATGGGCGCTGGTCATGATAATCGGCGCGGGTGCGCTGGAATTTGCACAATTGCTGCCGATGGGAATGATTATCACGCCGGTCATTCTACTCGCTGCCTATTGGGTGTTGGTCATCCCCCAGCGCCGCTATAATCGCTGGGGCTATGACGCAGGCACTGACCGGCTTCGCACCGTGCACGGCTATCTATTCTATAGCGACACGGTGGTTCCTTATGGCCGCATTCAGCATATGGATGTCGATCAGGGGCCGATAGAGCGGCCTTACGGGTTGGCGACATTCTCCGCACACACCGCTGGAACGCATGGCAGCACGATAGTGCTTCCCGGCCTGACGCATGCCGACGCCCTTGCGCTGCGCGAACGTATCCGCGATCATATTAAGAAGGCGAACGCGTGAACGACGATATCGCTGAGCCCTTGGCTGCCGAACCCTTAGCTGTTGGAGAGGGCGAACGCACCCATCCACTTGGGCTACTGATTGGATTTGTGTCGGGCATTCCGCAGTTAATCTTCCCAATGCTGGCGGCGTTATTCGGCACACGCGGCACTGGAGTGGCAACGCCGCTCATCATCGGCGCAGTGTTGCTGGTCAGCTTGTTGTTCCGTTGGATCGGCTGGATGCGATTCCGCTTTCACCTTGATGACGATGACATTCGCATCGAACACGGTCTTATCAACCGCACGGTCCGATCCATCCCCTATGACCGCATTCAGGATGTCAGCATAGAACAGCCGGTTTTGGCCCAGCTGTTTAACCTTGGCGAAGTAAAGTTTGAAACCGGTGGCGGCGAAGGCGAGGATGCAAAGCTGAGCTTTGTCAGCATGCAGCGAGCCGAGGCTTTGCGCGAAACCATTCGTGCGCGCAAAACCGATCCTGTCGTCGCCGATGCCGTTGTTGAAACTGCATTGGTGCGCGACACCCCGCCCATCTTTGCGATGGACAACAACCGGCTTGTCACGCTTGGTCTCTATTCCTTTAGCCTCGTGATTTTTGCAGTCCTTGGCGGGCTTGCCCAGCAATTCGATTTCCTGCTGCCCTTTGATTTTTGGGATTTCAAACATTGGATCGGCATGGCCGAGGACCGCGGGGTCAGCATTGATGGAGTTAGCACCAGCGCGCGGATTATTGGCGCTGTGGTGGCATTACTGGCGTTAATCGCTTTGGGCTTTGCGACGGGCGTGATCCGAACAGTGCTCAAAGAATATGGCTTTCGCCTTGACCGCAATGAACGCGGGTTTCGTCGCCGTCGCGGGCTATTGACCAAAACCGATGTCGTCATGCCGGCGGGCCGCGTTCAAGCAGCCAATATCGTAACCGGCCCCATCCGCAAACGACGCGGTTGGCACGCATTAAAGTTTGTTAGTCTTGCACAGGATAGCAAGGAAGAGAGCGATTATATGGCCGCTCCGCTGGCAAAGCTGGATGAGATTTGGCCTATCGCGGCGGAGGCCGGGATTTTGCCGCCGAGCACGGATACCGAATTTCAGCGCGGCCATTTCCGCTGGTGGCTGGCTCGGCTTATTATTGTCATTCCAATGATTTTAGTCGCGATGGCGGCGGTGGTAATCTTTGCCAACGCATCATTCGCTCGGTCACTGTTGCTACTTTTCATCCCCGTTGGCCTGTTGCTATTCAGCGCGCTTGAATGGCGCAAGTTCCGTTATGGCGAGGACGCCTTGCGCCTTTATGTGCGCCGTGGCTGGTGGCGCCAGCGGTTGACAATCTTGCCCCAGGTCCGCGTGCAGAGCGTGGAGATCGCGCAAGGCCCGTTGGCAAGGCTAACCGGATTAGTGTCGCTGCATTTTGGCATTGCGGGCGGGACGCTGGAACTGATCGCTATCCCCCGCGAAACCGCCGAGGCAATCCGTGATCGGGTGATGGCTGTTGCCGGTCCTGTGGATTTTTCCAAAGCATAAAGCTAGGGACTGTCCCTACTTTAGAACGGGCTGATTTCCTGTTCCTCAATCACGCTATTGTCGTCTCGGCGCAGGCTGAACTTTACCTTCTTACTCGCCCAATCGATATCGATCACCGAGAAATTGGGAATACCCCATAGTCCGCCCGTCCGGGCCGGATCGGGTTCTTTGTCACCGCCATCGCCTTTACCAAAGGCAAAGTTCAGCGACGATGATGTGATTTCCCACAACGGTGTTTTGACCCCCGCAACATCGGTTTTGTAAAAGCCGCCGGCATGGCGGTCGCCGGTCAACAGCACCGCGTTATTGACGCCCTTGGCCGAGAGAAGACCGTAAAACCGGTCACGTTCTTTGGGAAAATTGGCCCAACTTTCATAATTATGCGCGCTGGTGATCAGCTGGATCGACGAAACGATAAACCGCAAATCGGCGGGCTTTGCCAGTTCCTGCTCCAACCATTGCCATTGCGCATCGCCGAGCAACGTAGCCTTGGAATCAGTGTTGGCGATATACCAACCAAGCGCCGGAGCCGGATCGCGGTATGGCATCGCCACCAGATCAGAGCGAAAGAACCGGCTGTCGAGGATGATAAACTGCACGCGCTTTCCCGATGGCCCGACGATACGGCTTTCATAAACGCCGGGACGCGATTTCACTTCGGCGGAGGAACCCCAATAGCTCTCGTAAACATCCTCGGCATATTCCTTAAACGCAAAGCTGCCGCCTGCGTCATTTGCACCAAGATCATGATCATCCCATGTCGTCATCATCGGAATGTTACGGCGGAACCGGTCAAATTCTTGCCGCGCCGATAGCTTGCGGTAACTGGCGGTCAGCGTCGGGATATCGGCGCTGTTGGTCGCGCGCGTGTCGCCATAGACATTGTCGCCGATCAGCAAGAACGCCTGCGGCTTTTGCGCGGCGATTACGTCCCAGAACGCCATCGACCGGTTTTCATTGACGCACGAACCAAAGGCGATGCGCGTCAGGGTTGTGTCCGATGCCAAAGACGCATTGGGCGGGGCCACAGGAATCTTGCTAGCTAGGCTGGCATAATAGGGGCGCAACGCTTCTTGCGCAGTGGCGGGCGGGGAGACCGATTCGGTAACCACAGGCGGGATCGTTGCACACGCCGTCAACCCAAACATTGCTGATAAAGTAACAAAGGTAAGCCGCTGTGCGCGTGAAAATGCGACGAAGCGTTTGCGGAGCAGAGCGGCGAAGGGCGAATGTGGGGAGTGATAATGCATCATCAATCGACAATGCCAAAACCTGCCCGTGTAGGACAGCGGAAATTGCGAATGGCCAATTGAGCTACGCCATCCTAGAACGACTCTCAACCATCGCCGCCCCGCACTTGACTTGGCCTGCCCTGAGCGTAGCCGAAGGGGGGTTAGGCTTGATTGGTCCGGGAAAGTAAAGCCAAGCCCCGCATCAAGTGCGGGGCGACGGGATTAGGGCTCGATGAAAGTCGAGGGGAGTGGAAGCAGATAGATGCGGAAAACACTGACTGCGATGGCGTTGATGCTGGCACCTGCCGTCGCTCATGCGGACGCGGGCACAGACCTGAAACAACTCGTCGACGACTACTGGGCCGCCGTGCTCAAGGAATCGCCCGTTATGGCGAGCAGCCTTGGCAACGACAGCCAGCCCGGACAGGTCGGCGATTACAGCTTAGCAGGCCAAACTCGCTTTGCCACAGCAAGTGCTGAGTATCTCGCGCGCCTAAACGCAATTTCCGAAAGCGAATTGAGCGCCGAAGCCAAGATCGAACACGGCATATTAAAGCGGACATTGGCGGGCACCATCGAAGCCAATACATTTGGCCAACGCGCAATGAACTTCACAACCTATTCGGGCTGGCACCAGAATTTTGCCGGAATGGCCGACAATTCACCGTTCCGAAACAAGGCTGATTTTGAAAGCTATAACGCGCGGCTAAAACGCTATTTTCAGGTCAATGACCAGTCGATTGCCGTCGCCAATGCCGCGATTAAAGGCAAATACACGCTGCCATGCGAAGTGCTGGGCGGCTATGAAAAGGGCATCGTGGGCCTCATCAAATCCGACGAGCGCGAGTCGCGGTATTTCCAACCCTATGCTGGCAAACGCCCCGACGCGGTGAGCGACGAAGATTGGAACGGCCTCGCCGCACAAGCCATTGTCACGATCAACGCGATCATCAATCCGGCGCTGCAAAAACATCTCGATTGGTATGCCAAGACCTATAAGCCCGCCTGTGCCAAAGCGCCCGGCGTTTCCGCACAACCCGGTGGCGCGGAGTATTATAACTTCCGCATCCGGCAGGAAACCACCACCAATCTGAACGCCGAACAGATCCATGTTTTGGGCCTGAGCGAAGTCGCGCGCATACGGGCCGAGATGGTCAGCGTTGCAAAGACGGCAGGCTATGACAGCCTTGACGCGTTCATCAAACACCTGCGCACCGACCCGCAATATTATGCGAAAACACCCGAAGAGCTGATGGAAAAAGTCGCGCGGATTACCAAAACCATCGACGGCAAAATGCCCGGGCTGTTCAACCGCCTGCCGCGGCTTCCTTATGGTATCAAAGAGATACCCGCCGAAATCGCCGAAGGAACGACGACGGCGTATTATTCGCAAGGCTCGCCCGCGATCGGCATCGCCGGAACCTATTATGTGAACACGTCAAAGCTGGATCAGCGCCCGTTATGGGAGGTTCCAGCACTTTCGGTCCACGAGGCCGTTCCCGGCCACCACCATCAGATCGCGTTGCAACAGGAACTGGCGCTTTCCGATTTCCGCAAACACGGTGTGTCCTTCACCGCCTTTGTTGAGGGCTGGGGGTTGTATTCGGAACGGCTGGGGATCGAGATGGGGCTATATGACACCCCCGCCAAAGACATGGGGCGGCTGTCGTATGAAATGTGGCGCGCTATGCGGCTGGTTGTGGACACCGGCATTCATGCCAAGGGCTGGTCAAAGGCGCAGGCCATTCAATATATGACCGACAACAGCGCGATGTCCGCCGCGAATATCGAGGCAGAGGTCAACCGCTATATCAGCTGGCCCGGACAGGCCTTAGCCTATAAAATCGGCGAGTTGAAAATCCGCGAGTTGCGTGAGCTTGCAACGAAAGAACTGGGCGCGAAGTTTAGTCTGGCGGCATTCCACGACGTTGTTCTGGGGCAAGGACCAGTGCCGCTGGATGTGCTCGACCAGATGGTGAGGGATTGGGTCGCGGCTGAGAAGGTGAAGTTGCCTTAAGCCGTGTTGACATTCAACTATCGTATATTTTTTCTGGCCTAGGTTAAATCGCCGCTAGGGGACTGTCCCAAGCGAAGCGCCGTGGACTGTCCCCGATAGGTTGCGCACTGCCTTTAAGGGACAGTCCACGGCGCTTCGCTTGG
>JANMGR010000085.1:0-9873 GCA_031374785.1 Sphingomonadales bacterium | reverse complement strand
TGGCGGAACTGCCCGGCGCGACCTAGGAGAACATCCCTGAGGCGATAATTTCTTTCCATGGGAGCTGTCCCTGCCTGTGTTACGTTGGAAACGGCGGGATACGGTGCATATGGCGCCCACCTGACGTAATGGCGTCAGAGGATATTCCGGGATACGACCCATGGTGGTTCCGTCACCTTATTTGAGGGCCAGCGCGCATGTCCGAACGAACCAAGTCCGATTTGCGTGCGTTTTACCGTAAAGCACGAGCGGACTTTGCAGAAAGCCTATCGGATCGTGAGCGCCAAATCGCCTTTAGCGCAGCGCCAGCTGTCTTATCCGAACATTTTATCGCTGGACGAACGGTATCAGGCTACATTCCCGTCGGTTCCGAAGCAGACCCGCGCGCGCTTTTGAGTATCGCCCAAGCCGCTGGCTGCAAAACTGCCCTGCCCTTCGTCACCAGCCGCGCCTCGCCCATGCAATTTCTGCGTTGGTCTCCGGGCGATGCTCTGCAAGAAGGTCCATTCGGCCTGATGCAACCCCGCAGCGACGCTGAACACTGCGAACCTGACGTCATTTTGACGCCACTGGTGGCTTTTGACCGCAACTTGATGCGGCTGGGCCAAGGCGCAGGCCATTATGATAGGGCTTTAAGCTTACTCGACAGCGCGTTCATACTGGGCATAGCGTGGTCAATCCAAGAGGCTCCATTGTTACCTGCTGACCCTTGGGATATACCTCTAAACGCTGTTCTTACCGAAAAAGCCTGGATTGCCCGATGAAAAACGAAAATGCCCCTGTTGAACGCCCCACGCTGCGCAAGCCTGCGGGGATTTTTATCATCCTGTGCATGATCGGAGTATTAGCGTGGGGTATCGGAACGTTTGACAGCGTTATCGGCGGCTTACCTGTCCTGATTCAATCGATGATCTACCTGATTGCGGGCGTCGTTTGGATTGCGCCGTTAAAGCCATTGTTACGATGGATGGAAACCGGCAAATGGCGCGAGTGACGGGACTTGAACCCGCGACCTCCGGCGTGACAGGCCGGCGCTCTAACCAACTGAGCTACACCCGCTTATTGCGGTGACGGCGCTACTATAAGCGCCACTGCAACCTGTCAACGCTTCATTCCGACATTGCACAAAATCTAGCTGGCAATCACCCGGATAGCGGCAAAGGATTGCACGTGTTCAATGTCACGTGACCAAAAACCGTTAACCGGCGACGGCGATGTTACAATCTCTTACAACGCATATTGAATGAATATCTATATATATCAATACTATATACTGGTTAAGAGCATTTGACCGCTTTAACTAAATTTTGACAGTGTTTTGCGATAACGCTGAGTATGACGAACCAGAAACATCTTTCACATT
This sequence comes from Sphingomonadales bacterium, assembly GCA_031374785.1. Taxonomy (GTDB): domain Bacteria; phylum Pseudomonadota; class Alphaproteobacteria; order Sphingomonadales; family Sphingomonadaceae; genus Sphingorhabdus_B. The sequence continues at coordinate 8,510 of JANMGR010000085.1, read as the reverse complement.
TTGCTTCATACCATCTTCATGGCCTGCGCATCATTGCCTATTGCAGCACGGCGGCACTGACGCTGCTTGCATCCAGCAACGCTTATGCAGCCGGAACTTTGGCGGGCACCGATATCACTAATATAGCCACGGCTTCATACGAAACTGGCGGCACGACTGTTGATATTGATTCTAACCCAGTCGTTATCAAAGTTGATGAGTTGCTTGATGTTACCGCCGTTAGCGGCGACCCCGGTGACGTCATAACTACCAATGGCGCGCAGAATGTCGTGTCGACGTTCCGCATTACCAACACCGGTAACGGCCCAGAATCATTCCGCATCACGCCTAATGTTGTCAACGGCGGCGATGATTTTGATCCGGCGCTGGTGCAGGTTGTCATCGATAGCAACAATAACGGCGTTTACGATCCCGGCGTTGACACAGCCTATGTTGCGGGAACGAATGACCCGCTGCTTGCACCTGACCAGATTATCCGCGTTTTTGTTTTGACCAATGTTCCAGCAACGCAAAACAACGGTGATCGCGCGCAAGTGCGTATCACTACCGCCGCGACAACAGGAACCGGAGCACCGGGAACAACATTTGCAGGCGCAGGCCAAGGTGGCGGAAACGCCGTTGTCGGCTCCACTGGCGCAGATGCTGATGCCTCGGGCTTTCTGCTGATAAACGCTGCATCGGTATCCTTGGTGAAGTCAGCAACTGTGCTTGATCCCTTTGGCGGAACGACGTCGGTTCCGGGTTCAATTATCACTTACACTTTAACCGCAACAGTCAGCGGCACCGGCACGCTAAACAATTTGGCGATCAACGATCCGATCCCAGCCAGCTCGCAATATGTCGCCAGCAGCATGACACTGACAGGTGGCGCGCTGACCGACGCTGCAGATGCTGATCAAGGGAATTTTAACGGCTCGCGCGTAAGTGTCTCGCTCGGGAATGTCGCGGCCGGGCAAAGCCGCATCGTCACTTTTAAGGTGAGAGTACAATGAATCGCATCATAAAACTATGTTTTTCCATGATTTTATTGGCCGCAAGTAGCGTGCCCGCAATGGCTGCGGCACCCGTTGAGCTGTCCAGTGACGTCTTTATTGAAAAACAGGAAAAGCGGCCTGACGGTTCGTTTTCAACCGTTTTGGCAAAGCCAAGCATGATCCTTCCGGGCGATCAGCTGGTGTTTGTGGTGCGATATCGCAACGCAGGCAACAAACCTGCAACGAATTTTTCGGTGACCAACCCGATCCCCGCCGCGATAACTTTCAGCGGGACGTCGGATGGTGCCGAGGTCGTTTCAATCGATGGCGGAAAAAGCTGGGGCAAATTGTCGCAGCTGCGCGTGAACAATGCAGACGGTTCCAGCCGTAATGCGTTGATGACCGACGTGACCCATCTGAAATGGCAAATGAATCAAATGCTTGCTGCCGGTGACGCAGGCAAGCTGATCTTTCGTGGAGTCGTGAAATGACTTCGAAAACGCGACGATTGCCGCGGACATTCCGCAATCACTTTAATGCAACAGGAGAATAAGCATGACCAGTAAGCTTAAACTACTGATTGCCTCAGCCGTAATCCCAGCCGTGTTCCTGAACGCGGTCCCTGCTATGGCAGCGGGAACTACGCAGGGCACATCAGTCCTAAACAACGTCACCGTCGACTTCCAAGTCGGTGGTGTCCCCCAAACGCAGGCAAGTGCGTCAGACACGTTCGTAGTCGACCGTAAAATCCTGTTTAACATTGCTGAAAAGGCAACGACGGGAACGACCACTGTCATTCCTGGTCAAACAGCCCGAGTCACGACGTTTCTGCTGACGAATGCTGCAAACGATACGCTCGATTTCACGGTAACACCCGCGAATATCGTCGGTGGTACAGCTGCGCACGGCGGAACCGACGTATTTGACGTCACTAGCCTGCTCATCTGCCTTGATGGTCCAGTAATTGACGGTGTTTGTGACACGGCTGCATCTGCATCACTGACAATCAACGACCTTGTCGCCGATGGCACTGCAACGATCCTGATCCTTGGAAACATTCCAGCTGCCGCAACAAACGGTCAGGTTGCAAACGTTTCGGCTACTGCCACTGCCCTGAATAGCAATGGCACCGCCATTACTGGCGCAGGCGCAGCAGCGGCAGATGCCACTGTCAACGGCGCGGGAACTGTTGAAACGATCTTTGCCGATGTGGCGAAATCGGGCAACGGCGGAACCTCGATCGCACGTGATGGTATTGACATTGCAACGGACGATTACACCGTTTCAGCGGCCTCCTTGAGCGTCTTCAAATCGAGCCGTATCATCAGCGATGGTGTCAGCACATCGAACTTCAAGTCGGTCCCTGGCGCAGTTGTCGAATACTGTATCTCGGTCACGAATGCTGCTGGCGCTGCGTCTGCCACCAACATCGCAATCCGCGACGTTGTTCCGGCAAACCTGACGTTCTCGCCCGGTACAATTTTCGTTGACGCAACGGTCACGAGCCCCGGTGCAAGCCAAACCTGTTCTGCAGGAACTGGCGTAACCGATGCAACCGATGCGGATGCTGGCCAGTATAATTCGGGGCTTACACGCGCCGAGGGAACACTGTCCACAATCGCAGCGAGCAGCTCGCGCGCTCTGATTTTCCGCGCAGTTATTAATTAAGGAAAGGAGAGGCGATGCTGGGTCCGCCTGGCATCGCCTTTTTCCCCTATGAACCTGTTAACCAAGTCTTTCATAAAATGCGCCGGAGCGTTGGCCGCAGCTATACCCATAGCTGCAGCCAGCCTTCCCGCGCTTGCGCAAAGCGCAGCGGGCAGTTCTACAATCAGCAACACTGCGCAAGCAGAATGGGATAGCGGGGGTCTACGGCTGTCTCAGCCGTCGAATACCGTCGATATCATCGTCGACCGAACGACACCGCCCCCGCCAGCATCGTTGCAACTATTCCATTTTACGGGCGGCCCTTCTGGTCAGCCAACTAATCTGCCGCCAACGATGTGTATGGGATCATCCGGGCCAAGGCCTGTCGATTTAACCGGTGCATTTTCGCAATATGCAGCAAATCCGGCGGCAATTACGCCAACAACCGCTATTCGCGCAGGTGAACCGCTGATTCTTAAGGTCAGCTCGGCGCTGCAAAACGCCAGTGCGACGGCGATTGACAGCTTTACAGCGACAATCACGACGCGAAATGGCGACCGCGAGAGCATCACGATGACCGAAACTGCGGTCAACAGCGGTATTTTCATGGCTGTCATCAATACAGCAGCTACGCCCGCCTCTCCAGTGATTGGCGACTGCGTTTTAACTGTCCGTCCGGGCGATACATTGTCGTTTGACCTCGGTAATGGCGTTGGCGGCGGCACAATTGCCTCTGGAACTGTAGATATTCTTGTCGATCCGTTCGGCCTCACCTTTGACAGCGGCGATGGCACCCCTGTCTCTGGCACTCGAGTGACTATTGTCGATGCAGCAACCGGCGTTCCAGCGCAGGTTTTTGGCGACGATGGCGTTTCGAGCTTCCCGAATAGCTTAATTACCGGATCAACGGTAACCGATTCCAGCGGTGCAAGCTATTCATTTAATGCAGGATTCTATCGATTTCCATTCCTGCGACCGGGCGTCTACCGCTTAGTCTTCACACCGCCAGCACCATATACAACGCCGTCAGTCGCAACGCCGGCTGAAATCGCGCTTTTGACGCGATCTGATGGCGGGCCGTTCATCATTGCGCCGGGGTCTTATGGCGGGACAATCACCTTGTCCGATCCAGCCCCTGTGCGCATCGATGTACCGATGGACAGGCCGGGTGGCCAGTTGCAGCTGACCAAAACGACGTCATCGGTTACAGCGATGCCGGGAGACATAGTCCAATACCGCGTCGAAGTGCGCAATCCTAGTAGCACGCGGGCTAGTGGCCCTGTGACTGTGACCGACATATTGCCAAATGCTATGCGTTTGCGCTTAAATTCAGTGCGTTACAACGGCGCATTGGTGACACCGACTGTTGCCGCCGATGGCGCGCGCTTCTCTGTAACTGTGCCGCCGCTGACAGGTGGCCGTTCGGGATTGTTGACCTATTTGGCCGAAGTGCGCACCGATGCGCGCCCCGGTAACGCCATAAACTTGGCCTCTGCGCGCGATAACCGCGGCGCGGTGAGCGATAACGCAGATTCCACCGTGCGTATCGTGCGCGACGGCATCAGCGAGCGGTTCACTATCATCGGACGGATTACTGACGGCGGTTGCGACGTTGATCCACGCAACGCCAAGGGCATCGCTGGCGTTCGTGTGATGCTGCAGGACGGCACCTATGCCGTCACTGATCTCGATGGCCGCTATCACTTTGAAGGCGTTGTCCCGGGCCTGCACGTCGTGCAAATCGACCCGTCGACCTTCCCGCTTGACCAAAAACCGATCAACTGCGCCCGCAACACACGCAGCGCAGGCAGCGCGATCTCGCGCTTTGTCGAGGGGCGCGGTGGCAGCCTAAAACGCGCCGATTTCCGTGCCGTAAAGACCATAGCCCGCGAAGATACGCGCGCCAAAGCTGTGCCTCTGCCCCCGGTTTTGACCGATGCACAGGCCGCTGGTTCGGAAATAGATTGGTTTGAAAATCAGGCGCCTGGCCTTGGCTTTGTCTTCCCGACAACTGACTATAATCCCCGCTCACGCTCAACACGCATCGTCGTTAAACATTTGCCGCGCCAAAAGGTTGAACTGCTCGTAAATGGCAAGCCTGTTGACGCGCTGAACTTTGACGGCACCAAAAAAAGCACCGATGGCGAGATGCGTGCTTCTGTCTGGCGCGGTGTAATCATCGATGCTGGCAACAACGTGTTGACGGCCAAAGTCACCGGCGAAGACGGCGCTTTGGTGGAAACACTGACGCAGAACCTCTATGTCGCTGGATCGCCAATGACAGCCCAGTTCCTGAAAGACCAATCGCTTTTGCTCGCTGATGGCGTTACACGCCCGCGCATCGCGGTTCGGATGACAGACCGTAACGGCAAACCGATCCAGCACGGCGCAGTAGGCGACTTTAGCGTCACTGACCCCTATCGCCCTGCTGTCGAAGTTGATGCGCAACAGGCAAACCAGCTTTCTGGTTTGGAACGTGCGCAGCCGGTATGGCGCGTCCACGGCGATAACGGCATTGCCTATATCGAGCTTGAGCCAACCACAGCCTCTGGCACAGTTGCAGTCTCGTTTAATTTCCAAGACGGTGAAGTCCGCCGCACACAACGTGTCGAAACTTGGCTTGATCCAGGCGATCGTCCCTGGACTGTCGTTGGCTTTGCCGCTGGCACTGTTGGTTTCAACACGCTTGACGAAGGTTTGGAAGAGCTTGTCGCCGACGACGATCAGCTAAACCTTGATGGCCGTATTGCGCTGTATGCCAAGGGCCGCGTCAGCGGGAAATGGCTGATGACGTTGGCTTATGACAGCGACAAGAACGAAGATGAAACCCGCTTTGCAGGAATCATCGATCCGCGCCGTTATTACACCGTATATGCTGACCGCAGCGAGCAGCGTTATGACGCCGCATCGGTCCGCCGCCTGTATCTGAAGCTGGAGCGTCCTCAGTTTTACGCGCTGTTCGGTGATTACACCACCGGAATCGATGAGCCTGAACTTGCCCGTTACCAACGCAATTTCAACGGCGTCAAAGCCGAGTATCGAGGTGAACAAGTCCACGCACAGGTCTTTGCGGCTGACACCCCTTACCGGTATCGCCGCGAAGAAATTCAGGGCACTGGCCTGACCGGTCCCTATGCGTTGACCGCGCGTGACATCTTGCCGAACAGTGAGCGGATTACGCTGGAAACACGCGATCGTCTGCGTTCTGACCGTATCGTCGAACGCCGCGACCTAGTGCGTCACATCGATTACGATATCGATTATCTTGCCGGAACCTTGCGTTTTCGTGAGCCTGTCCTGTCACGTTCGTCGAGCCTTGATCCGCAGTTCATCATCGCCGAATATGAAGTTGATGGCGTTGGTCAGCGAGTGAACAATGGTGGTGGCCGCGTGAAATGGCAGTCGAAAGACGAAAAACTGCAAATCGCCGCGACCGCGATCCATGATGAAACCGATACCGACAAAACCAATCTGGTCGGTGCCGACATCCGCTATCGTCCCGGAACAGGCACCGAGCTGCGCGCCGAAATCGCCGCAACCGATGGCAAAGCCCGCGCCAGCAGTGCAACTGCCGATGCAGGTACTGCTACAGCGGTCTTGCTTGAGGCAGAGCATCACGGTGCGAAAGTCGATGTGCTTGCGTATTTCCGCCGCCAGTCCGCACAATTCGGTCTGGGTCAGAACAACCGTTCGGAAACCGGCACAGAGAAATTTGGCCTTGATGCCCGTTATCGCTTGACCGAACAGGTCAGTGTCTCGGCGCTCGGCTATCAAGAGGATTACCTCGAAACCGGTGCGCGTCGTCGTGCTGGCTCGGCGGAAATCGAATATCGTAACGACAAAACTTCCCTGCGTGCCGGCATCATCCATGCCGACGACAGATTGGCGGATGGTTCCACTAATCGCTCCACGCTGGTGAAACTGGGCGGATCGCAGAAATTCTTTGACGGCAAGCTGGAACTTGACGCGCAAAGCGAATTTGCAATCGGTGGTGAAGACGAAAGTGTCGACTTCCCTGCACGCCACAAAATCGGTGCGCGCTATGCTGTACGCTCCGATATCCAGATGATCGGCAGTTACGAAATTGCCAAGGGTAAAAATATCGATGCCCGCACAGCACGGTTCGGCTTTGATATCGCTCCCTGGGCTGGCGGTCGCATTCTTGCCAGCGCCAATCAGCAGGAAATAACCGAATATGGGCCGCGCACTTTTGCAGCCTATGGTTTGGCACAATCGTTCAAACTGGACGACAAATGGTCAGTCGACTTTACGGTCGATGGCAACAAAACACTCGGCGGGTTCGCTCGTGCCGATGTCATCAATCCGCTGCAACCTGTCGCCTCTGGCGGGTTCCTTGGCAGCGATGGTACGTTGACGGAAGATTTCGTCGCGGTGACAGCTGGTGCAAGTTATCATGGTGAGCGTTGGAGCTGGACCGGTCGGGCCGAATGGCGCGATGGCGACACGACGCAGCGTTACGGCATAACAACCGCAATTTTGCGCCAAATCGGTGAAGGCCGCGCGGTTGGCGGAGCGTTTAGCTGGTTCCGCGCCAAGCAAGATGGCGGAGCAAGCACAACAACGGCACAGGCCGAAATCAGCTGGGCGCACCGTCCATCTGACAGCCAGTGGTCGTTTCTGAACAAAACCGAATTCCGCCATGATGCTGTGCAGAATGCCGTTGCTGGCCTGCCCGGTCCCATCGGTGGCGCTCCATTGTTGGTCAATGGCGACGTCAAATCAAGCCGCGTCATCAACAGCCTTTCAGTAAACTACACACCCATCGACAATGACGATGGTGCGTTTATCGAGCGCGGCGAATACAGCTTCTTTTGGGGCACACGCTACAACACCGACCGTTTTGGCCTTGATGATGTCAAAGGCTGGAGCAACGTGGTCGGTGCGGACTTGAAGTTTGACTTGTCCGACATTGCCGATATCGGCGCATCTGGAACTGCGCGTATCGGAACTTCGGGCAAGAACATTTCTTGGTCCGGTGGCCCGACGTTGACTGTGACTCCTTTCGACAATGCGAACATCACATTGGGCTATAATATGGTCGGATTTGAAGACCGTGATTTTGAAGAAAGTCGCTACACACGCAGCGGGCCATTCTTGACCTTCAAGCTGAAATTTGACCAGCAAAGCCTTAGCGGATTTAAGTTTTAATCCGCAAAAAGCAGAACCGGCGTTTCGACGAATTTCTTAACCGCCTGAACAAAACTCGCCGCGTCCCATCCGTCAACGACGCGGTGGTCGCAGCTGATCGAAAGATTCATCAGCTTGCGTGCCTCGATGGTGTCGCCAACAAAAACGGGGCGCTCGACAATTTTGTTCGGGCCGATGATCGCAACTTCGGGCCGGTTGATGACCGGCGTCGTCGCAATGCCGCCAAGTGGCCCAAGCGAGGTTACGGTCAAAGTCGATCCCGAAAGCTCGTCACTTTTTGCCGAGCCATCGCGCGCAGCATTCGCCAATCGCGTAATTTCATGCGCTAATTGCCAGACATTCATATCCTGCGCATCGCGCAAAACCGGAACCATTAGCCCCGCATCGGTTTGCGTCGCCATGCCAAGATGGATCGCGCCATGGCGGGTGACAACACCCGCTTCATCATCATACCGTGCGTTAATCATTGGAAAATCTGGGATTGCTTTGCAAATCGCGACGATCAAAAACGGCAGCATGGTCAGTTTTGGCCTAGTGCCGCGGTTGGCGTTCAGGTCAGCACGCATCGCCTCCATTGCAGTGACATCGAATTCCTCAACATAGCTGAAATGCGGGATGTTGCGTTTTGACGCGGCCATGTTTTCGGCAATCCGGCGGCGCATGCCGATCACTTTGACCGCTTCGTCCTCGCGTTTTGCGGTTGCGCTGGATGGGCGATAG
>JANMGR010000084.1:0-2018 GCA_031374785.1 Sphingomonadales bacterium | reverse complement strand
CCAAGCGCAAGTGCGCTGACCGATGCACGGGATAAAACTGTAGTGTTGGTAACCTTCATGACATGCTCCCCAGCATAATGTCGGGACGTTGCCCGGACCACGTTGAACGTGTTTTGCGAACCACCCTCGATATTGAGGGCCATTTCTAACTTACGCATAACCCGTTGTGCATGGGACGCACAGAAACCCACATACGTATTCAGACATTCATGCAGTGTATGTTGCAGGAATGTGACACTGGGGGTAATGCTGCAGCCGGAAGAGGAACCATAATGTCGCGAAAACCGACATCATTTGACATCGCTCAGCTCGCAGGGGTTTCGCAGCCGACGGTTTCGCGCGCGTTAAGCGGTAGTCCGACCGTATCGGAACAGACCCGCAAACGCATCGAGGCGATCGCACAGCAGTTGAATTACACCGTCGACAAGAACGCGTCTTCGTTGCGAAAGCGTGAGACCAACACCTTGGCACTGTTATTCTACGAAGACCCGACGCCTGATCAAACCGGAATTAACCCGTTTTTCTTGTCGATGCTCGGCTCGGTCGTGCGCACCTGTTCGCTGCGGCGCTATGATCTGCTGATCTCTATGCAGCATATGGCGTCAAACTGGCATGTCGAGTTTGAGGAAAGCCGCAAAGCCGACGGCATCATCCTTTTGGGTCATGGCGACTTTGAGCCGTATCGCGCAAAGCTGGATCAATTGATGGAACAAGGCACGCATTTCGTGCGCTGGGGCCATGTCAACGAACGCAGCCTTGGCACAGTGATCGGCTGTGATAATTTTCGCGGCGGTTATGATGCCACGCAACATCTGATCGCGCACGGCAGCAGGCGGATTGCCTTCCTTGGCCATGCCAACGAACATTATCCCGAATTTTTTGACCGCTATCGCGGGTACTGCGAGGCGCAGCGCAGCGCAGGAATCAAAGTGGTTCACGCGCGGCAAGCCGATGCGATCATCACCGAACAATCGGGTCATGATGCAGTCAATGCGTTAATGGCAGGCGGTGTAAAGTTCGACGCGATATTCGCCGCGAGTGACATGATCGCTATCGGCGCGATGCGCGCCCTATCCGAACATGGGCTAGATGTGCCCAATGACATTGCGATTGTCGGCTTTGACGATCTGCCCGCCGCCAGTATGACACGGCCGCCGCTGACGACGATCCAGCAAGACTTTAGCAAAGCAGGGGAAATGCTTGTCGACGCGCTGATCCGGCAGATCAGGAACGAAGATGCGAATACAGCTGCACTGCCTGCACGGTTGATCGTGCGGAAAAGCTGCGGGGCGCATTGAACCTCCACCCCCTCACATTCGTATTCATAGCCACCCCGATTGCCCGCAGCCGACTACTCTGCCACTCTGATAAAAAATATGCGTCTGGGGAGAGGCAATCATGGATAGACCGCGGCAGAGTTTCAGCAGCCTGATCAATATCAGCTTCGGCTTTCTGGGTATCCAGATGGGATTTGCGCTCCAGAACGGGAATATGTCGCGAATTTTTCAGGCGCTGGGTGCAAGCCTTGATGACCTGCCCGCGTTGTGGGTGGCAGCCCCCCTTACCGGTTTGTTGGTCCAGCCCCTAATCGGACATTTCAGCGATCGGGCATGGCTGGGCCGACTTGGTCGCCGCCGTCCTTATTTCTTGGCGGGAGCATTGCTCGCCGCGCTGTCATTATTCATCATGCCGTTGGCGCATGTGTTGCTGTTTGCCGCAATTATGCTGTGGGTACTTGACGCATCGATCAACATTTCGATGGAACCATTTCGCGCTTTTGTCGGCGATATGTTGAACAAGGATCAGCATACCAGCGGCTATGCGGTGCAAACCGCGTTGATTGGCGTTGGCGCGGTCGCGGGGTCATTATTGCCCGATCTGTTTAACCATTTGAACGTCTCCAACACTGCCCCTGCTGGCACGATCCCAGATACGGTCAAATACAGTTTCTGGGTTGGCGGCGCTGCGATGCTGCTGGCTGTCAGCTGGACGGTATTCACAACCAAGGAATACAGCCC
>JANMGR010000083.1:0-6867 GCA_031374785.1 Sphingomonadales bacterium | reverse complement strand
GTATCGATGTGGTCAGTTCCGAATATGCAACGATTGCGGGCGAAAACACAGCTCTCGAAAACCTGACGCAGGAAGTCGCCGAACAGATTGTCACGCGTATCTCGATTTACGCCCGCGAACCCAAATGAGTGCGCCCAAGCTGCGCGAAGGCGATTTCGTTGCAGCCATTTCCAGCCGGCCCGATATCCGCCTGTTTCTGATTTTCGGACAAGACGAATCCGCTATTGCCGCAATGGCATCGACGATGGCCGCGAACATGGGGCCAGAGGCGGAGGCTGTGGATATCGACAGCGCAAAGCTGCGCGGTGATCCGGCGCTGCTGTCCGACTAGGCGGCATCTACATCGTTGTTCGGCTATATCCGCTATATCCGGCTGAATTTCGCGCGGGATGAGGGGCTGGACGCAGTTGAAAATTTGCTCTTGGCGGAACAAGCGGGCAACCCCGTGATTGCGACGGCGGGCAATTTGACCAAAGGCAGCAAGTTGCGGCGGCTGGTCGAAGGATCGCCGCGCGCGATGGCCTATATCTGCTATCCCCCCAGCGAAGCGGAGGCCACCGATCATGTTTTGGGGTTAGCGCGAACAGCGGGGCTGAAGCTTGACCGCGCGCTGGCCGCACAAATTGCGCGCTATACAGGGCAAGACCGCCGGCTTGCGGCAAGCGAGGTTGAGAAACTCGCTCTGTATCACGATGCCAGCCCTGAACGGCCGGTGCTGGTCGAGGCGGCGGCGTTTACGGCATTGGCGGCGGAAACCAGTGAGGAGGACGTTAATGCCCTAATCAACCGCGTGATGGCTGGTGAGGTTCGGGCATTGGGGCGGCAATTGGCAGAGGCGCGCGCCGTTGGCGTTGATGCTGTGCGGATTACGCGGGCGATGCAACGCCGCGCGGCTTTGCTAGCAGGCTTGCGGGCAAAAGTTGATGGTGGTGCTCAACCCGGCGCGCTGATCCGCGCGACAAAGTCGATTTTCTGGAAAGAACAGGGCGAACACGAAGCACAGTTACGCTGCTGGACTTCGCCGAGGCTGGCAGGGTTGATGGGGCATCTGATTGAGGTTGAACAGAAAGTCATGGCGCTGGGCGCAGACTTAGGCTCGGTATTGCTGGAAGAAGAACTAGCGCGCATTGCGCGGTCAGCAGCAAGGGCGCGTTAGGCTTTATTCATACTCCGCCGTAATCGGTATCCGCCCGCGGAATGTCCCCGCGACGCTACCTTTAATCTCCAAATCACCGCCAAATGAAAATTCCAACCTCCCGAAATTGTCGAGCCTTGCTTGCGGCGAAAGGTTAGTGCGCAAATTGGTGATAGTGATCGAACCGCCGCCCGAACTGGTCATACGGATTGACAACGGCATATCAATTTTCACCACACGTCCGGGTTCTCCGGTCAAGACTGCTGAGCCTGCCAAAGCCGAGCCGCCGAGGTCGACAACGTCACCTGCAACGCGGCGTGTGCCGCTATTGGGATCAATGCTGATTTGGCCATTTCCGGTGCCGCCGGTGGTGGCGCGGCTGAAATCCAATTGGGTGCGGATTTCCACGCGCAGAGGCGTTTCGTCAACGACCGCTCCGTCAAATCCCGCCTCTCCGTGAGACGGCTCTGCTGCGCCTGCTAGCATCAACCAGCAATACGCGACAGCAACACCCTTGCTGCGTCCTAGACCCATGAACGGCAGCTTTGCCGAAATGTGGTAAATAAAGGATGAATGCTGGTCTTGACGTGGGCAGGCAGCGACCGCACATTAGCCGTATGGAAAAACTCGACCTTGATGAGAAAGAATGGCGCGCGCGTCTTTCGCCAGTGCAATATAACGTCTTGCGCGAAGGCGGCACTGAACGGGCGTTTAGTGGCGCGTTGAATGTTGAGAAACGCGACGGCGCATTCCATTGCGGCGGATGCGGCACGTTGCTGTTCCAATCGACCGACAAATTTGAAAGCGGCTCTGGCTGGCCCAGTTTTACAACGCCAGCCGCCGCCGACGCTGTGACTGAAGTGCATGACCACAGCCACGGCATGCACCGAATTGAGGTGCGCTGCACGCGTTGTGACGGGCATTTGGGCCATGTCTTTCCAGATGGACCGGGTCCAAATGGCTTGCGCTATTGCATCAACAGCGTGTCGCTGGATTTCGAAGCTGAATAGGCCACTATTTTTGTTGCTTGTCGGATTCCAGCCGAAACGGTAACAACACGGCCAATGGCAAAATCAGCACAGAGTTCAGGCGAGCAGTCACGGTTTTCGTGGTGGTTCTTTGTTTTGTTAAAAACCGGGATCGCGCTCGCTTTAATGGGGCTGCTGATTATAGGAATTTTCGTCGCCATCGCGCGCAACGAGATTAAGGGGTTTGAGGATTTGAAATCCTCTCCCAATGGCCAAATGATCCGCGTTCGCGCAGCTGACGGCACCGTTATTCAGACATTGGGGCCAAGCTTTGGTCGCTGGGTTTCCGTCAAGCAATTGCCCAAGGACATGAAAGACGCGATGGTCGCGGTTGAGGACCGGCGGTTTTATTACCATCCCGGTGTCGATCCGATTGGCATTGTCAGGTCGTTTTATGTGCGCGCCACCAGCGGCAAATGGTCGCAAGGCGGCTCCACGATTACGCAGCAATTGGCGCGGACAGTCTATCTGAATAACCGCCGCGAATTTGGCCGCAAAATCCGCGAAATCATATTGTCGATGGCGATAGAAACGAAGTTTTCCAAGGATCAGATCCTCGAATTGTATCTCAATAAAGTGTATTTTGGCGGCGGCGCTTTCGGCGTTGACGCGGCATCGCGTAAGTTCTTCGATCATGGGGCTGAGGAACTGACCTTAGCTGAGTCTGCGATTATCGCGGGGCTGGTAAAAGCGCCCTCGCATTATTCGCCAACCGCCGATGCGCAGGCCGCTATCGGGCGCGCGGGCGTGGTGATCGAAGTGATGCAGGATGCGGGCATGATTACTGCTGCACAAGCCGCTGAGGTAAAGCCTGCAAAGGTGAAACTGGCATCGCAAAAATCGCAGGACAGTGTTCGCTATTTCACCGATTGGGCGCTGCCCCAACTTGATGGCCTGATTGATGAAACCGACAAGCCGATTGATGTTTGGACGACAATTGACCTGTCTATGCAGCGCGCAGCATCTGCGTCGCTTTCCGCCCATGTCCCGCGCGGCTCGCAAGGTGCAGTCGTCACGCTCGACCGCGATGGCGCTGTGCGCGCGATGGTCGGCGGGACGGATTATGCCAAAAGCAACTATAACCGCGCGGTCACCGCATTGCGGCAACCGGGCTCGTCTTGGAAAGCCTTCGTCTATCTGGCGGCCCTAGAGGCTGGGTTCCGCCCCGACGATAAAGTGGTTGATGAACCGGTCACGATTGACGGCTGGTCCCCGAAAAATAGCGGGGGCAGCTATGCGGGCGAAATCACCCTGCGCACCGCCTTTGCCTATTCCAAAAATACGGTGGCCGCAAAAATAGGTGCGGAAGTCGGAACAAGCGCAATCGCCAACATGGCACGGCGATTTGGCATATCCACCCCGATCAGCACCGGTCCAGCGATGGTGCTAGGGTCGTCGGAAACGCGCGTTATTGAAATGACGCGTGCGTTCGCCTCGATCGCCGCAAAAGGACGCAGCGTTACGCCTTATGCGATCAGCAAAGTGACGACCATAGATGGCGACGTTATCTATCGGCACAAAGCAACAACTGGCACGCAATTGGTGCAGCCTTATGTTGCGGCGGGCGTTACTGACCTGATGCAATCGGCGGTGACGGCAGGTTCCGGTCGCGCGGCACAGATTGGCAGGCCCGTGGCAGGCAAGACCGGCACCACGTCGAGCAACAAGGATGGCTGGTTCCTCGGCTTCTCGTCCGGCCTTACCACGGGCGTCTGGATGGGCCGCGATGATGCGCGCGCCGTGGGCAATCTCCAAGGCGGCAATGCACCTGCGACGGCTTGGGGCAGCTATATGCGCGTCGCGGTTGCCAAGCGTCCGGTCGAAAACTTTGCAACTGACGTCACCTTCCCCGAAAGGCTGGACGGCGAAGAGATGACCCTAGGTGCCGACAGCGAAGAAGTGCTGCTCGATGAAAATGGTCAACCGATTGAAGGCGAGGTTCCGGTCGAAGCAATACCCGTTCAAGACCAAGCAGTTGAGCCTGAATCGGTGGATGATGAATGGGTGGATCGGGCGATGGGGCGTAGTAAACAAGGGCAGGGTGAAGAGCCTGAACCTGACTTTGCCGAGCCGAATTAGGAAAAATCCCTAAGCGTCCAGGGTTGATTTCCGCGCAATACTGGCCCACATGACTAATCAGAACGATTTTATCTGATTAGGATTCGGGTGCGCTATGCGGCTATCCAATATGGCAGATTATGCAGTGGTGGTGATGGGTGCAGCGGCACGCCATTGCGGCGGTTTGCGCACGTCGGCAACAGAGCTGGCATCCGAGACTGGCATCGCGCTTCCGACGGTGCAAAAACTCGTCAGCATATTGTCAAAGGGCGGCTTGCTGCGTTCTGTGCGTGGCGCAGGTGGTGGCATTCAACTGGCGCGTCCCGCAGCGGCGATCACTTTGGCCGATATCATCGAGGCAATTGAAGGGCCGATTGCTCTGACCGGCTGTGTTAATGAACAGACGTGCCATTGTAGCATTGAACCTGATTGCGCGGTGAAGCCGCATATGAATGTCGTCAATGGGGCGGTGCGCGGGGCGCTGGCTGACATCAAACTAACGAGTTTGGTGCGATGATACGATTTGCGATGCTTTCATTGGCGCTACTTGCGACCGCTGCAGTCGGGGCGGCAAAACCCGTAAAGTCGACGCGAATACCTGCGGCTTTTCAGGGAGACTGGGCACTGGAAGCTCGGAATTGCGCCGCTGGCCCGGTGGATAGCGGTAATATGCGGATCAACGCGCGCACGATTATCAATTTTGAATCCAAAGGAAAAGTTGAGCGTGTTATGATCTTTGATTCCCAGACGATCCGCGTTGAAAGCCGCGTCACGCATAGTAACGTCACTTTCGGCAGCCTCGAAATGATGTCGCTTTCGTCTGACAAAAAGCAGCTGACCATTGGTGAGCACAGCGATATTTCAGTTTATACACGGTGCGCAAAATAATGGACGATATTGCCCTGAAAGACCAAGCCGCATGGGATGCTGCTGATAAGGTTGCGGATTACGAACATGGCTGGTCGTCAGACATTGAAACCGAGTTTGCCGAAAAGGGCCTGACTGAGGATACTGTCCGCTTTATCTCCGGCAAAAAGAACGAGCCGGAATGGATGCTCGAATGGAGGCTGAAAGCATTCCGCATGTGGCAGACGATGACGCCGCCCGATTGGGCCAAGCTGAACGTGCCGCCGATTGATTATCAAGACGCCTATTATTACGCCGCGCCCAAAGCGAAGCCGAAACTGGGCTCGCTCGACGAAGTCGATCCTGAAATCCTGCGTGTTTACGAAAAGCTTGGCATTCCGATTGCTGAGCAGAAATTGCTCGCGGGTGTTGAGGCTGGCCCAGAAGAAAATGGAGCAGGCGGCTTGCCGCAACGCCGCGTTGCTGTGGATGCTGTGTTTGACTCGGTTTCGGTCGCCACAACCTTCCGCGCAGAGCTCGAACGCGCCGGCGTTATTTTCCGCAGCATCTCAGAAGCGATCAAAGAATATCCTGATCTGGTGAAGAAGTATCTCGGCAAAATTGTGCCGATGCACGACAATTATTTCGCCACGCTCAACTGCGCAGTCTTTTCCGACGGGACGTTCGTCTACATCCCCGAAGGCGTGCGTTGCCCGATGGAGCTGTCCACCTATTTCCGCATCAATGCCGAGAATACCGGCCAATTCGAACGCACCTTAATCATCGCCGACAAGGGCAGCTATGTCAGCTATCTCGAAGGCTGCACCGCACCGATGCGTGACGAGAACCAGCTTCACGCTGCCGTCGTCGAACTGGTCGCGCTCGATGATGCCGAGATCAAATATTCGACCGTGCAAAACTGGTATCCCGGCGATGCAGAGGGCAAAGGCGGCATCTATAATTTCGTCACCAAGCGCGCTTTGTGTCAGGGGCGGAACAGCAAGGTGAGCTGGACGCAGGTCGAAACCGGCAGCGCGGTGACGTGGAAATATCCAAGCTGCGTTCTTAACGGCGAAAACAGTGTCGGCGAATTTTACTCGGTCGCGGTGACCAACAACTACCAGCAGGCCGACACCGGCACCAAGATGATCCACAATGGCAAGGGCAGCCGCTCGACCATCGTGTCGAAGGGCATCAGCGCCGGACACAGCAACAACACGTATCGCGGGCTGGTCCGCGTCGCTCCGAATGCCGAAGGCGTGCGCAATTTCACCCAATGCGATTCGCTGTTGCTTGGGTCGCTCAGCGGCGCACACACTGTTCCCTATATCGAAGTCCGCAACCCCACCGCGCAGATCGAGCATGAGGCGACGACGAGCAAGATTAGTGACGACCAAATGTTCTACGCAATGCAACGCGGGTTGAACGCCGAGGAAGCCGTCGCGCTGATCGTCAATGGCTTCGCCAAGGAAGTGCTGCAGCAACTGCCGATGGAATTTGCGGTGGAAGCGCAGAAGTTGTTGGGGATAAGCCTTGAGGGGTCGGTTGGATGAATGACCTGTCAAACCAAACACAACCTAAGCCCCTCCCCTTCAGGGGAGGGGTTGGGGTGGGGACTAGCGGTTTACTCCCTCATCCAGAGATAGAGCAGGGCCGAGAGTCCCCACCCCAAACCCCTCCCCTAAAGGGGAAGGGCTCAAGAGCAGCGGATTACGATAAGCGAATGGGCACGGCCCCATCGCTGGGCCGCGCCAAAGACTGGGGCATCCCCGCCGAACGCCTCGCCGAACTCCACGCCCG
>JANMGR010000148.1:0-23741 GCA_031374785.1 Sphingomonadales bacterium | reverse complement strand
GTGTCACCGGCTTCTCCGGGCAGTTTTTCAACTGCAATCTTGTCTCCAGCGGCAACGCGATACTGCTTACCGCCAGTGCGCACGATAGCGAACATGGCTTTTCTCAATCTCTATATATCTGCTTTGTGCCCTTTTTCGGGGCTTTTCCAACGCGTAACAACAAAACCTGAGTCTGGCAGACCCGCATTGGAAGGCGCGCAGCTAGTGTATTGAGTCGCGGTTGTCAACGCACGTTTCGCGTTTTCCAGCCACTTTTCGCCACTCTTGCTTGCCTGCCCGCAGCGCCGTAAAGCAGGAACTATGCTTAGGATCAACCAAACATTTCTGCCACTTGCCGCACTCGCGTCGCTGACTCTCGTCGGTTGCGCCAGTGCAAGCGGTGATTTTCCGTCACTCGCCAAGCGGCCCTACGAAAAAGCGAATCCGGTTGAAGAGATCGCGGTAGCTGAAACGCTAACAACAACGCTCTCTGATGATTTGCAAAAACAGGTTGATGCTTTGTTATCGCGCAGCAGCGTTGCCCATGCAGCATTTGAAAACGCACTGCCGTCGGTTCGCGCAACAATCCAGTCAGCGGGCAATGCGGCCACTGGCAGCGAATCATGGGCCAATGCGCATACGGCCTTGTCCCGCACCGATAGCCTACGCGCGGACGGTGTCGCGGCTTTGGGCGAAATGGACCGATTGGTCGCGCGCGAACGCGAAAACGGTGCGGACTCCGGCTTGGTCGCTTTACTCACCGCGCCTCAGCAAACAATTGCCGGACGCGTAGCATCTGAAAACGCTGAAGTTGAACGTCTGACCCAACTGATCGGACTTTAAGTTAAAGTGGTTTGAAGGTCACCTTAAGACCATCCTTTGGTTTGGGGATTGGCCAAGGCTGCCATTCTGGAGCATAGCCATCCGCAATCTCAACCTGCACCGACGTCAGCAGATGGTGCATGAACAGCTTCGTTTGCATATAGGCAAAGTGCAACCCGATGCACATATGCGCGCCGCCGCCGAACGGAACCCATGCATATTTATGACGGCCCTTAGAGTTTTCAGGCGTAAAGCGCATTGGATCAAAAGTTTCCGGATCGTCCCAATATTCATCCATTGTATGAACGAAACCTGGGCTGATACTGACAGCGGTGCCTTTGGGGATGTGATATCCCATGAACTCGAAGTCTTTAAGTGCACGGCGCGGAATCGATGGCACCGGCGAAATCAACCGCAGCGATTCTTTAAACGCATATTCGGTGAGCTCGAATTTATCGAGATCTGCAAAAGCGATGTCCGATCCGGCGGGTGCAATGCTGAGGCACTCTTCGCGTAATTTTTGCTGCCATTCTGGGTGCTTCGCCAGAAACCAGATCATTGATGTTACCGATGACGTGATCGTGTCATGCGCTGCCATCATCAAGAAGTTCATATGGTCGATCAGCTCGCCATCGGACATATATTCTCCGTCCTCGCGCTTTGATCGGCAGAACTGGCTAAACATATCCTGCCGGTTTTCGTTACGGCGGCGTTCGGCGATTTGCGGTGAGAAGTAATCAATCAGATATTTGCGCCCGGCGACACCCCGCCCCATCGCGGTGAACGGAATAGGCGCACGGATCGGCGCAACCGAGGCCTGCACCATATCGACAAAAGCTTTGTTGATCTTATCCGCCTCCGGTCCCAACGGAATACCGAGGAAACTGCTTGCGGCCACATCCAAAGTCAGCTGCTTTATCGCCGGATAGAACAGCATGTCGCCGCGCCAGTTCTTCAGCTGATCGTCAAAAATACGGTTCATGTCGTGCGTATAGGCGCGCATCGGTTCAGGCTTGAACGCAATACCAAGCGCGCGGCGGTCCATTCGGTGATGATCAAAGTCCATCAACATCAGCCCGCGCGGGAACAGCAGATTGAGTACTGGCCCCCAGCCCTGCTCGTTGGAAAATAGCTTATCGCGATCAAACAGCATTAGCTCGTTCGCCTCGGCACCAACGAGCGAAATCGTCGGGTTACCAAAGGCGTTGGTGCGGAACACCTTGCCATAAGTGTCGACCATATGCTTGCCATAAGCTGGCGGGTCGCGCAGGACGCGGAACGTCGTGCCAATAATCGGCGGACCGTTTTCACCAGGAATGTGCGACAGATCACCGATTTTGCGGCGCGGTATCCAATGGGGATTTGCAGCTTCGCTGCTGGCGAGGGCCATGATGTGATCCTGTCAATTTAATCGTTCGGTTAAATACTTACTATCAAGCGTGTTAATAAACCGCAAGCGCGATACCCGTTCATCCAACTCGTACCAAAGATGAACAACAGCTAACACCATCATTCAGATGCAATTCAACCGGAAAATTGCAATCATGCAATCACGATAGAACGTGCCAGTGATTCGACGAGATGATTCGGTGAAAACAGGACGGTTCGCTCGAACGAACAAAGGGGTGGATAATGACACTAATTTCCAAAAAGCTTGGCCTCCGGTTGGCAGCATTGACTGCGGTAACGGTTGGACTGTCCGGTTGCGTTTATGATGTAGGCCTTGGCTATGCCAGCGATGGCTATGGTTATAACGATTATGACTGCGATCCCTACTCGCCATTCGACAGCTATTACGACTGTGACAACAGCTATGGCTTTTACAACATAGGCTTTGGCGGGGGTTGGTATGATAGTTTCTGGTATCCCGGCCACGGTTATTACGTGTTCGACAACTATGGCCGCCGGTTCAACATGCGTGACAACCACCGCCGTTATTGGGGTGATCGCCGTCAACGGTGGTATCGCGATAATCGCGGCCACGACAATGGCTATGGACGTGGTCGCAGCCATGATGACGGACGCGGCTATGGTCGTGGGCGCGATCATGACGACCGTCGTGGCGACGGACGCGGACATGGTCGCGGGCATGACCGTGGACGGGGCGATGGCAATAACGGTCCAAACGGTGCTGTAGATCAACCGATAGCATGGCCCGAGGGCAATGGCGGGCGCCGCGATGAACGTCCAGGACGGCGTGCAGACCCTACACCTCCTCCTGGTGCCGTTGCTGACGGCGATTGGGGTCGCCGTGGTGATGGCCGCCGTGGCGGGCGCGGTGATGGCCGTCGCGGACGCGATAACGTTCAAGGCAATGGGGGCCAAGGCAACAACGATGCAGTCTCGCAACCCGTTCCACAACCAATGGCACGTCCCGGTCCAGACCGGCGCGGTGATGGCGGTGGCCGAGGTAATGGCGGAGGACGTGGTCGCTATCAGCAACCATCCAATGATTCACCGCAAAGCGCAGCACCGCCGCAACAGCCAGCGGCGCGCCCGCAACCTGCACCACGTCAGCGTGATGCAGACCAGCCACGTCCTAACAACGATGGCGGGCGCAGGAACGATGGGCAGAATGTCCAACCGGACTAGGTTCTACGCTTTTACGATTTCTTCTGGTAAATCCTGATCCCACCAGACGAATCGGGCCCGGATGCGCACAAGCGCTTCCGGGCCCATCTATTTTTGGGCTTGCTCGAATGCAGCCAGCGCGACACACTCCGGTTTGTAAATTCCAGGAGACAATATCATGATCCGCGCCGTTTTGCTTGCTACCGCCAGCCTGTTGATCGCCAGCCCTGCGCTAGCAGAGACCTATTTGATTACGGCAAAAAACGCGATCCTTGATCCGGCAGTTGGTATGACCGGCCCTGTGGCGGTCATTGTGGTCGATGGCCGTATTTCGAAAGTTGAGCCGGGACCTGGGCCCTTGCTAATGCCAACTGGCACCATCAACATTGATATGGGCGACAAAGTGCTGGTGCCCGGCCTGATAGACCTGCACGTCCACCTTACAGGCGACCCCGGCGGCGATTTCCGCGACGAGGCAGTCGATCCTGATGAATGGGGCGTCGTCATGGGCGTGAAAAACGCGGCGCTGACAGTAAGGGCGGGATTTACCACAGTGCGCGAGGCTGGCTCTGCACAGAACACCGGCTTTGCATTGCGGCGCGGAACGGCAGAGGGCAAAATTGATGGCCCGCGCATTATTGCCGCAGGCCCAGCGCTTTCCATCGTTGGTGGCCACGGTGATGTCAGCGGATTTCGCGATGATGTGCTGCTGGCACTCGACACAGGCTACACCTGCACCGGCCCCGTGGAATGCGCAGAAAAGGTTCGTAAAGCGTCTAAAATGGGTGCGGATGTGATCAAGATTACCGCAACTGGCGGTGTATTGTCGCAGCAGGGTCGCGGGCTGGAGGCGCATTTCACCAGCGCCGAAATGACGTCGATTGCCGACACTGCACATTCGCTGGGGCTAAAAGTTATGGCCCATGCGCATGGCGCACGCGGGATGGAGGCAGCCGCAGCAGCAGGAATTGATACAATCGAACATGCAACTTTTGCTGATGAGGCCGCGCTAAAAGTTATGAAAGCCAAAGGCACTGTGCTGGTCCCGACTTTAATGGCGCTGGAAGGTGTCCGCGCGCGGCTGGGCAAAGGCATTTATACGCCCACGGTCGAGGTGAAAGCCAAGCAGGCCATCGAAGCGGCCGGTCGCCAAGTCACGCGCGCCAAAGCATTGGGCGTGACTGTTGCCTTCGGAACCGATGCAGGCGTGTTTGAACACGGCAAAAATGCCGGGGAGTTTGCGCTGATGGTCAAGGCAGGCCTGACTAATCAGGAAGCACTCGCCAGCGCCACCACAGTTGCGGCCAAAACACTTGGCATGGAAAATGAAATCGGGCGGATCGCAGTTGGCTATTCCGCCGATATGATCGCGGTCGATGCCAATCCGCTAACCGACATTCGCACACTGGAAAAGGTCAACTGGGTTATGGTAAGAGGTCGCGTTGTTAAGTGAGTGGAGACCGAAACCGTGGAAGCCGATGTAAAGCCGAAACGCAAATTTGATCCCAATAATGATCCTGCCAAGCTTGCGAAGATCGGGAACGCAGTCTCGCGCCGGTTAGAGACCAACCCGTTGGTGCAGCGTGTGCCAGCCGATAACATCCAGCTGTATGTGTTCATCGATTTTCTTGGCCAGCGCGATTGTCAGATATTGATCGACAAGATTGATGCCCATGCTGTGCCATCGACACTGTATAAAGGAACCGAGCAAAAGGGCTTTCGCACATCATCCAGCTGCCACCTCAATCGCTGGGACCCAGACATTACCCGTATCGAAACAAAAATGACGCAAGTGATCGGCATCGACAATAATTACGCGGAAACGATGCAGGGGCAGCGTTATCATATCGGCCAAGAGTTCAAGGCCCATCATGACTTCTTTCATCCGACAGAAGATTATTGGCTGCGCGAATCCGCGACCGGCGGGCAACGTTCTTGGACAGCGATGATCTTTCTCAACTCTGTGGAAGACGGAGGCGCTACGGAATTTCCGCACCTGAAGATCGGTATCCGTCCGCAGGCGGGAACGATGCTTATCTGGAACAACATGAACCCCGACGGGACGATGAACTATAAATCGCTGCACACCGGCACGCCGGTTAAGGCAGGCGTCAAACACATCATCACCAAATGGTACCGGCAGAACAACTGGCTGGCGCTGAATTCGCATTAGGCCAGCTCGTGGCCTAGCTTTTGTCAGCCACCAAGGCTGAAACCGGATTTTTTGACGATGGGTTGGACGCATTGCCCTTTGCGGCTTTGTCCGCCTTGGGCTTGCGGACTTCTTTGTTCGATTTCTTTTGACCCTTGGCCATAGCATATCTCCTTATCATGGGGTGTTACCGCAGATTTCGGGATGATGATAGGCGGCGGCGAATAAACACGCGATATTCATCTCGCACCAAAGTCGTTCATCGAAATATTGTTGAAACAATCGAGCAAGACACGCCACGAAATCCGCAATATTGCGCACATTTGATGCGCTGTTTTGTTCTGGAGAAAAACCGATGAAATCCCGCTTTTTGCTTGCCTCTGCAATGCTTGTCGCAATTGCCGCAGCCAACCCCGCTTTTGCTGTCGATGATGCAGTCCAGACCGAAGCGAAGCAGCTGGAGGAAGGCGAAAAGCTGAAAGCTTTATTTGCCGCAGATGACGAGGCCAGCCTAAAGCGCAATCCACTGAACGGGCTGTTCCGCGGCGATATGCGCTACGCTGACCGCTTCGGCGATTTCGTCAGCGATGCCTATTTTGACGCTGAACGCGCCGCTGCCGAGGATAATGTCAAAAGCCTGAAAGCGATTGACCAAGCAAAGCTGAACCCGACCGATCAAATCGCCTATGATGTGTTCATGCGTAACCAGAATGATACGATTAAAGGTCTATCAAAACCCTATCTCGAACTTACCGCTGTTCGCCCGCTGAACCACTTTTTTGGCTTTCACACATTCTATCCAAACTTCGCCAGCGGCCAAGGCGCTGCGCCATTCAAGACGATGGAAGATTATGAAAACAACCTGAAACGCCACAAAGAGTTCGTGACACTTATAGACGCGTCGATAGGCCGGTTCCGGCAAGGCATGGATACAGGCGTCTTTGAAACCAAAATGACGATCACCAATGTGATTGACCAGCTGGATACCCAATTGAAACAGGCAGTTGAGGAATCCCCCTATTTTGGCCCGACCAAGACCTTTCCCGAAGGTTTTTCTGAGGCTGACAAAGCGAGACTGACCAGCAAATATCGCGCGGCAATCGAGGACGGCATCTACCCCGCCTACACCCGCCTGCGCGATTTTTTGAAAGCGGATTACTTGCCCGTGGCGCGAGAAGGCGTTGGCCTGATGCATATGAAGGGCGGCGCAAAACTTTATGACTATCTCATCGAATCGACCACCACACTGCCAATGACAGCGGATGAAATCCACACGCTTGGCCTCAGCGAAGTTACGCGGATCAAAACCGGCATGGAGACAATCCGCAAAGAAGTTGGCTTCAAAGGCACGCTGCCTGAATTTTTCGACCATTTGCGCAACGATCCTAAATTCAAAGCAGCAAGCCGCGAAGCGCTCACGCAGGGCTATTATGATTTAGGCAAAAAGGTTGATGCGGTCATCAGCAGCCAGTTCAAATATCTGCCAAGGGCACCGCTGGAAATCCGCCCGTATGAAGAATTCCGGGAGAAATATGAAGCAGGCGGCAGCTATCAAAGCGGCACGCCAGATGGATCACGCCCCGGCATCTTCTATTTCAACGCGTATGATCTGCCCAGCCGAACCACGCCGGGCATGACGACGCTTTATCTGCACGAAGGCGCGCCCGGCCACCATTTCCAGATCAGCATCGCGCAAGAAAACGAGGCACTGCCTGCCTTTATGCGCTTTGGCGGCAACACTGCCTATGTTGAGGGTTGGGCGCTCTATTCAGAAACTTTGGGCTATGACATGGGCCTGTACAAAGACCCGTATCAGCGGTTCGGCACGCTGTCTGACGAGATGCTGCGCGCGATGCGGCTCGTGGTTGATACCGGGCTTCACAGCAAAGGCTGGACCCGCGAAAAGGCCATCGAATACATGCTAGCCAACAGCGACATGGGCAAAACCGATGCGACGGCAGAGGTTGAACGCTATATCGCTATTCCATCACAGGCCTTGGCGTATAAAATCGGCGCGCTGACCATCCAGCGGTTGAAAGCCAAATCGCAAAAGGCACTTGGCAAGAAATTCGACGTGCGCGAATTCCACAACCAGATTTTGAACACCGGTGCATTGCCACTGACTGTGCTCGAAAAGAAAATCGACGATTGGATTGCCGCGACAAAATAATCCGAATACCATTTCCTTTATACCGGATTCGGCACTGGGGGAACAGTTATGGTTTTACGGATATTTACGTTCGTTCTGGTTTTACTTACCGGCGCATTGCCGGCCCATGCCGAATGGCATGAAGCGAGCAGTGACCATTTTCTGGTCATCGCCGATCAAAATGAATCAAATGTGCGGGAATTTACGGAGCGGCTTGAGCGTTTTCACAGCGCGGTAATCTATGTTCTCGGGCGGGAAAATGCCCCGCCCAGCCCGTCTAATCGCGTGACCATCTATGTGGTGCGTAGCGCCAATCAGGTTCAGAAATTAGCGGGTGATAAAACCGGCTATCTTCAGGGCTTTTATCAAGCGCGCGCAGGCGGCTCCCTTGCGTTTACGTCACGGGTTGAAAGCGAGGGCCGCGACGTTAGCCAAAGCGAACAGATATTGTTCCATGAATATACCCACCACATCATGCACGGCGTTAGCGAATGGGCGACGCCGCGTTGGTTGGGTGAGGGATTTGCCGAATTTTTCTCCACAGCGCGGTTTGAAAAGGATGGCGGCGTGGGTATTGGCCTTCCTGCGCAACACCGTGCTGCCGAATTATTCCTCGCCAAAAATGTTCCGATAGAAGCGTTGCTTGATGCGGCGACCTATGAAAAGCTTAAGACAAAAACCTATGACGAGTTTTACGGTCGCAGCTGGCTTCTCTATCATTATCTCGCTCTATCGCAGCAAAGATCTGGCCAGCTTACCGTCTATCGAAATGCCTTGGCCAATGGTGCTACAGAGCTGGAGGCAGCAAAAACTGCATTTGGCGATTTAAAGGTTCTTGAAAAGGAACTTGCCGCTTATCTTAAAAAACCCAAAATGAACTATCTACCGATCCCCGGTAGTAAGTTGAAAACCGGTCCGATTACGGTTCGCAAAATGCGCGCTGCCGAGGCCGCGATGATGCCTGTTGTTCTTGAATCCAAGCGCGGCGTTGATGAGGAAATGGCAAAAGCTTTGCTGCCGCGTGCGCAAGCGGTAGCCGCCAAATATCCCGATGACCCGACGGTCTTGGCTGCCCTATCTGAAGCCGAACATGACGCCGGAAACTTTACAGCTGCTCTAAAGGCAGCAGACGCGGCGATTGCCGCCGAACCGACACTGATCAATGCGCATGTGCAGAAAATCTATGCTTTGTCGCGCATCGCCGACGATGCTGATAATTCTGATAAGGCTTGGAGGGAAGTGCGAAAGGCTGTCACTGCTCTGAACACGATTGAGAACGATCATCCTATCCCGCTCATCTATTATTACCAAAGCCTGCAAGCATCGGGCAAAGATATTTCAGAGGTAGCCGCACACGGGCTGGAACGGGCATTACAATTGGCCCCTTATGACCAAAATGTGCGTTGGCTATTAGTGCAGCAGTTCATGAAAGAAGACAATTACGGTTCAGCCTATCGAACGTTGATGCCACTTGCCAACGACCCGCATAATCGCAGCGATGACAATCCCGCGATCGCTTTGCTGGCAGATATCAAACAAAAGATTGAGCAGAAAATTGCTGCGAAGAAGGTCGAGGACGAAGCGCAGACCGTGGAGGCTGAAAAGGCAAAATAGACGATTGGATTGCAGCGAGCCGGTAAGGCACCGGCCCGCCACAGAGCTTAAGTCAGATTTTTAAGGCCGCTGATGCTGGGGGCGAAGAAATATTCACCGCCGCGCATCGTTACAAATTGCTGGAAATCGCCTTTGTGTCTGCGATTATCGCCATGCGCTATCGGGCAGTTTTCATAATGTGGCCTGCGGCCTTGAGTCTGGCCGATAATCGGATCAACACCGTGGTTTTGATTTGTGAACGGAAAATCTGGGTTGTTTGCCCACGATTGCTGGATGAATTCAAATTGTTCAGAAATGTTGCGGTTATAGGCCATGAACAATAGGCCGACATCATTGCCGGAACCTTCAAGACCACCAAAGGGAATCCCCCGGCGTGGCATAATAGAATTCACTTCGCTGCCATCACGCGGATTGGTTTTACGAATATGGGCGTGTAGCGGACAGGCATTGCCTTTGGGATCACCCGCATAGTTGAAATTATTGGGTGGCGGACCACCGGCGGCGATCGCGCTATCAACAACGGGTGTGCCGTCTTCAAATCGGCCGATCATCATTGTCCCGGCCAGTTCGCCATCGGGTAGAGGGGAAATACCGGCAAGTTTTGCCGCACGGGTTTGTGCCTTTGACAGCGCCAGTTCTCCCTCTTTGAAACCAGCAACATCCTGACCCAATTTGCGATACACAAAATAGCTGCCAAAACTTTCACTCGTTGCGCCTGCAGGATCAGCAACCAATGCGAGTTTTGCTGGCCCCATAAATGCTGACCACTTCAGCGATGGCGGATTACCTGCCGCAGCCTTTTCCTTTTGCACTTGGTCGGTCAGCATTAACGGCTGGCTGCGGCCATCAACATAGCCGAAATGTTCGATGCCTTCACCTGCATCATCGTGGATCGCCTGCCCCTCTTCGATATGCAAGACGCTCCATGCAGCACCCAGCTTGGACAGTATTTTGGCCTCTTCGATTTTGCAGAGACGCTGGCTGGAATCCGCAATAAGGATCATAGCATGGGCAGCTTTACGATAGCCTTGGTCCCATGCACTTCGCGCCGGGTCCGCTAGGCTGGCCGAAGTGGCTGCCATGCCGGTTCCAAAACTAGCGTCGCCTGGAATTTTTGCCGCTTTGGCCCCGAGCGCCTTATATCCAGCACGCGACAAAAAGGCGAGGATCACTGTGCCGCCGCCTTCGCCTGTTTGTTGAAACTTAATAGTATCTTCCAATTGCGACAAAGCATCTGTGATCAAAGGCGCCAATTTCGCAAGGCCTGTTCGGGCGGCGACTGCCTGCCCGGTCTTTACTGTCAAAAACACATTGCGAGTCGCCGGGCGGCCGTGGCCTTTCAAAATATTGGCCTGAAGATCCTTCAGCATTGGCTTAAACTCAGGCTTTTGCCAATCAATTGGGTCTTGAAGTTGCGCTAAAGTAACGGGCATCGGGCTTCCTTTCCATTTGGTGCATAACCAAGATTGATAGGGAGTGTGTCCGATGCGACCCGTGATCTCGGCCACGAGCAACGTTTTATACGTTTTGAACTTATGCTCTGTCAGAGCGCGATGAAAATTGCATCACCAGATGTCTTAAATTGCGTCGTTCAGTGCACGTTAAACGGTCAAACGTCATTCGTTGGGAATGGAGGGCTATGCAAATGAAGTTTTTCCCGTCACTTTTTCTAGCCGCTGCTTTGGCTGTGACCACGCCTGCCATAGCGCAGAGCGTCGGCAGCCCGTTCATAGACTTTGCCGGCTACACGAGTTTAGCCGCTGAGGTTCAAGAATATCGCACCTCGCGGCTGATTACCCTAGCCGATTTTAAGGCAAAAGGTGCAAAACCGGATGTCCTCATTCTTGACGCACGATCTTCGCAGGCCTTTGCCGAGGGACACATCGACGGTGCCGTCAACCTGCCTCTACCAGACTTCAACGATCAAAGCCTTGCGCAGCTAATTGGAGATAATGCTGATCGCGAAATCCTGATTTACTGCAACAATAACTTCACCAACAATCTGCGGCCGATCCCTTTGAAAAGGATGCAATTGGCTCTCAACATACAAACCTTCATCAATCTGTATGGCTATGGCTATAAAAATGTATTCGAACTGGGCGAAGCGGTGGACCGCAATATGCCTGAGGTCGAATGGGTTGGTGATAAAGACGCCACGTTGATGGTGGTGCGCTAGAAACGAACGACGTAGCGTATTTGGCAGTAACCCTAGGTGTGTGTATGCTGTGTGCATGTCTGCTGTAAAAGCCGCCAATCCACGTACCTTGTTTGCCCCCGAAGACTGGGCAGCCATTACTGCTGTCTCCAACTGGCGCGGGATTTGGCTGATACTTCATGCATGGATTGTCGTGGCATTGGCTGCATTTGGCGCGGCATGGGCCTGGAGTTTCGATCCACTTGTCGGATTGTTGGCAACGCCTGTCGCGCTCGCGATTATCGGAGGGCGGCAATTGGGGCTATCAATAATAATGCATGATGGTGCGCATGGTTTGCTCCACCCCAATCGAAAGCTAAACAACTGGCTCGGCCAATGGCCGTCAGGCGCGGCGACGGGCAGCGATCTATATGCGTATCGCGCCTATCATCTGACCCACCACAAATTTACGCAACAGCCAGAAGACCCTGATCTGTCTTTGTCAAAACCCTTCCCCACCAGCACCGCGAGTTTGCGCCGTAAGGCACTCCGCGATCTGACGGGGCAGACTTTTTTCAAACAACGCAAATCGCAATTTGCTGTGGCTTGGCGAGGCATTCAGGCCATGCTGGCGGGCGAGACAGGCGACGGCAGACGCGACACCAGCGCTGGTCGCGCGCTCAACCTGCAAAGCCGCAGCGGCATCGATGCACCAGTGGCCAATATCGACGGTGCCAAAACAACGGCACGCACAGTGGGGCGGTTTCTGTTTGTTCAGCTGGTTATACTCGCGGTGTCGCTAACCTTGTGGGGATGGACGCCATTCCTGTTTTGGATCGTCTCGCTGGCAACCACGTTCCAGCTATTCCTGCGAGTCCGCAACATCGCCGAACATGCTTGCACGACCACCGGCAGCGATGATCCATTCACCCACGCGCGCACCACCTATGCAGGGATAATCGAACGCACCACCGTTGCGCCCTATTGGGTGAATTTCCACAGCGAGCACCATTTGTTTATGGGCGTGCCTTGCTACCATCTGCGACGCGCTCATGCTTTACTCGGCCAAGGCGGGCATCATGATCGCATGACGATTGAGCCGGATTATTGGTCGGTGCTGCGAAAGGTTACGCTATGACACTCTACCGGCGATCTATGGTAACTGGACTGATCTCACTTCCGCTTTTGGGGGCATGTCAACGTGCTACACCCGCGAAGGCTGAATCGACAAAACCTGTCAAACGTCCCTTGGCCAATCTTTACCAATGTGAGGGATGTGAGGGCGCAACCGAACGCGACGCCGCAGTAATGGACTGGCAAACCAAAATCTCCTCTGCGTCGGAACTTGGCGAGGCTATTGTATTTGAAGGCGTTGTATATCAAACCGACGGACAAACCCCGGCATCAGATGTTGTGCTATACGCCTATCACACCAACGCCGATGGACTTTACGCCAACGGCAGTAACGAGAGTGTATGGAGCAAACGGCATGGTCGGTTGCGTGGATGGGTGAAGACCAGAGCTAACGGTCGCTATCGATTCAACTCAATCAAGCCGGCACCTTACCCGAATGAAACTATACCCGCACATGTTCACTTCACCGTGCTTGAACCGAGGAGGCAGCCCTATTGGATCGACGATATCGTTTTTGACGGGGAATTTGGCGTGACGCCCAAATATCGCAAGTCGATGATAAACAAAGGTGGTAATGGCATAGTGAAGCTATCTAAGTCTAGCAGTGGAATCCTGTCGGTAACCCGTGATATAATTTTGGAACCTCACCCAGTCTAAAGCCAGCCAGCCCGCTTAAACCGGACATAAAGCGCAGCGCAGATGGTGAACATCACACCCAATATGATGTGATAGCCATAGCGCCATTCTTTCTCTGGCAGATATTCGAAATTCATCCCGTAAATGCCGGCAATCGCGGTTGGCACGGCAAGGATGGCGGCCCATGCGGCAAGCTGCCGCGTCGTTGCGCCTTGGCGTTGTTGTTCTAGCAAACCGCTGGTTTCGATCACCGATGTCAGCGTTTCTCGAAGCACCGCGACGCGATAGATAACCCGGCGGATATGGTCGAGCAGGTCGCGGAAATACGGGTGAATATCGGCGTCAATCTGTGGCAGATGCAGGTTCAGGAACTGGCTCGCCAAATCCTCCATTGGCCCCAATATGCGTTGCAAGCGGAATAGCTCACGCCGCATCGTGAACAGCCGCGCGGTCTCTGCTCGATTGAGGAAAGTGTCGATGGCATTGTCCTCCATTGCCAGGACCTTTTCTTCAAGCGTGTCGACAACGGGGAAATAGCCATCGACGACGAAATCGAGGACGCCGTGGAGCACAAAATCAGGGCCGTTTTTCAACAACCAAGGCGTTGATTCCAATTGCGCGCGCAGCGGTGTGTGCGCGCGATCTGATCCGTGGCGGACGGTGATGATAAACTGCCGCCCGACAAAGATCGCAGTGTTGCCATATTCGATTTTGTCGCCCTGCAAATGCGCAGTGCGCGACACAAGGAACAGATGGTCGCCATAAGGTTCCATCTTGGGCAGATGCCGCGGATCAAGCGCGTCCTCTACAGCCAGCGGGTGAAGGCCGAAATGGTCCTGTATGCGTTTCAGCGCGCCATCATCGGGTTCGTGCAGCCCGATCCAGATGAAATCCTCTGGCTTTTCGATGTGCGGGATGGGCTTAGCAAGATCGAGATCGACGAGCTTTTTTCCGTCCCTGTAAATTCTGGCGGCAATGACGCTCATTGGGCATCCATCCGTTCGATGATGTGATTGACCTTTTCATGCAGCCGCAAAATCTCAAGCTCGGCGCGCAGGTTGACTTCATAGTCGTGCGACGCGGCAATGCGGTCTTTGTTCGCTTGCCGGTTCTGGCTCATCATGATGATCGGCGCTTGAATTGCAGCAAGCGTTGATAGCATCAGGTTGAGGAAAATAAATGGATACGGGTCAAACGAAAACCCGAACCGGCCAAGGATTTGCGAATTCAATATCATCCAGCCGAACAGCACCACACCGAACGCAATGATAAATCCCCAGCTACCGCCGACCGCCGCAACATGATCCGACAGCCGCTCACCAAAGGTCGCATCGTCCTCATGCTCCACGCCCATGTCCTGGCTGATCGTTTCGCGTTTGTGGATACGTTCCAGCACGCGGCGTTCAGTGGGTGACAGCGCATCGATGGTTTTGCCCAACAGGTCCATCGCCAGATCATCGACGGTGCGCGGCGATGTCATGCGAGTGCCTCAGCGATCAACCGGCGGCTGTTTTCGATGCCATAAAGCGCGATGAAGCTGCCCATGCGTGGGCCTGCGCTGGAGCCGAGCAGTGTTTCGTAAAGGGCTTTGAACCAATCACGTAAGGATTCAAATCCGCCTTCATTGCCGATGGTATAAACGAGCGTTTGGATATCCTCTGCCGAGGTGTCCGCAGGCAAGCCGCCGAGTTCGCTCCCCAGCCGTTCGAGCGCAGCAACCTCCAATCCTTCCGGTTTGCGCCGCTGCAAAGTTGGCGCAACAAAGTCGCGGTTATAGGCTAGAGCCAGCGGCACCAGCTTCGCCAAATCAGGCTGCGCCTCTGGCCTTGCATCCTCGACATAGTTCCCGAGATACGCCCACACCTGCTCCTCGGTCGCATCGGCGCCCATCACACCGACAAGGTTCAGCATCAGGCCAAATGTCACCGGAGGCGTTCCCGTCGGCACAGCTTCGGGCCGCGTACGGTGGACATGATGCACCGGATTTCCCAGCTGTTTATCAACCTCTTGCCCCGCATAGTTACCACGGAACTGGAAATACTCATCGACCGCACGCGGGATCACGCCCATGTGCAGCGCCTTGGCCTTTTTGGGCTCCCGAAAAATGTAGAACGCCAGGCTCTCATCCGTGCCATAGGTCAGCCATTGCTCAAGGCTAAGCCCGTTGCCCTTGGACTTGGAAATCTTCTCGCCCTTTTCATCGAGGAACATTTCATAGTTGAAACCTTCTGGCGGACGCGCACCCAAGGCACGCGTGATTTTGGAACTTTGCGTCACGCTGTCGATCAAATCCTTGCCCGACATTTCATAATCGACACCAAGCGCGACCCAGCGCATCGCCCAATCGACTTTCCATTGCAGCTTTGCCTGTCCGCCCAGGATCGATTGCGTGATGGTTTCGCCTTCATCCTCAAACGAAACCAAACCAGCCTCGGCATCAACGACGGTCACAGGCACTTGCAGCACAATGCCGCTCATCGCGCTGATCGGCAGCACCGGCGAATACGTCGCCTGCCGCTCCTTGCCCAATGTCGGCAGCATGATGTCGAGAATATCCTGATAATGCCGCAGCACTTTTTTTAGCGTCTCGTCAAAACGCCCACCGGCATATTCGACGGTCGAGGACATAAAGTCATAGTCGAAACCGAAGCGGTCGAGGAATTCGCACAGCATCGCATTGTTGTGATGCGCGAAACTTTCATGGCAGCCAAATGGATCGGGAATCTGCGTCAACGGCTTGCCCAGATGTTCGCTGAGCATTTCCTTGTTCGGCACATTGTCCGGCACTTTGCGCAGGCCATCCATATCGTCGGAAAATGCAATCAACCGCGTCGGCATATCGCTCATTTCTGCAAAGGCGCGGCGGACCATTGTGGTGCGCAGCACTTCGTTGAATGTGCCGATATGCGGCAGGCCCGATGGGCCGTAACCGGTTTCAAAAAGGATCGGTGAACCGTCAGGCTTTCCCTGCGGATAGCGTTTGAGCAAACGGCGTGCCTCTTCATAGGGCCAAGCCTTGCTCACCAGAGCAGCTTCGCGAAGGGCAGCTTGCGCACTCATTTGTCCGTTTCCTTTTCTTGTCCGACTTGCCATTAAGGGCAGATATGGCCAATCCCCTAGCCTTTCCTGCGCTTCATGCAAGCCATGCCGGTATCTGGATCGCGATGCCAGACGGCGAAACGCGCCGCGTTGGCAAGGCCGAGGCGGTTGCGCGCGCGGCGGAAACGCCGATGATCCTGCTGAACGCGCCGTTGATTGCGCAACGATTGGGCTATGCTGAGCTGTCGGGGTTGGATGTGCTGGAGCTGTTTGCTTTTGCGTTTCCAGCGCGGTTTGTGGTGCCGACGGCAAAGGGGTTGGCTGAGGTTTTGGGGTTAAAGCCCAGTCCCCTTCCCACCCCCATTCGTCACCCCCGCGAAGGCGGGGGTCCAACACCGAACCCGTCGGTTTCGACGAACGGGCAGGAGATGGATTCCCGCCTTCGCGGGGGTGACGAAGTGTTGTTGAATGGCGAAGTGTTGTTGAGCAGTGAAGCATTAAGCGACGAACGCATCCCCAACCTCCTGCAAACCGCCGCCCAACACCTCATCGCCACCCTGACCAATCCATCATGGCCAGAACGCGAAGGGGCGTGGGACTCAGCCCAAGCCCTCACCCGCCTGCGCTGGCCATGGGCGCGGGCAGTTTCCGAGAACCTGCCAAAGCCCAGCGAAAAAGAACGCTGGCTGTTTTCCAAACTCCCCGAATGGGAGGAAGCCCCGCCGCGCACCGCACCGCGTTCGGTTATGCTAGACCGGACAGCCGTGGACACACAACTCGCTCGTCTCACCGGCAGCGGCGCTGAAGTCCGCGAAGGACAGCGCGGCTTTGCTGAAGCCGCCGCGCACATCTTTGACCCGCGCGATCGCAAAGGCGAACCGAACATGGTGCTGGCCGAGGCTGGCACGGGCATCGGCAAAACGCTCGGCTACCTCGCGCCCGCTTCATTATGGGCGAAGCAAGCCGATGGCGCGGTGTGGATATCAACCTATACCAAAGCGCTGCAACGCCAATTGGTCAGCGAGGCCCGCCGCGTTTACCCCGATGCGACGACGTTCAAAGAAAAAGTCGTCGTCCGAAAGGGCCGCGAAAATTACCTGTGCTTGCTGAACCTTGAAGACGCGCTGCAAGGCGGTTTTGCCGGACGGGCCGCTACATTGGCACATCTGGTCGCGCGCTGGGCGGCCTATTCGGCGGATGGCGATATGGTCGGCGGCGATTTGCCCGGATGGCTGGCGACATTGTTCCGCCGCAATGGATCAACCGCACTGACCGACCGGCGCGGCGAATGCATCTATGCAGGCTGCCCGCATTACCGCAAATGCTTCATCGAGCGCGCGAGCCGCGCCTCTGCCAAAGCCGACATTGTCATCGCCAACCATGCGCTAATGATGGTCAACGCCGCACGCGGACGCGAGGAAGCCAATCGGCCAACGCGGATAATTTTTGATGAAGGCCATCATCTGTTCGATGCCGCCGATTCGACCTTTGCATCGGCGTTAACCGGTGCCGAGATGATCGAAATCCGCCGATGGGTGATCGGCCCCGAAGGCAAAGCGCGTGGGCGGCGGCGCGGGCTTTCGGCACGGCTCGCTGATGTCGCAAGCTATGATGAGTTAGGCGGCCTCGCGATTGAAAATGCGCGGCTTGCGGCAGAGGCATTACCCGGCGATGGCTGGCTAAGCCGCATTTCCGAGGGGACACCATCGGGGCCGGGCGAGCGCTTGCTCGCGGCGGTGCGCGCCACCGTCTATGCCCGCGACGAAGGCCAGGCCGAAAGCGGCTATGGCCTTGAAACCGAATACGCCAATCTCGACGCGCATTTGATTGAAGCGATTGCCGATATGATGGCGGCGCTTGATGCGCTGGCTAAACCGTTGACGGTGCTCGGCCAGCGGCTGGAGATCATGATCGAGGAAGCGCCCGACTGGCTTGATGGCGCGGCGCGCGCGCGGATCGAAGGGGCAATGGCAAGCCTTGGCTGGCGCATCGATACGCTGCGCGGTTGGATTGCCTTGCTGGGGCGTGGCGGTGGTCCGGCAGACCCCGATTTTGTCGATTGGCTGACCGTCGAACGCGGTGAAGGCCGCGAATTTGATATGGGGCTGCACCGCCATTGGCTCGACCCCACCCGTCCAGTCTCTACCGCTGTCCTGAAACCCGCACACGGCGTGCTGACGACTTCGGCGACTTTGCGCAGCGGCGGCGATTGGGACACCGCAGAGGCGCGTACAGGGGCGGTGCATCTTGACCATAAGGTCGCGCATTTTGCTGCGAACAGCCCGTTTGATTATGCGGCGCAATCAGAGGTGCTGATCGTCACCGATGTGCAGCGCGGTGATTTGCCTGCATTGGCGGGGGCCTACGCGGCGTTAATCGCCGCATCGCAGGGCGGGACGTTGGGGCTGTTCACCGCGATCAAACGGTTGCGCAGCGTCCACGCCCGTATTGCTGACCGGCTGGCGCGTGATGGCTTGCCGCTCTATGCGCAGCATGTCGATCCGATGGACACGGGCACGCTGGTGGATATCTTCCGCGACGATCCCCGTGCGTCGTTGCTTGGCACAGATGCTTTGCGCGACGGCATGGATGTTCCCGGCCATTCGCTGCGGCTGGTGGTGATGGAACAAGTGCCGTGGCCGCGCCCCGACATATTACACAAAGCGCGGCGATTGCTCGGCGGCGGGATGGAATATGACGACCGGATTATCCGCTCTCGGCTCGCTCAAGCCTTTGGCCGGTTGATCCGCACAGGCGACGACAAGGGGCAGTTTGTGCTGCTCTCTGCGGCAACACCTTCGCGGTTGTTGACGGCCTTTCCTCCGGGAACGCCGATCCACCGCGTGACGTTGGACGAGGCAGTGAAACGGATTAAATCGGGCCTTTCGCCTTCCCCCAAAATCGTGCAGGACTTTTCGCAAGACATATTGGATGAGGACATCCCTTTTTGACTAAAACGCTTTATTTGCTGCGCCACGCCAAGTCCGGCTGGGATGATCCTGTTGCGCGCGATTTCGACCGACCGCTCAATAAACGCGGCGAAAAGGCAGCGCGTGTCATCGGCGAATGGATGGCATCGAACGGCCTGAATTTCGACCATGTTATCGCCAGCCCCGCTGTGCGTGTGATAGAAACGCTCGACGGCGTTTGGGCTGGTTATGGACGCCGGATTGAACCTACATGGGACCGGCGGATTTATCTGGCATCGGGTGCGACGGTGATCGACGTGTTGCGCGAAGGTGATGACGCACATGATAGTGTCTTGGTCGTCGGCCATTGTCCTGCCGTTGAGGATATTGTATTCGATCTTGTCCCCGACGATGGCAGCTCGCCCTTGCGCGACGAGGTGGAGGTTAAATACCCCACCGCTGCGCTTGCCGAACTGGTTCTCGATATCGACAAATGGGCTGACATCGGAAAGCCAACCGCACATCTAAAACGCTTTATCCGTCCACGCGATCTGGACGCCAAATTGGGGCCTGACGAAGAATGACACCGATCCATTGGCGCGCCGCAAAACTCGGCGACGAGCAGGCGCTGTCGCTGCTCGGGCAAGCGACGTTTCTTGCTACGTTCGCCTTTGACCATCCCGGCGGTCCGTTAATCCAGTTTTTGCAAGATTTGCACAGCGTTGAATTTTACGCCGCAAAGCTGGCGAACCCCGAAATCGACATCATCATCGGTGAAACTCCGCTCGGTGCACCAGTCGCCT
The DNA here is from genome assembly GCA_031374785.1 of Sphingomonadales bacterium. Classification (GTDB taxonomy): domain Bacteria; phylum Pseudomonadota; class Alphaproteobacteria; order Sphingomonadales; family Sphingomonadaceae; genus Sphingorhabdus_B. The sequence continues at coordinate 3,799 of JANMGR010000148.1, read as the reverse complement.
ATGCGATGCTTTGCCCGCCTGAGCATCCCGAGTTACAGCAGGCTGGCGATTGGGAGCTGAAACGGATCTATCTGCTCCCCGGTTGGCAAGGCGGCGGCAATGGCGGCGCGTTGATGGAACAAGCGCTGAATGTTGCGCACAGACGGCGGGCAGCGCGGTTGCTGCTCGCAGTATATGAAGTCAACGAACGCGCCATTGCCTTTTACCAGCGCCAAGGATTTGCCAATATCGGTGAGACAGTTTTCATGGTTGCTGACGTCCCTTTCCGCGACATGGTCTTTGCCCGCATATTGGACACTTAAACGCAGTCTGCGCAAAATTTGTGCAATTGCGAAAAGCACTTGTGCGCTGCTTAAAATTCTTACAGCTTAGTATCAGATGATAAAGCCGCCGCCTGCCTTTGATGAGATGCTGCTTCCCGATGGCAGCGCGCATGGCGCTTACGGCGATTATGCAAAATGGTTTGAAGGACAAGAGCTTAGCCGGTTGCGCCGCAAAGCCGACGAGGCCGATGCGTTTTTCCGCCGCACTGGCATAACCTTTAATGTCTATGGCGCTGCCGAAGCCGAAGAGCGGCTAATCCCGTTTGATATCGTACCGCGCATTATCGGCGGGCAGGAATGGAGCAAGCTGTCGCGCGGCATCGAACAACGCGTGCGTGCGATCAATGCATTCCTCCACGACATTTACCACCGCCAAGAAATCGTCCGCGCTGGCCGCTTGCCAGAGGCGCTGATTGCAAAGAACAGTGCGTTCCTCGCCGCGATGATCGGCTTTACGCCGCCGGGCCGCGTCTACACACACATCGTTGGCATCGATCTGGTACGCACCGGCCCCGATGAATTTTATGTGCTGGAGGACAACGCCCGCACCCCGTCTGGTGTTTCGTACATGCTGGAAAACCGCGAAACGATGATGAATATGTTCCCCGAACTGTTCAGCGCAATCCGCGTCCGCGAAGTCGGCAGCTATCCCAAAAACCTGCGCCGTTCACTGGAGGCGTGCGCGCCCGATGGCTGTGATGGCAAGCCGGTGATCGCGGTGCTGACCCCGGGCATTTTCAACAGCGCCTATTTTGAGCACGCGTTTCTTGCCGACCAAATGGGGGCAGAATTGGTTGAGGGCCACGACTTGCGCATCGTTGATGGCCGCGTCGCCATGCGCACGACTGAGGGTTTCAAACAGATCGACGTGCTCTATCGCCGCGTTGATGACGATTATCTCGATCCGATGAGTTTCCGCGCTGAATCCAAACTTGGCGTTCCCGGCATCATGGACCTGTATCGCGCAGGGAAAATCACCATCGCCAACGCACCTGGGACAGGCATATGCGATGATAAAGCGATTTACAGCTACATGCCCGACATAGTCGAATTCTACACCGGTGAGAAACCGTTGCTGGCGAATGTGCCGACGTGGCGCTGCGCTGAGCCGGATTCGCTGAAATACGTACTGGAAAATCTGAAAGAGCTGGTCGTCAAAGAGGTCCATGGCTCCGGCGGTTACGGAATGTTGGTCGGGCCTGCCGCGAACAAGGCCGAGCTAGAGGCTTTTTCCAAAAAGCTAAAAGCGCGGCCATCGAACTATATCGCGCAGCCGACGTTGGCGCTTTCCACTGTGCCGATCCTGACCAAAGCAGGCCTTGCGCCGCGCCATGTCGATCTGCGTCCCTTTGTCCTTGTTGCGCCTGACAAGATCGACATCACCCCCGGCGGCCTGACGCGCGTTGCGCTCAAAAAAGGGTCGCTGGTTGTGAATTCGAGCCAAGGCGGCGGCACCAAGGACAGCTGGGTCTTGGAGGATTGATGTCCAGGACAACACGCCACTTGGGGACTGTCCCCATAGGGACTGTCCCTATTGGGACACTCCTTGCGCAAGCCATTAGCAAGGGACAGTCCCCAAGGGGACAGTCCCGGCCTAAACCGAAAGCGTGGTCATGTTAGGACGCACAGCTGGCGGCGTATTTTGGATGTTCCGTTATTTGGAACGCTCCGAAAACATGGCGAGGCTCGTCGAGGCGGGGCACCGCATGGCTCTGACGCGCGGCTTGGGGTCGGATGAAGAATGGCGCTCCGTTGTCATGACGGCCGGCCTGCGAACGGCATATGAAGCCCGCTATGACGATTATTCGCCTCAGCACGTCGTCAATTTTTTGCTGCGCGATAAGTCCAACCCGGCCTCGGTCTATTCGATGCTCGAAGCTGCGCGGCAAAGTGCGCGGATGACCCGCACCGCACTGACACGCGAAGTGTGGGAGGCCACCAACATTTTCTGGATGCGCGTGCAAGAGGCAATGGCGCGTCCGGTGCGCGAAACCGATTTGCCCAGCCTGATTGCGCTGATCCGGCAACAATCGGCGCAAGTGCGCGGCGCTTTGCATGGCTCTATGTTGCGGATTGATGTCTACAATTTTGCGCGATTGGGGACGTTCCTGGAACGCGCCGACAACACCGCCCGCATCCTCGATGTGAAATACTATGTGCTGTTGCCGTCATTGTCGTTCGTCGGGGAGGCGCTGGATAATGTGCAGTGGGAAACCATCCTGCGTTCCGTCTCGGCGGAACACGCCTTTCGCTGGCTCAACGCTGGTGGTGCGCGGCCAGTGGGCGTCGCTGAGTTCCTGATCTGTGACCGTCGTTTCCCTCGTTCGCTGGCGTTTTGTTATGAAAAGCTGCACGGCAATCTGCGCTATCTGGAACAGGATTATGGCTTCCGCGTCGCCGCGCATGACCTGGCCGACCAAAACCACGCCAATATATGCGCGACTCCGATTGAGGCTATATTTGAGAGCGGACTACACGAATTTTTGAGCGACTTTATGACGCAAAACGGAAAACTCGCTGCCGAGATTGAGCGCAACTACCGGTTTTATGGTTGATCTATGCGGCTGAAAATCCATTACAATACGCAGTACCGGTTTGAACATCCGGTTCCTTATGGACTGCAACGTTTGCGGCTGATCCCCAAGGAAAATGCCTCTCAGAAAATCCTGCACTGGGACACGGTGATCGAGGGCGGTCAGGTCGAGGCCGATTATACCGATTATCACAACAACCACATTTTGCTCGTTCGCATCAACGAAGGTGCGCAGGAAATTAGCATCACCAGCGACGGTGAAGTTGAAACCAGCGACAATCACGGCATCATCGGCCGGCACGGCGGGCATGTGCCGTTATGGTATTTCCTACGCTCAACCCCGTTAACCGAACCGACGCGCGAGTTACAGGCATTCGCCAAATCGCTGGAGGCTGACCGCAGCAATCCGTTGGAAATGCTGCACACATTATCCGCCAAAGTATTGGCAACCGTCCAGTACGACATTGGCTATACCGATTCCAAAACAACCGCCGATGCGGCGTTGGCGGCGGGACATGGCGTGTGTCAGGACCATGCGCATATCTTTATCACCGCCGCTCGCATCCTTGGTATCCCCGCGCGCTATGTCAGTGGATATTTGATGATGACTGACCGCATCGAACAAGACGCAGGTCACGCCTGGGCAGAGGCGCATGTCGACGGGCTGGGCTGGATTGGCTTTGACGTATCAAACGGCATCAGCCCCGATCCGCATTATGTGCGCGTTGCAACCGGCGCTGACTATGCCGAAGCCGCACCGATATCTGGCATGTCCTATGGTGGTGGCGATCAAAGCATGGTTGTCAGCCTTGCGGTCGAACAGTAAGCGGACGAAATAAGGGCAAGATCTTGGTTCGGGGGACAAGGCAAAAATGACATATTGTGTGGGCATGAAGCTCGAACAGGGGCTGGTCTTTATGTCGGATACGCGCACCAATTCGGG
>JANMGR010000043.1:0-3147 GCA_031374785.1 Sphingomonadales bacterium | reverse complement strand
CTTTGACGACCGGGCAGCTGTGTTGACCGCGTTGGAACAAGCCACGCATATCCTCTCCAGCGTCCCGCCCAAAGGCGAAGGCGGCGATGAGGTGCTTGAGCAATATGGTGCGGATATCCAAACGTGCACCGCACAGTGGATCGGCTATCTCTCGGCCACCGGCGTTTATGGTGACACACAAGGCGCATGGGTCGATGAAAGCGCAGCCATCGGTGGTGGCAGACGCACTGCTCGTGCCGATGCAGATCGCGAGTGGCAGCGGCTGGGTTCCGTGTTCCGCTTGCCCGGCATTTATGGCCCGGGTCGGTCGGCGTTGGACCGCGTGCAATCCGGCAGAGCGCACCGTGTAGCTTTGCGTGACCAAGTGTTCAGCCGCGTGCATGTCGATGATATCGTCTCGGGCGTCATTGCAGGAATAAACGGGCCACGCGGATGCTATAATTTGGCCGACGATTTTCCGTGCAGCCAAAACGCTGTGATTGAATATGCCTGCGCGCTTTTGGGTGCTCCGCTGCCGCCAATGCAGTCGCTGGATGAAGCAAAGCTTTCGCCGATGGCGCGAGGCTTTTATGGCGAAAACCGTCGCATATCGATCGGCAAGGCCAAAAGGTTGCTTAATTGGGCTCCGGTTTATTCCGATTACAAACAAGGTCTTGATGCAATTTCGTACGGAGTCACAAAAGTTTAGCATTGACGGATTCCCGCCGCTCCTTAAGCTTCTCAATAATTGGCGCCTGACCGGCGTGTGAAGTTCGCAGGAGATTAAATTTTGGCAACCATCGCTATCGAGCCGGTATCGCGTCCTTCGCTGTTCCTGATTTTAACCGAATTGCCCCGCGCGATTGCAGAATTCAGCTCGATCCCGTTAGCCAGCCCGTTTTTGCTGCAAGCACCCAAAGGTGATGGCCATCCGGTGATGTTGTTGCCTGGATTTATGGCGACCGAAAATTCGATGAAGCCCTTGGCACGCTATTTGCGTAAGCTAGGCTATGACGTCCACCATTGGGATTTGGGCCGCAATCTGGGGCCGAAAGCGATTGGCGACAAGGGCGAGCTTTTGATCGCACGTCTTGATGAAATCCATGCAGCGACCGGCCGGAAAGTCAGCCTTGTTGGCTGGTCCTTGGGCGGAACGCTGGCAAGGCAATTGTCGCGCCGCCGCTCCGATTTAGTTCGTCAGGTGATTTCGCTAGGTTCGCCAATCAGCGGCAGCCCGAAATCGACAAACGCATGGCGCGCGTATCAATGGATGACCGGCCAGAAAATCGATGATCCTGAAGTCAAAGCGCAAATGGCCGAAAGCCATGAGGTGCCGCCGGTTCCATCGACCGCGATCTTTTCACGGCAGGACGGCGTTGTGGCGTGGCAGACAAGCCGCGAGGCGAAGGCACCGCAGACTGACAACATCGAAGTCAATGGCAGCCATTGCGGGTTGGGCGTGAACCCGACTGTGCTGTGGGCGGTCGCTGACCGGCTGGCATTACCAGAGGGTGAGTGGAAACCGTTTGAGCGGTCGGGGTTGAAATCGTTTGTGTACCCGTCGTCGGGGCATTGATTGGCTTAAGCTCGAGCCAATCCCAAATAACCGTTAGTGCTGAGCTTGTCGGTGCCGAAGGCGGACGAAGCCCAACCACGGCTCAAAGCATAGCACTACAGCTGTTGGACGCACTTCGACAGGCTCAGCGCTAACGGTTATTTTTAGCGGTTGTCTTTTTGGCTGGTGCTTTTTTCGAAGCCACTTTCGGTGCAGATTTCGGTTTGGTAGCTTTTTGATCGGCCTTTGCAGCCGCCTTTTTCGCCGCTGGAGCCGCTTTCACCAAAGCTTTAACCGGTACCTCCTTCACCGCAGCCGCCTTTGCCTTAGGTGCAGATTTAGCTTTCGCCACAACCTCGGCTTTCGCCTTCACAGCCACCTTATCCCCAGCCGCCAACAATTCCTCAAACGAATCGCGCAATGCTTGGGCGTAATTCGCTGGATCGGGCATCATCGCCCGGTCACTGGTAAAGGAAATCGCGATATCAGCGCCATAGCTATAGATCGCGTTAATCAGCCCCATGCCGTCAAACACTGGTCCAGTCCCCATCATTCGCACCATTTTTGCACCGGCAAAATACAGCGGCACACGCGGACCGGGGACGTTGGTGGCGACGCAATTGAACACCGGCGAATGCAGGTTGGCTGCACCAACCCGCGTATATAGGCGCGCGGCAAGGCCAGCCAGGCCCGACGGGATGAACTGGCTGTAATCGGTCAACGTCCGCGCGCCGACCGCGTTGGTCATGGCTTTGCTGTTCATCGCTTCTTTGCGCACAAACGCCAGCCGCTCCATCGGGTCTTCGACATGCGTGCCCAGCTGCACCAGCATTGCGGACACCAGATTGCCCATCGCCTCTTTCTCGCCATCGGCGCGCACCGAAATCGGCGCCATCGCGGTCATACTTTCTTTGGGCAGGTTATCGCGGCTAATCAGATATTTGCGCAATCCGCCGCCGATGATTGTCAGGATGACATCGTTGACGGTGGCTCCCGCAATCCGGTCCTTAATTGCGCGCACGCCGTCGAGCGGCAGCACGGCACTATCCCACACGCGATGCGAGCTGACTTTGCCGTTGAACAAAGTCTGCGGCGCCATCTTTGCGCCTTTTAGCGACACATCGCCGCCCGCGACTTCGCGGATTAGTCGCGCCGCGCCCGGCACCGTCTGTGCCAGTGTTTTGGCAAAGCGCACCGGCTGAGTGATCGAATTCATCCAAGTGCGCATCAGCATTTCGGTAACGGCAGGCTCGTTCTCGCCCTTCCAACCGGACTTAGGCGCGCGCTCGACGGGCTTAGGCTCGATGTCGTGGACAGCGGCGGACAACTCAACGCCGGACATGCCGTCGATGGCAGCGTGGTGGACCTTGGCAACAAGTGCAAAGCAGCCCGGAGGCAGGCCGGGGATGTTATCCAGCCCTTCGACGATGTTAAACTCCCACAACGGCTTATTCATGTCCATGCCGCGTGCATGCAGGCGAGCGACCTGAATACACAATTGTCGCCAATCGCCGGGCTTTGGCAACGCGACATGGCGGACGTGATATTCAAGGTCGAAATTGGCATCATCAACCCAGTAAGGATGGTCGAGGTCAAACGGGACGCGGACCAGC
>JANMGR010000037.1:0-9739 GCA_031374785.1 Sphingomonadales bacterium | reverse complement strand
GTTGACGGTGAAGACCTGTTGATCATGAAAGAATCGGACATTCTCGGCATCGTTGGCTGAATAAATACCGAAGCCCTGAGCCTGTCGAAGGGCGGCTCAAGGCGTAGAAACGGGCTTCGACAAGCTCAGCCCTCCGGTACTTTAAAAGCCTCAACACACTTAAAAGGAAATACATCATGGCTGCAAAAGACGTGAAATTTGGCCGCGATGCGCGTGAGCGCATTTTGCGCGGCGTCGATATCCTCGCCGACGCGGTGAAGGTAACTTTGGGCCCCAAGGGTCGTAATGTTGTCATCGACAAAAGCTTTGGCGCACCGCGCATCACCAAGGATGGCGTTACCGTCGCCAAGGAAATCGAACTGAAAGATAAGTTCGAAAACATGGGCGCGCAGATGGTCCGCGAAGTTGCTTCGAAAACCAATGACATCGCCGGCGACGGCACCACCACTGCGACTGTTCTTGCTCAAGCCATCGTTCGCGAAGGCATGAAGTCGGTTGCAGCGGGCATGAACCCGATGGACCTGAAGCGTGGCATTGACTTGGCAGTTACTGCTGTTGTCGATGATCTCGCAAAACGGTCAAAGCCTGTTGCTGGTTCATCGGAAATCGCACAGGTCGGCACAATCTCTGCCAATGGCGAAGCCGAAATCGGTGAGATGATTGCCAAGGCGATGGAAAAAGTCGGCAAAGAAGGCGTGATCACTGTCGAAGAAGCCAAGGGCCGCGAAAGCGAGCTCGAAGTCGTTGAAGGCATGCAGTTTGACCGTGGTTATTTGTCGCCATACTTCATCACCAACACCGAAAAAATGTCGGTCGAGTTGGATAACCCATACATCCTGATCCACGAAAAGAAGCTTGGCAATCTGCAAGCCATGCTGCCAATTTTGGAAGCAGTTGTGCAATCGGGTCGTCCTTTGCTGATCATCGCCGAAGACGTCGAAGGCGAAGCGCTTGCGACGTTGGTTGTCAACAAGCTGCGCGGCGGCCTGAAGATTGCTGCTGTTAAAGCGCCTGGCTTTGGTGATCGCCGTAAAGCGATGCTCGAAGATATCGCGATTCTCACCAAGGGTGAAATGATTTCGGAAGACCTCGGTATCAAGCTTGAAACCGTCACTCTGGGCATGCTCGGCCAAGCCAAGCGCGTTTCGATTGACAAGGACAACACCATCATCGTCGATGGTGCTGGCGAGTCCGATGCGATCAAGGGCCGCGTCGAGGCGATCCGTTCGCAGATCGAAAACACAACATCCGATTACGACAAAGAAAAGCTGCAAGAACGTCTGGCGAAACTCGCTGGCGGTGTTGCTGTGATCAAGGTCGGCGGCTCGACCGAAGTTGAAGTGAAAGAACGCAAGGACCGCGTCGACGATGCGCTGCACGCAACCCGCGCAGCTGTCGAAGAAGGCATCGTCCCCGGCGGCGGTACCGCGCTGCTTTATGCAACCAAGTCTTTGGAAGGCATGAAGGGCGTCAATGACGATCAGACACGCGGTATCGACATCATCCGCAAGGCGATTGTCACACCATTGCGTCAGATCGCGGCGAATGCCGGCTTTGACGGTGCGGTTGTCTCGGGCAATTTGCTGCGCGAAAACGACGAAACGATGGGCTTTAACGCATCGACTGATGTGTATGAAAACCTCGTGACCTCGGGCGTTATCGACCCGACCAAGGTTGTGCGCACTGCATTGCAAGATGCAGCATCGGTTGCTGGTCTGTTGATCACAACAGAAGCGGCTATCTCTGATGCGCCAGAAGACAAGGCTGGCGGCGCTGGCGGTATGCCCGGCGGCATGGGCGGCATGGGCGGTATGGGCGGTATGGATTTCTAAATCCAAACGCTCGGCTCAGGCTGAAACAAATGGGGCCGGTGTGGAAACGCACTGGCCCTTTTGCTATTTGGGCTGGGCGTTGTTAAGATAGCCACTGAAGATTTAGGTATTCACTCCCCCGTTTGTGCTGAGTAGGTGCTGAGCAAATGCGAAGTGCCGTATCGAAGTACTGCAGCCCTTTGATACACTGCTTCAGCCGTTGGCTTCAGCAGCACTCAGGGCAAACGGAGTTGAGTGGAAATTTGGCTATGATAAGGTCAAAGATTCTGGGGGGGATAACGCATGACAATGATCAAGCAATGGAAAGCAATTGCAGGCGTTGTTGCAACAATGATTGCAGTGCATGTTGTCAACCTGTTCACGGGCGGATATCTCTCTAACTTCGGCATCGAGCCGCGTCAGATCGGCGGCGCTTACACGATTGCGACCGCACCGTTTATTCATTCCGATGTGGCGCATTTGGGAAGCAACCTTGCGGCATTCGTGGTGCTCGGCTCGCTCGTGCTGCTTCAGGGCTTACGTTACTTTGTAAAGGCGAGCGCGGTAATCATCGGCTTAGGTGGTGCCCTTGTTTGGCTGTTTGCGCGCAGTGGCGACCATATCGGTGCAAGCGGCTGGATTTTCGGGCTTTGGAGCCTCGTCATTGCGTTGGCGTGGTTCGACCGCAGCCCACGCAACATCGCCATCGCGCTTGCCGTGGTGTTCTTTTACGGCGGCATGGTGTTCGGCGTATTGCCAACGCAGGGCCATATCTCGTTTGAATCGCATTTGTTTGGAGCGATTGCTGGCGTGTTCGCAGCGTTCACTTTGGCCAAGAAACCGGTCGAGTTCATTCCGGAGACGCGGGCAGGGGAGCTAAAATTCTGGCCCACGGACGACAAAATTAAATCCCGCCGATAACCGGTCGATGTCGCGCCTGATCCTGTTCAATAAGCCGTTCGGCGTGCTGCCGCAATTCACTGATAGCGGAACTGCTGGATCAACACGCCCGACGCTGTCGGATTATATCGACATCCCCGGTGTCTATCCGGCAGGGCGGCTGGATATGGATAGCGAAGGGTTAATGCTGCTGACCGACGATGGCCGGTTGCAAGCGCGGATTGCCGACCCGAAGTTTAAGATGCCCAAAACCTATCTGGTGCAGGTTGAGGGCACTGTGTCTAACGAGGCTCTGTTGGCTTTACGCAAAGGCGTAATGCTAAAAGACGGACTGACCTTACCCGCCGAGGCCGAAGCCATCGATGACCCCGGGCTCTGGCCCCGCGACCCGCCCATCCGCGTTCGGTTAAGCATTCCCGTTAGCTGGTTGAAACTCACTATCCGCGAAGGCCGCAACCGCCAAGTGCGCCGGATGACCGCTGCGGTGGGGTTCCCGACTTTGCGGCTTGTGCGCTGGTCGGTGGGGGATTGGAATGTTGAGGGATTGGGGCTTGGATCGCACCGTGCAATCGATACATCCTGAGTCGTTTGTGTGTGCGAGTGCGAAATTTGCGTATTCTCAATCGCGAAAATTGACATATATTTAAGAATATATAACTGAATATAATCGATAAATTATCCTTCCCGATTTCTATTGCATTGCAAAATAAGAAGCGTAATTGCCGCTACCCCACAACAGAGGTTTCCGGTCATGCCAACTACGCATTCGGGTTCAGTTGATTCCCAGTCCATCCATAAACATTCTCTAGCCGCGCTAACAATCGGTGCTATCGGCGTTGTCTTTGGCGATATCGGGACCAGTCCGCTTTACGCCTTTCGGGAGGCGCTGCATCACAGCGCGCCATCGGGTGGCATCCAAGAGGCTGCGATATTTGGCGTGCTAAGTCTCGCACTCTGGTCGCTTATCCTAGTGGTCACGATCAAATATGTAATTTTCCTGATGCGCGCCGATAATGACGGTGAGGGCGGGGTGCTCGCTTTGTTAGCGCTGGCCGGTCGCGGTGTCGGTGGGCGCAAAGGCGCAATACTCGTCCTTGGCGCGATAGGCGCTGCGCTATTTTACGGCGATGCCATTATCACGCCTGCGCTGTCGGTATTGTCCGCAGTTGAGGGGACCAAAACGATCCCCGGTGTCGGCGATAGTATTTCGCAGCAGACGATTATTAACATCACGCTGGTCATTATGCTCGCGTTGTTTGCAATCCAGTCGCGCGGCACAGCGCTTGTGTCAAAACTATTTGGCCCGATCTGCGTTGTCTGGTTCCTCGCCATCGGCGGCCTGGGCCTCATGCACATATCCGATTATCCCGGTATACTGGGCGCATTGTCGCCGCATCACGCGGTATCGTTTCTGACCAGCAATGGCATGATTGGCTTGATCGTATTGGGTTCGGTGTTCCTGACGGTAACAGGGGCCGAGGCACTGACCGCTGACATGGGTCATTTCGGGCCCTTTCCGATCCGTCTCGGCTGGTTCTTGCTGGTATTCCCCGCGCTTAGCCTCAACTATTTCGGCCAAGGTGCGTTCGCGATGGCTGCGTTCGAACACGCGCAAGCTGCAGGTGTTCCGTTGGAGACCAAAGACTGGTTCTTCCTGATGTCGCCAGAATTTTTGCGCGTTCCGCTGATTATTCTCGCAGGCCTTGCCACGATCATTGCCAGCCAAGCCGTTATCACGGGTGCCTATTCGCTGACGCAGCAGGCTATTCAACTGGGGCTGCTTCCGCGCATGAAAATCGTTCAGACTTCACCGGGCAACGCGGGGCAAATCTACATTCCAGCGATCAACTGGATGCTGTTGTTTGGCGTCTGGGTATTGGTCGTGCAGTTCCGTAGTTCCTCCGCAATGGCGTCGGCTTATGGCATCGCGGTTACTGGCACGATGGTAGTGACTACTTGTCTGGCGTTTGTCGTGGTGCATAAGCTTTGGAAATGGAGCCTTGCCAAGTCGCTGGCCGTAATCGTGCCGTTCCTTGCCATAGACATGATTTTCTTTGGGGCGAACATATTGCGCGTCGCTGACGGCGGCTGGGCTCCTTTGGGCGTTGGTGCGATGATCTGTTTGATTATCTGGATATGGGTACGCGGCAAAAAAATCATCGATCATAAGGAAAACGAGGAATCGATGACTCTGGCCGAGCTTGGCAAATCGCTAGCCAAGCGCCCACCTGCACGCGTTGACGGGACGGCGATCTATCTGACGGCCAATCAGGATGGCGTTCCCGGCACAATTCTGCACAATTTAAAGCACAACCGAGTTTTGCATGAGCGCAACATCGTGCTGACCGTGCGGACCGCTGGTGTGCCGCATGTGGCAGAGGAAGAGCGGGCGGAATATGTGCCTGTTGATAACAACTTTGCCCGAGTCATTTTGCGCTATGGCTTTATGGACACGCCCGATGTGCCGTATGATTTGGCACTCGCATTGCCAAAATTAGAAAAGCCGTTGCAGCCGATGACGACTAGCTATTTCGTCGGACGCAATGTGCTGGCGGCTTCAAAGGATGAAGGGCTACCGTTCTGGCAGGACATGATTTTGATCTTCTTGCAACGCAACGCGTATAATCCGGCGGAGTTTTTCAAGATACCGTCGAACCGCATTGTGGCTCTTGGCGCTCAGGTGGTGGTCTAGGCAACCGGCCCGACCACTCGTCGCCCCTTGGTCCGACTGGTGAGGTGGAACCGTTGGCACCGGTCGCAGCGATAGGGGTGTAGCGCAAAATCGGCGCGCTGGGCAGTTTCCAGCGCGTCGGCTTTTGTCGCATAGCGCGCTTTCTTGATGCAGATGGTTAGCCGGGTGCGCATGTCATTCTTCTTGGTCGAACGCGATGCTGCCTTGGTTGTAGAGCCGCACTAGCAAGGCCATCGCTGCCTCGGATTGCGTAAGGCTTGGATCGACAACCATGCCATCCTGCGCGCATAGCATTTCGGCAAAAGCTGCGGCGTCGCCGACTGTTTCAAAACATTCGCCGTCCACGAACATCAGCACCGCGCCGCCCTCTGCCCGCACAAAGGAAAAGCGGCTGGCGGGGTTGCGTGTTAGGGGTTCGCCGTTTGCGATCCATACTTGCAGCTTACCGGAGTCGGCGGGTTCCTCGGGGTTCCAGTCAACCTCGGGATATTTCGGCGCGCTGGTGTATTCGCCGAACCAGCGGGCAAAGGCGTTGCGGTCGGCGAGTTTCTCGGTGACCATCTCGTGCAACGCCGCCAGCGCCTCTGCCGAAATCTCGCCGGGGTTGGCTTGCGGCTGTAAACCCGGGTCGGCGTACCGATCATCATCCTCCATCTCGGCAACCAGATCATCGGCAAAGCTGGTGATCAGTTCGTGCCGCGACGGTGCGCGAAATCCGATGGAATAGGTCATGCAATCATCGCCAACGGCAACGCCATCATGCGCGATACGCGGGGGGACATAGAGGATATCGCCTGGCTCTAGCAGCCACTCGTCGGTCGCCTGAAAATCCGCGAGCAGTCGTAATTCGTCATGCGGCAACAGCGCGCTGGTGTCGTCACAGTGCTGACCCACCCGCCAACGCCGTTGTCCGTGGCCTTGGATTAGGAATACATCATATTGGTCAAAATGCGGTCCCACACCGCCGCCATCGGTCGCATAGCTGACCATGACATCGTCGATCCGCCAATTGGGGATGAAGCGAAACGGCGTCAGCAACGCCGCAACCTCTGGCACATGATGGTCCACCGCCTGCACCAACAATGTCGATGGTTCTTGCCCAAGCCCAGCAAAGCGCGCCTCGGCCAGCGGGCCGTGTTCGACAGCCCAGCTGCCCTGCGCACCGATGATTAGCCGCGATTCAACCTCTGGCTCACACGCCAATCCGGCGAGCTCGTCTGGCTCCAGCGGGTTGGTCCAGTCAGCAAAAGCATTGCGGATCAACAGCGGCTTTTGCTGCCAATAGTCGCGCAGGAAAGTTTCAATGTCGAAATGATTGAGCTTCATCCGAACTTGGCCAGCACTTCACCCATTTTCTGGTGGAGCGTGTTGACGGCTTTTAATGGCCGGACCATGACTTTGAAATGGGTAATCAGGCCGTCGTCATCGCACGAAATCATGTCGATGCCGTTGATTGCGATGCCGTCAATCTCTGCGGTGAATTCAAGGATCGAACTGTTCGAGCGGTGCCATTCGCCGACATAGCGAAAGCTGTCATTGCCCAATGTAAAGCCAGCTGCGGCCAGATATTTGGCGGTAATCGCTTTGCCCTTTTGCGGGGTGTGGACTACGGGACTTTCAAAGACGCAATCGTCATGAAGGATTGCACTAATGGCCTCGATATCGCGGGATAGGGCAACGGTATGCCAAATTTCGGCGGGGTTATGGCTCAAAACACTTCTCCTCCAATACCGTTAGTGCTGAGCCTGTCGAAGCATGTCCCTCAGAACAGCGCTATCCTCTAAGGCGTGCTTCGACAAGCTCAGCACAAACGGTTCAGTCAATAACCAAGCTCTAAATTCACCAGCGGCGTCAATAGCTCGCCGTTGCGATACCGCTCCAAATTTTCAAAAAAACGCTCCGCCGAACGGACAAACATCTTGTCTTGCGCGCGGCCAGACAGGTGCATCGTGATGTGCGCATTATCCAACGACCACAATGGATGCTCGGCGGGCAAAGGCTCTGGCGTAGTCACATCAAGGAACGCGGCGGCAATGTGTTTTTGTTGGAGCGCGGCCACTAACGCATCCTGATCGACAACCGATCCGCGCGCGATGTTGATAAGGACGGCGCTCGGCTTCATCGCGCTCAATTCATCTGCGCCGATCATGCCGTCGGTCTCTGCGGTAGCGGGGACGGCGAGGATCACCCAGTCAAATTCGCCAAGCTTTGCGCGCCATTGGTCGGGCGTCAGCACGCCGGGGGCAGGGGTGCGGCGAACGACGGTTACATCGACGGCAAAGGCCTTCAACCGTTCTTCGATCAACGATCCGATCGCGCCATAACCAAGGATTAGGGCTTTCGACCCGAACAGTTCAACCTTGCCGGGCGAATCCTGCAACCACTCCCGCCGTTCAGCAGCGCGGACAACTTCGCGGTAACCCTTGGCGACGGTGAGCATCCCCATCACGACATATTCGGCAATCGTAATCGCGTTGATCCCCGCGCCGTTAGTGACCACGCAGCCTTGCGCCTTCAGCTGCGCCAACGGCATTCCATCGACACCAGCATAGATGCTGTTGAGCCATTTCATTTGGGTCGCGGCACCAATGATCGCGGCCATATCGGCCTTATCATACATATCGAACCAGCCGATTTCGGCCTGCGGAGCAAGCGCGAGGCCTTCGTCTTTTGACATATACCAATGCGGCTCGACCCATTCGGGCAGGCGGGGTTCGATTAGGGGGCGGACAAGGCCTGCCATCACAAGTTTAGTTTTGGTCATATCACTTCCTAAATTCCTCCCCGAGCTTGTCTCGGGGAGGTGGCATCTGCCGTAGCCCTTGCGAAGGCAGATGACGGAGGGGTAGCAAGGATTCGTTCCCCTCCGGGTGCACGTTGTGCACCGTCCTCCCCCAGCAAGCTGTGGGTGGATTTTCAAACATCCAACTTCCAATCCCAACCCAGCGGATCGCCGTCCATCACTTCGACACCCTTGGCGATCAGGTCGTCGCGGATGCGGTCGGATGTGGCGAAATCTTTTTGCGCCCGCGCTTCTTTGCGCGCAGCGAGGGCGGTTTCGATTTCGGCTTCGGTAATGACGGCGGCTTTGGGACGGATTCGGAGGTCTTGGCGGGTTAATAAAAACAAATCCAGGCCGAGAACTGGAATCATTTTTTCCAGCAAAGCGCGTTTGCTATCGACGCTAAATGCTTTCAGCCCCGCCACGGTTTCAATCACCGTTAAGGCTTGCGGGGTATTGAGGTCGTCGCTGATTGCTTTTTCGAACTCTTCCAAATTGTGAATAAGTTTGGGATCAACGACCGCGGCGCTTGGTGCTGTGCGATAAGCCTCAACCCCCATCACCATCCGCTTCAACCGCACGAACGCCGCCTGCAATCCCTCCCAGCTAAACTCCAGCTCGCTGCGGTAATGTGCTTGCAGGCACATCAGGCGATAGGCGAGAGGGTGGAAGCCTTTGTCGATCAGCAGTTGTAGACGCAGAAATTCGCCTGACGATTTGCTCATCTTGCCGCTGCGTTCTACCAAGAAATTATTGTGCATCCAGATACGCGCGCCGGTATCGGCACAGCTTTCGTGCGCTTGGTTTTGCGCGATCTCGTTGGGGTGGTGGATCTCGCGGTGGTCGATGCCGCCGGTGTGGATGTCAAACGGCATGCCGAGCAGCGCCTTTGACATGACCGAGCATTCCAGATGCCAGCCGGGAGCACCGCGCCCCCAAGGCGAATCCCATTC
The DNA here is from genome assembly GCA_031374785.1 of Sphingomonadales bacterium. Lineage (GTDB taxonomy): Bacteria > Pseudomonadota > Alphaproteobacteria > Sphingomonadales > Sphingomonadaceae > Sphingorhabdus_B. The sequence goes on along the minus strand of JANMGR010000037.1, from coordinate 601 downwards.
CATTTGGCGCGTTTCGCCCGTAGGCGTCTTACGCCAAATGGCAAAGTCCGCCTTGTTGCGCTTACCGTCGACGTCCTCGATCCGGCCTTCACCATCCTCGGTAACGGCACGTGCCAAACGGCCATATTCGGGGACAGTCGAAACATCGAAATACAGGCCGCTATCAAGCTCATAGCAATGTTTGTCGGCGATCGACACGCCCCACTCGATCATCGCATCGACATATTCGGTCGCCTTTGGGTGCGCTGGTTTGCGGATGTTCAACCGCGCCAGATCAGCCTCGAAATCGGCCTGATAGAAAGCCGCAATATCCCAAGCGGTCTTGCCCTGCGCCGCCGCCATTTTCTCCATCTTGTCCTCACCTGCATCGGCATCGCTGGTCAGATGGCCGACATCGGTGATGTTGATGACATGGGTCAGCTTATAGCCTTTGTAGCTCAGCACGCGACCCAGCGTATCGGCAAAGACATAGGCGCGCATGTTGCCGATATGCTGGTAGTTATAGACCGTGGGGCCGCAACTATAGACACGCGCCTCTCCGGGATGGACGGGGACGAATGGCACAAGCTCGCGGGTTAGGCTGTTAAAGAGTTTTAGGTCG
>JANMGR010000025.1:0-2867 GCA_031374785.1 Sphingomonadales bacterium | reverse complement strand
ATGCGTCCCGGCGAGCCACCAACGCGCGAAACCGCAGAGGCATTGTTTGCGGGCTTGTTCTTTGACCCTGACCGTTACGACCTGTCGGCGGTTGGCCGCGTAAAGCTGAACATGCGTTTGCAGCTGGATGCGCCCGACGATCACACGACTTTGCGCAACGAGGATATCCTCGCGGTTGTCAAAGAACTGGTAAACCTGAAAGACGGCAAGGGCGAAATCGACGATATCGATAACCTTGGTAACCGCCGCGTCCGTTCGGTTGGCGAGCTGCTGGAAAACCAGTATCGCGTCGGCCTGCTCCGCATGGAGCGCGCTGTTAAAGAACGTATGTCGTCGGTCGATGTATCGACTGTGATGCCAAACGACCTGATTAACGCCAAACCAGCGGTTGCTGCGGTGCGTGAATTCTTTGGCTCAAGCCAATTGTCGCAGTTCATGGATCAGACCAATCCGCTTTCGGAAGTCACGCACAAGCGCCGCGTTTCGGCGCTCGGACCTGGTGGTCTGACGCGCGAGCGTGCAGGCTTTGAAGTCCGCGACGTTCACCCGACGCATTATGGCCGTATCTGCCCGATTGAAACGCCAGAAGGCCCGAACATCGGTCTGATCAACTCGCTGGCCTCGTTTAGCCGCGTGAACAAATATGGCTTTATCGAAACGCCGTATCGTCTGGTCAAGGACAGCAAAGTCACCACTGACGTTGTCTATCTGTCGGCGATGGAAGAGCAAAAGCACACAGTGGCTCAGGCGAACGCTGAAACCGATGCCAATGGCATGCTGGTCGAAGAACTGATCTCGTCGCGTCAGGCAGGGGAATTCCTGATGGCGCCAAAAGAACAGATCACGTTAATGGACGTGTCGCCGAAACAGCTGGTTTCGGTTGCGGCTTCGCTCATCCCGTTCCTGGAAAACGATGACGCTAACCGCGCACTGATGGGCTCAAACATGCAACGTCAGGCTGTGCCTTTGTTGCGTGCAGAGGCGCCATTGGTTGGCACCGGCATGGAAGAAACCGTTGCCCGCGATTCGGGTGCCGCTATCGGCGCACGCCGCCCCGGCATCGTAGATCAGGTTGACGCCGCACGTATCGTGATCCGCGTAACCGGCGAAGTTCAGCCCGGCCAATCGGGCGTTGATATCTACACGCTACAGAAATTCCAGCGTTCTAACCAGAACACCTGCATCAACCAAAAACCACTAGTTCAGGTTGGTGACGTGATTGAGGCAGGCGACATCATCGCTGACGGTCCCTCAACTGAGCTGGGCGAATTGGCGCTGGGCAAAAACAGCCTCGTCGCGTTTATGCCTTGGAACGGGTATAACTACGAAGATTCGATCCTGATTTCGGAACGCATTGTGAAGGACGACGTATTCACGTCGATCCACATCGATGAGTTTGAAGTCATGGCCCGCGATACAAAGCTTGGCCCTGAAGATATCACGCGTGACATCCCGAATGTCGGTGAGGAAGCACTGCGCAGCCTCGACGAAGCCGGGATTGTTTACATCGGTGCCGAAGTGCATCCGGGTGATATTCTTGTCGGCAAGATCACGCCAAAGGGTGAAAGCCCGATGACGCCGGAGGAAAAGCTCCTCCGCGCGATCTTTGGTGAGAAAGCCAGTGACGTGCGCGATACTTCGCTCAAACTGCCACCGGGCGTTGCCGGAACGGTCGTCGAAGTGCGCGTGTTTAACCGCCACGGTATCGACAAAGACGAACGTGCAATGGCGATTGAGCGTGAAGAAATCGAACGGCTTGCAAAGGATCGTGAAGACGAACGCTCGATCCTTAATCGTGCGACGTATAACCGCCTGAAAGATATGCTGATCGGACAAGTTGCAGCAGCTGCTCCAAAGCCGATGAAAAAGGGCGATACAATCAATGAGGCTAATCTGGCCGAAGTTGAGCGCTTTGAATGGTGGAAAATCGCGGTTGCGGATGACAAGGCTCAGAGCGATCTGGAAGCTGTCAAAACGCAATATGACGATGCCGTCAAACTGATCGTCGAGAAATTCGATGACCGCCGTGAAAAGCTGGAACGTGGTGACGAACTGTCGCCGGGCGTGCTGAAGATGGTCAAAGTTTTTGTCGCGGTGAAGCGCAAGCTGCAGCCGGGCGATAAAATGGCCGGACGTCACGGGAACAAGGGTGTTATCTCGCGGATATTGCCGCAAGAAGACATGCCGTTCTTGGCCGATGGTACGCCCGTTGATATCGTGCTCAATCCGCTTGGTGTGCCTTCGCGTATGAACGTCGGGCAGATTTTCGAAACGCATCTGGGCTGGGCGGCGCGCGGTCTGGGTAAACAGATCGAGGCTGGGCTTGAGGAATGGCGGGCTGCCAATCCGAACCCGTCTGCCGGAGCGCCGCCTGCGGCAATCCGTGATCGTTTGGCTGACATCTATGGCGATAATTACGCCAAAGAAATCGCCAGTCGTTCGGACGAAGCCATTATCGATCTGGCCGAGCATCTGACCTTTGGTGTTCCGATGGGCACACCAGTGTTTGATGGTGCGCGTGAGGCCGACGTTTCCTATATGCTGAACAAGGCGGGTCTGGATACATCGGGGCAGAGCGATCTGTATGATGGCCGCACCGGCGACAAGTTCGACCGTAAGGTGACGGTTGGCTATATCTATATGCTGAAACTGCATCACTTGGTCGATGACAAGATCCACGCCCGTTCGATTGGGCCGTATTCGCTGGTCACGCAGCAGCCGCTGGGTGGTAAAGCGCAGTTCGGTGGCCAGCGCTTTGGTGAAATGGAGGTCTGGGCGCTGCAAGCGTACGGTGCTGCATACACCTTGCAAGAAATGCTGACGGTGAAGTCCGATGACGTTGTGGGCCGTACCAAGGTTTATGAAGC
>JANMGR010000215.1:0-4653 GCA_031374785.1 Sphingomonadales bacterium | reverse complement strand
CGTGGTGTTGGAAAACTCCAGCGTCACATGGCCTTCCCAGCCCGGCTCCAGCGGAGTGACGTTGACGATGATGCCACAACGGGCATAGGTCGATTTGCCCAAACAGATCACCAGCACATCGCGCGGCACGCGGAAATACTCAACCGTTCGGGCAAGGGCAAAGCTGTTGGGCGGGATGATGCAAACATCAGTTTCACGGTCAACAAAGCTATCGGGATCGAACTGTTTCGGGTCGACGACACTGCTGTTCACATTGGTGAAAATCTTAAACTCCGGCGCGACGCGGGCGTCATAGCCATAGGATGACAGGCCGTAACTGATGCATCCATCGCGGCGCTGTGCCTCGACGAATGGTTCGATCATGCCGTTTTCCTGCGCCTGTTGGCGTATCCATTTGTCGCTAAGGATTGCCATATATGCTCTCTCATTGTTCTCCCAAAAACCGTAGCCCTGAGCCTGTCGAAGGGCGACTAGCAGATGCAGCGCTACCTTGGTGGGCGTGCTTCGACAGGCTCAGCACTAACGGTTTTATTGAGAGCGCCTGTTTTTTTACGCAACCGTAGTCGAAGTAATCCGGCCCGGCTCACGTGGCGGCTCGCCCTTTGGCAGCGCATCGACGTTTTCCATGCCTTCGATCACATTGCCCCACGCGGTGTATTGGCGATCGAGGAAGCTAGCGTCGTCAAAGCAGATAAAGAACTGGCTGTTTGCGCTATTCGGGCTGGACGAACGCGCCATTGAACAGACGCCTCGGACATGCGGTTCGCTGTTAAACTCTTGTGCTAGGTCAGGCTTTTTCGATCCGCCCATGCCGGTGCCATCGGGGCATCCGCCCTGCGCCATGAAGCCCGCGATCACGCGGTGGAATTTGACATTGTCGTAAAAGCCTTCCTCGGCCAGCTCGACAATACGCGCCACATGATTGGGGGCAAGGTCAGGGCGCAGCTTGATAACAACGTCGCCGGTTGTCAGGTGCAAAGTCAGCGTTTCGGCCATGGATTCAGATTCCTTTCAAAGTTCGGTTTGAAATTTCCTTAGGCAGAGTATGCCAAAAAGCAAATTGCATTTTACAGCCCAGCGCCTAGGTAAGCGGCGAATAGAAAATTAGCCGCAAGGGGAACACCGATGAGCAGCGACATCGATACCATCGCCCCCGAACTCGAAGCCCGCATGACATTGGATGAAGACGACAGGCTGATGCCCGATTTCGTCCGTTCGGTGCTCGATGCGGTTTACGAAAACCGCAGCGAGGATGCGTATCGGCTCGCCCAACCGCTGCACGCTGCCGATATTGCCGATCTGTTTGAACTGACCCCGCGTGGGAATCGCGGCGATTTGGCGCGGGCGCTGGGTGATTTGATGAGCGGCGATGTGCTCGCCGAAATCAACGATTGGGTGCGCGAAGATTTGCTCGACGTTCTGCCTGCCGCAATGGTCGCTGATCTTGCCGGGCAAATGGACACCGATGATGCGGTCGCCTTTATCGAGGATTTGGAGGAGGATGAGCAGCAAGCCGTTCTGGCCGAACTCGACCCCGAAGACCGCGCCGCGATTGAAGATGCGCTTTCTTATGCTGACGAAACCGCCGGTCGGATCATGCAGCGCGAATTGGTGGCGGCACCCGAACATATGAGCGTCGGTCAGCTGATCGATTTTCTGCGCGATAACCCGGATCTGACGACGGAGTTTTGGGAAATTTTCATCGTAGATCCGCAACACCGGCCCATCGGCACCTGCCGGTTAAGCTGGATTTTGCGCACACCGCGCGACATTTCTTTGTCCGATGTGATGAAGCGCAACCAGACGCTGATCCCCGTCGATATGGATCAGGAAGAGGTCGCGCTACGTTTTCAGAAATACGCTTTGATCTCTGCAGCGGTTGTGGACGATGCCGGGCGTTTGGTCGGGGTGATTACCGCCGATGATATCGTGCACATCATCCAAGAGGAATCGGGCGAGGATATCTTGCTGCTATCGGGTGCAGGCGAAGGCGATATTAACGAGCCGATCTCGGACAGCTACAAGGCGCGTGTCCGCTGGCTGATCGCCAATCTGGGCACAGCGATGGTCGCCAGCTTCATCATCGCGCAATTTGGTGCAGCGATTGAGGCGATGGTGGCGCTTGCGATACTGATGCCGATTGTTGCCTCGATTGGCGGCAATGCGGGGACACAGACGTTGGCGGTGACGGTGCGCGCGCTTGCCACCAACCAGTTGACGCAATCGAACACGATGCGGTCGATCTGGCGCGAAGTGCGCGTCGCGATGTTGATCGGCGCGACGGTCGCGGTGATCGCGGGGCTGGGGGCTTCATTCGTGTTCGGCAATCCCAAGCTCGGCGCCGTCATTGCTTCGGCGATCTTGTTCAATATTGTTATCGCAGGGCTTTCGGGCGTTGCCATCCCGATATTCCTCGACCGACTGGATCAGGACCCGGCAGTATCAAGCTCGATTTTCGTCACGATGATCACCGACTCGATGGGTTTCCTGATCTTCCTTGGACTTGCGGTGTTTTCCGGTCTTGTGGGGTGAAACAACTCGCTCCAATGCACCGTTAGTGCTGAGTCTGTCGATGCACGTCCAGCAGTAAAGCGCCCTTCGACAGGCTCAGGGCTACGGTTAAAGTTCGATATTTATGCCACTCAACATGACTCGTATCGCCTTTGGCGCTGAAAGTGCAGAGCATCTGCGGCAGCGGCTGGAGGCGAATGGCGTGGGCGGCGAAGTGCGGCTGACAACGCGCTATTTGCCCAAACGCCATGCCGAGATGGTCGGCGGCTCGCTGTTCTGGATACTCAAACACGCACTGATCGCGCGCACGCCGTTGCTCGGCTTTATGGATAACGGCGAAGGCCGGATATGGATACGTCTGCGCCCCGAATTGATTGCAGTGCGAGCGCTGCCCAAACGCGCGCATCAGGGCTGGCGGTATTTAGAGGATGCTAACGCACCCCCCGATCTTGAGGCAGGTGAAACCAACGCCCGCGACCATATGCCGCCGAGAATGTTGAGCAAGCTTATCGGCATGGGGCTGGTGTGATTGCACGCGTGTTAGGGAATGGCTAAGGCTTTAGCGCCATTGGGGGAAATATGAACGATACTGTGATTTTAGAACGACCGTCACTGCCGGAAACTCCGCGTGAAAAGCCCTTTCCGGATATCTTTCCCAGTATCGGCTGGGTTGCGCTTTTTATGGTGTTTCAAATTCTGGCCGGGGTGGGGGCGTTGATCTACGCTATCGCTATGGATGGCGGCGCACGCGAACCTATGGACGTCATGCGCGATCTGACCGCCTTTGCCGTTCCCATGATATGGGCGCTGGTTATTACAGAGCTGTTTCTGCTTGGCTTGCTTTGGCTTTATTTGCGTAAAGGGGATCGGCTTGCGGCGGTCCATCTTGATCGGTGGAGCAAACTGCCCGTGGCGCATACAGTCGGGATGGCGGTGGTCCTGATCGGCGCAGGCCTTGCCTTTAACTGGGCTTACAGCGAATATATCGTGCCCAATATCGAGGTGCAGGCCGAACTGCGCCGGTTGTTTGCAGCGATTCCCGATACCCCGCTGAACAGTGCGTTGTTGTTTGCAACGATTGCGTTGGTTGCGCCGCTGTTAGAGGAAATCCTGTTCCGCGGGTTGCTGCAGAATTCTTTTTCCAAACAAATGCCCGCTTGGTTGGCAATCGCGCTTTCGGCCTTGATCTTTGGCGCGATGCATATGGATTTGTACGCGATGCCGCCTTTGGTGCTGATGGGCGCTATTTTTGGCGTGATCTATCATCTGACCGGATCGTTGCGGGTGACGATAGTTCTACATATGATCAATAATGCGGCGGCCTTGGCGCTAGGTTGATTTCAGCCTGAACGCTTCGCCAAAACCTTCTCAATCACGCGCGCAAAGGCCTCAGCACTTTGTGCGCCAGGGACCATGAAGGCGCCGTCAAAGATGATTGCTGGAACGCCGGAGATGTTTTCTTCGCGCCAATAGGCTAATTCTCCGCGCACTGTGCCCGCCAATGTTTCGTCGGCGAGCCAGCGTTGCACTTCTTCGCGGTCCAGCCCGACGCTTTCAGCAATATCGAGCAGCACAGCCCTGTCGCTGACATCCAACCCCATCTGAAAATACGCGGCAAACAGCGCCAGCTTTAGCGCAGTCTGTTTTTGCCAGCCATGCACCTCGCCCGTTTTGGTCAGCAATTTATGCGCCGCAAACGTATTCACTACCCGCCGCGCACCGCCTTCGCCAAATGCAAAGCCCAAAGACGCGGCGGTATCGCGGATTTGGCTGCGCACGGCTTTGCCTTGCTCTGCGCTCCGGCCATATTTGCGCTGAATATGCTCGGCGGCGTCCTCGCCCTCTGGCGGCATATCGGGGTTTAGCTCAAACGGATGCCAATGGAATTCGGCGGCGACCGGCTGCTCCAATAAAGTCAGTGCCCGCTCCACCTGTTTATAGCCGATGATGCACCACGGGCAGACAACATCAGAGACGATGTCGATGCGCAGTGGCTGCATATCAGCCCTCATCGACCCAGCGGCGCAGTAAGCTATGCGCAATCGCGAACGGCGGCGGACACCCAAACTTCTTGTCGGGCGCATCGGCAAACGCGGCGCGGGCCTCGTCTTTGGTCACCCACATCGCGTCTTCCAACTCGTT
>JANMGR010000138.1:0-28663 GCA_031374785.1 Sphingomonadales bacterium | reverse complement strand
CGAAACCGGGACTTTCCATACCGAGGCGGGGCTGGCTTATGGCACGCAGATGGTTGGCGGGGTTACGCCGGGCAAAGGCGGGACCACGCATATCGGCCTGCCGGTGTTTGATACCGTGGCTGAAGCGGTGCAGATGACCGGTGCGGATGCATCGGTTGTCTATGTGCCGCCGCCGTTCGCTGCGGACTCGATCCTTGAGGCTATCGACGCGCAAGTGCCGTTGATCGTTTGCATTACGGAGGGCATTCCGGTGCTCGATATGGTCCGCGTAAAGCGTGCCTTGGTCGGCAGCAAATCCCGTCTGATCGGCCCCAACTGCCCCGGCGTACTCACACCCGGCGAATGCAAGATCGGCATCATGCCCGGCAGCATTTTTTCCAAAGGATCGGTCGGCGTGGTCTCGCGTTCGGGCACGCTCACCTATGAAGCGGTGTTCCAAACCACCAATGAAGGCCTTGGCCAGACCACAGCGGTCGGCATTGGCGGCGATCCGGTGAACGGCACCAACTTTATCGACGTGCTGGAACTCTTCTTGGCCGATGATGCAACACAATCGATGATCATGATCGGCGAAATCGGCGGCGATGCCGAAGAACAAGCCGCGCAATTCCTGATCGACGAAGCCAAACGCGGCCGCAAAAAGCCGATGGCTGGCTTTATCGCGGGACGCTCGGCTCCTCCGGGACGCCGCATGGGCCATGCGGGCGCAATTGTGTCTGGCGGCAAAGGCGATGCGGAATCAAAGATCGCGGCGATGGAGGCTGCGGGCATCCGTATGTCGGCTTCGCCAAGCGATTTGGGGCGGACATTGGTTGAAGTGCTGAAGGGTTAGTCGCCCAATCGGCGTTGTAATAATACCGTTAGTGCTTAGCCTGTCGAAGCACGTCCCAAGGTTTAAGCCATGGTTTTTGGCTGATAAGCGCCGTTGACCTCTGGTCAGCTTAGCTTCCGACAGGCTCAGGGCTACGGTGAAATTTAGTCCGTAGTTCTTCCCGCTTCTGGGAGGAATTGGAGAAGTAGAATGGGTTACGAAGGTCACGAGTTCGAAACCGCCAATGAGCCTGAACAAGGCCCCAGCTGGCAACGGCCAAATTATCGCTTTGGCGAAAGCGACGATCTGACTGGTGCGCTTGATCCAACGGCAATGGCGGTCGAAATCAAAGCCGCTGCAAAGGCCGCAGGCAAACCCATTGCGCAGGCCGATGCTGTGTCCGCCGCTGGCGATTCGATCCGCGCCATGATGCTGGTGCGCACTTACCGTGTGCGCGGGCATCTGGCCGCCAACCTTGATCCTTTAGGGCTTTCCAAACAAGAAATCCCCGCCGACCTCGACCCAGCCTATCACGGTTTTACCGAGGCGGATCTGGATCGGTCGGTCTATGTCGGTGGAACACTGGGCTATGACTGGGTGTCGGTCCGCGAGCTGGTCGCCACGTTGCGCGCCAATTATTGCGGCACTGTTGGCCTGGAATATATGCACATCGCCGATGTCGAGGAACGCCGGTTCCTGCAAGAGCGGATGGAGGGCAAAGACGCCGCGATCACATTCTCACCCGAGGGCAAAAAGGCCATTCTCGGCAAAGTGATTGAGGCCGAGCAATACGAAAAATTTCTCGCGCGCAAATATGTCGGCACAAAGCGTTTCGGCCTGGACGGCGGCGAAGCGATGATACCGGCGTTAGAAGCGATCATCAAATATGGCGGCGCTTTGGGCGTCCGCGAAATCGTTTACGGCATGCCGCATCGCGGACGGTTGAACGTGCTCGCCAATGTGCTGGCCAAGCCATACCGGATCATCTTCCATGAATTTTCGGGCGGCAGCGCAAACCCCGAAGATGTCGGCGGTTCGGGCGATGTGAAATATCATCTCGGCACCAGCACCGACCGCGAATTTGACGGCATCAAAGTGCACATGTCGCTGGCCCCTAATCCATCGCATCTGGAGGCAGTGAACCCCGTCGTCCTCGGCAAAGTCCGCGCGATCCAAACCATCCGTGACGATCTGGGCAAGCATGAACAGGTCCTGCCGGTTTTGCTCCACGGCGATGCGGCCTTTGCAGGACAGGGCATTGTCTGGGAGTGCCTCGGTTTTTCCGGCATCCGTGGCTATAACACCGGCGGTTGCATCCATTTCATTGTTAACAATCAGGTCGGCTTTACCACCAGCCCGCAATTTGCGCGCTCTTCACCCTATCCAAGCGACGTTGCCAAAGGCGTGCAAGCGCCAATATTCCACGTCAACGGTGATGATCCCGAAGCCGTCACCTTTGCTTGCAAAATGGCGATCGAGTTCCGCCAGCGTTTCCACCGCGATATCGTAATCGACATGTGGTGCTATCGGCGCTTTGGCCATAACGAAGGCGACGAACCCAGTTTCACCCAGCCGTTGATGTACAAAGCGATCAAGGGCAAGCCGGGCGTCAGCGAAGTGTTCGCGGCACGTTTGCAAGCCGAGGGCGTGATTGACGCCAATTGGGCGTCTGAACATGCGATGCGCTTTGTCGCGTTGCTTGAACAAGAATTCACCGCTGGTCAAAACTATAAAGCCAATGAGGCAGACTGGTTTGGCGGACGGTGGAAGGGCTTATCAAAACCCGCCGATCCCGAAACCGCGCGCCGCAATGTCGAAACGGGTATCGCCAAGAAACAGATGGACGGTCTTGGCCGCACATTGACGACAGTGCCTGAAGGTTTGACGATTCACCCCACGCTGAACCGCGTACTGGATGCCAAACGCGCGATGTTCACCAGCGGCGAAAACTTCGATTGGGCAACCGGCGAAGCGCTCGCGTTCGGGTCTTTGCTGTCCGAAGGCTATGGCGTGCGCTTGTCTGGCCAAGATTCGGGGCGCGGCACATTTAGCCATCGTCACGCGGTCTGGGTCGATCAAAACAGCGAAGCCAAATACATTCCCCTGACAACTTTACCACATGGGCGGTTTGAAGTGTATGACAGCCCGCTCTCCGAATTCGGTGTGCTCGGTTATGAATATGGTTTTGCCGGTGCAGACCCGAAAACTTTGGTGTTGTGGGAGGCGCAGTTTGGCGACTTCGTCAACGGCGCACAGACGATTATCGACCAGTTCATTGTGTCGGGCGAGAGCAAATGGCTGCGCGCAAATGGTCTGGTTATGCTCTTGCCGCATGGCTATGAAGGCCAAGGGCCAGAGCATAGCTCGGCACGGCCAGAGCGGTTTTTGCAGGCTTGCGCCGAGGATAATATCCAGTTCGCCAATTGCACAACGCCCGCGAACTATTTCCATTTGTTGCGCCGACAAATGCACCGCGCTTTTCGCAAGCCATTGGTGGTGATGTCGCCCAAATCTTTGTTGCGGCACAAAATGGCGGTGTCGAAAGCGGCAGACTTTCAGGGCGAGAGCCATTTCATGCGGATCTTGTCCGACCCTTGGGCTCCGGCGGATAAAGACGTGAGGCGTTTAGTCCTCTGCACCGGCAAAGTCGCCTTTGACTTGATGGAGGCGCGTAACGCGGCAGGGGATATGAACACTGCGATTGTCCGGTTGGAGCAACTTTATCCCTTTCCCGGCGAACCATTGATTGCTCGACTAAAACGCATGACCAATTTGGAAGAAGTCGTTTGGGCACAGGAAGAACCGAAAAATGGCGGCTATTGGTTGTTTACCGAGCCCTATATTGAGGAATGCCTGGCCAAGGCCAAGGTAGCGCCAACCCGCGCCCGCTATGCAGGCCGCAAATCTGCCGCGTCACCCGCAACGGGCCTGATGAAACGGCACCAATCCGAACAGGCGGCTTTGGTCGCCGATGCGCTTGGCCATAATGTCCGCGCCGAACTCCGCCGCCAACGCGGCACCGACAAAACGAAATAAACTCCACTGGAGCAATGACTATGAACACCGAAATCAAGGTCCCGGTATTGGGCGAATCGATCAGCGAAGCGACGCTTGGCCAGTGGCTGAAAAAGCCCGGCGAGGCGGTGGCCTTGGACGAGCCGATTGCGTCGCTGGAAACTGACAAAGTCGCGATTGAAGTTCCCTCGCCCGTCGCGGGTGTGATGGGTGCCTATTCTGTCGAGGAAGGTGCGACCGTCAATGTGGGCTCTGTCATTGGCATGATTGAGGCGGGCGCTGGTGCGAACGCCGCTCCCGCTACCGCCTCACCCCCAGCTGTTGCCGCAGCAGCAACACCCGTGCCGGTGGCAACCACTGATGTTGCCGACCTCACCCTGTCTCCCGCCGTCCGCCGCCTTGTTTTGGAACAGGGCATCGACCCGACCAAAGTCAAAGGCAGCGGCAAAGACGGCCGTTTGACCAAAGAAGATGTGTTGGCTGCTGCCAAGGGCGGCTCGGCTGCCGCGCCAGCCGCAGCCCCCACCGCTGCTCCAGTTGCAGTCGCTGCATCGGGTGACCGCACGGAAGAGCGCGTCAAAATGACCCGCCTGCGCCAAACCATCGCGAAGCGTTTGAAAGAAGCGCAAGATACAGCGGCTTTGCTGACAACATTTAACGATTGCGACATGTCGGCGGTGATGGCGACGCGGGATCGCTACAAAGAATCGTTCGAGAAAAAGCACGGCGTCAAACTCGGCTTTATGAGCTTTTTCGCCAAAGCTGCGTGCCTTGCGCTGAAAGATTTCCCCTCGGTCAACGCACAAATCCAGGGCGATGAGATTGTCTATTTCGATTATGTCGACCTGTCAGTCGCGGTCTCCGCACCCAATGGCCTTGTCGTTCCCGTTGTCCGCAACGTCGACCAAATGGGCTTTGCTGATATTGAAAAAGCGATTGGCGCGTTCGGCAAAAAAGCCAAGGACGGCAGCCTGACGATGGACGATATGAAGGGCGGAACCTTCACCATTTCCAACGGCGGCGTGTTCGGCGGGCTGATGTCCACCCCGATCATCAACCCGCCGCAATCGGCCGTGCTCGGCCTGCACCGCATCGAGGATCGCCCGGTGGTGCGCAATGGCGAAATCGTCATCCGTCCGATGATGTATCTGGCGCTTAGCTATGACCACCGCCTGATCGACGGGCGCGAAGCCGTCACCGCGCTGAAAACCATTAAAGAAGCAATCGAAGACCCCACCCGCTTGCTGATCGACCTTTAGTTTACACCGTATGGGCTGAGCCTGTCGAAGCCCTGTTATTTGCATGACGAACTGTTAGAAACAAAAAAGACCCTTCGACAGGCTCAGGGCAAACGGAGTTGAACATGAGCGAGACCCATTTTGACCTGATCATTATCGGCGCTGGACCCGGCGGATATGTGGCTGCGATTCGTGCGGCGCAATTAGGGTTGAAGACGGCGTGCGTGGAAAGCCGCGAGACGCTGGGCGGGACGTGCCTCAATGTTGGCTGTATTCCGTCCAAAGCGTTGCTGCACGCGTCGGAGCTGTATGAGGAAGCCCATTCGGGTGTGCTGGCAAAGTTTGGCGTGAACTTCAAAAGCGTCAGCCTTGATCTGGACCAGATGCATGCGGAAAAGGCGAAGGCCGTTGGCGAGTTGACAGGCGGGATTGAGTTTCTGTTTAAGAAGAACAAGGTCGGGTGGCTGAAGGGTCAGGCCGCTTTTACCAGCGCGAACTCGGTTGAAGTCGCGGGCAAAACCTACACCGCCGACAAAATCATGGTCGCCACGGGTTCGTCAGTCACACCTTTGCCGGGGGTTGAGGTTGACCAGAAGGTCATTGTCGATTCGACTGGTGCGCTGGCGCTTCCCAAAGTGCCTAAGCATATGGTCGTCATCGGCGGCGGCGTCATCGGACTGGAGCTGGGCAGCGTGTGGCGTAGACTCGGTGCCGAAGTGACCGTCGTCGAATATCTTGACCAAATCCTGCCGGGCATGGACGCCGAGGTCCGCAAAGAAGCTGCGAAGATTTTCAAGAAGCAAGGCTTCACGATCCGCACCGGAACCAAAGTAACCGGCGCGACCGTGAAGGGCAGCAAAGCAACCTTAACCCTGGAACCAGCGGCAGGCGGTCCCGCCGAAACAATCGAGGCCGATTGCGTTCTCGTCTCCATCGGCCGTCGCCCCAATACCGATGGCTTATCGCTCGACAAAGCAGGCGTTGTCCTCAACGCACGCGGGCAGATCGAAGTTGGTCCTGATTTCCAGACCAGCATCCCCGGCATCTATGCCGTTGGCGACGTGACCCCCGGCCCGATGCTGGCGCACAAGGCCGAAGACGAAGGCATCGCCGCCGCCGAATTCTGCGCTGGACTGACCGGAATCGTCAACCATGACGTCATTCCCGGCGTAGTCTATACTATGCCCGAAATCGCCGATGTCGGCATTACTGAGGAAGAAGCCAAGGCCAAGGGTATCGACATCAAAGTCGGCAAATTCCCGATGATGGCCAACAGCCGCGCCAAAACCAATCGCGATACTGACGGCTTTGTCAAAGTCATCGCCGACGCCAAAACCGACCGCGTACTCGGCGTCCACATCATCGCTTCGCTGGCTGGAACGATGATAGCCGAGGCCGCGCTGGCGATGGAATTTGGCGCAACATCCGAAGACATCGCCTATACCTGCCACGCCCACCCAACGCATGCCGAGGCGCTAAAGGAAGCGGCGATGGCTGTGACGGGTAAGCCGATACATATGTGATTGTCCGAATGTTAACTTAAACTCGGCATGTGCGTGTAGAGCGGAGTAGTTCTATGCGCATATTGATCCCGTTAATGTTGTTAGTGGCCGTGTTCTTGGGTTCTGACCCGATTCAAGCATGTGACGACCCGTGTGCCTCGACTGTTACTGAAACTGGCAAGCCTTGGTGGCGATATCTAATTCCTTTTGTAGCTGCCGCGCTCGCCGTTTATCTTTATCGATGGTGGTCCGTTCCGCCAGCGGGGATCGGGTTTGATGCAGACGATCAGGAAAAACTCGCTGCTGAGCGGGAAGCTCGCGAAACACTGCCCGCGTTTTGGCAGGCGTTTGAACGCCCAGCACTCGACGAACATAATTTCGCAATTAAGTTTAATCTAACGCCGCATAAGCTCGCCGAGTTCATTTGGGCCTACGACCTCAGGCGTACAGATGGCATGCTTTATGGCAAACTTGCTAACAAGCCTTTGGACGAAGGCTATGAACCAAACCAATTCTATCCAATCGATGAAGGACTAATTGTAGATTGGACCTATGACAAAAACGGCGTCGCAAAGGGGCATTTCATCACTAAGGTAATGATGAATCGTATGCCGAAACGATTTGTGAAAAAGGCCAAGAAGGAATTGGGCTGGAATTGAGCCTGAGTTGCGAAGAGAATCAATAGCGATATCCTTCGACCGTCGCTATCCAGACGATATGTCTGTAGCAACCCACATTGCCCCCACGCTCATCGACTGGCTCGACCTGTTTGGCATCGCGGTGTTCGCAGCCTCCGGCGCATTAGCGGCGGCTAAACGTCAGCAGACACTCGTGACCTTCGCTTTCTTCGCGTTGGTCACCGGCGTTGGCGGCGGGACGGTGCGGGATTTGCTGATGGGTGCACCGGTGTTTTGGGTGCATGACTGGAGCTTTGCCGCGACTTGCCTCGCCACTGCCGCGCTCGTTTGGATCACACCCGTTGCCATCTGGAACGAACGCGCCCTGGATTGGTTTGATGCGCTAGGCATGGCGATTTATTCGGTGTTTGGCGCATGGAAAGCACTGACCCTTGGCATCCATCCACTGCCCGCGATGACGATGGGGGTGATTACCGCCTGTGTTGGCGGGATTATCCGCGATGTTCTGGCGGGTGAGCCTTCGATCATCATGCGGCCAGAGATTTATGTGACCGCCGCCGCTTTGGCCGCCGGACTGTTCGTTTTGTTGATGGCGTTTGGGGCTCCGGTTTTAGTCGCGGGCGTGGTCAGTGCCGTGACTGGCTTTGGTTTGCGCGCAATGGCGATCCACAAGGGATGGGCAATTCCGGCTTATCGTCGGTGAGTCAACTTGGACCTAAGTGACGTCAAGACGCGACTGAGTGAAAAACCAAGCCTCTGAATTACAAATTATTTCCCACGGTATATATTGGGGAACATCGCTTTCAGCGCTTGCACTTTCGGCACATCAAAACGCTGGATGTATCCGCTGTTCGGGTTCTTTGCCATATAGTCCTGATGATAATCCTCTGCCGCAAAGAACGCGCCGGTTTCAATACGCGTCACTATGGGTTTCTGCCAGCTTTTGGCTTTATCCAGCTGCTTGATGTAGGATCCAGCCGCCGTCTGTTGCGCGGCATTTTGTGGGAAAATTGCTGACCGGTATTGCGTACCGCTATCCGGACCCTGACGGTTCAGCTCTGTCGGATTGTGTGCGACCGAGAAGAAGATGTGGAGCAGGGTGTCATAACTAACCCGTGCCGGATCATAGACAATCCGCACCGCTTAGGCATGTTTAGTCTCGCCGTCGCTGACTCGGCCATAATCAGCATCGGCTTTTGAGCCGCCGGCATAGCCCGATTCAACCCGGATCACGCCATCGACGCGTTCGTAAACGCCCTCAAGTCCCCAGAAACAGCCACCCGCAAAAATTGCAACCTGCTCACCCGCGACTTCAGTGATTTTTGCAAGTGGAGCAGCGATAACTTTGCCCTCAGCGGCATGCGCCACGCCAATGGGTGAGCTTTCAATGTCTGAGAAATAATAAGCACCACCACCGAGCAACGCGACCGCACAGCAAGCGGCGATCAAGCGGGAGTTTTTAACGGGGGAGTTTTCCATGATACGCGACACCTTGAATTGTTCCTTCGATCAGAACCGCACCTGCCTCAGCTTTCTCCGATGTTGCGCTCGCTGGTTTGACCATCGCCATTCCTGCAACCCCAAGCGCGAAACCGCCCATGATGCTGAGGAAAAGTTCGGAACGCACAAAGGAAAAAAACTGCTTCATATGCCAACATTCTGTCTTGGGGCTTTTCGCAGGAAAGCGCCGTATGGTTACTGTTTCAATACAGGCTTCTAAGCATGGCGGCGGTTAAACCCGCCTTAACAGCCGCCAGTTATCGCCGATTTGCGGTCAAGCGAGATCTGCACACGCCGACTGGATGCGCGTGCAGGCTTCACGCAGCGCCTCGTTTGATGTCGCATAGCTGATCCGGAACCCCGGCGAGAGGCCGAAGGCAGCGCCATGCACAGCGGCAACGCGGTGATCGTCGAGGAAATAGTCGATCAAATCCGCATCGGTTTCGATCTTTTTACCCTTTGGCGTGGTCTTTCCCATGACTCCGCTGGCATCGGGATAGACGTAAAACGCACCTTCGGGTGTTGGGCAATGCAGCCCCGGCGCGTCGTTCAGCATCGCCACGACCAGATCGCGGCGCTCCTTAAACTTCGCGTTGCGTTCTTTTAAGAAATCCTGCGGTCCGTTCAGCGCCGCCGTCGCTGCATATTGGCTGATCGAACATGGGTTGCTGGTCGATTGTGATTGCAAATCGGCCATCGCTTTGATGATCCATTCGGGGCCGCCAGCATAGCCGATGCGCCAGCCCGTCATCGCGTAAGCTTTCGAAGCGCCGTTCATCGTCAATGTGCGGTCATACAAATCGGGGCAAACCTCCAGCATCGTGGCGAACGGTTGCTGCGCGTACCAAATATGCTCATACATATCGTCTGTCAGCAGCAGCACCTGCGGATGCCGCATCAACACTTCGCCCAGCGCCTGTAATTCCATCGCGCTATAGGCTGCGCCGGTCGGGTTCGACGGCGAATTGAGGATCAGCCAGCGAGTCTTGGGCGTGATTGCAGCCTCGAGCTGCGCGGGCGTAATCTTATACCCCTGCGCTGCACTCGCCAGCAAGATCACGGGTGTTCCGCCCGCGAACTGGACGATATCAGGATAGCTGACCCAATAGGGTGCCGGAATAATCACTTCATCACCAACATCGACCGTCGCGGCGATGGCGTTGAACAACGTGTGCTTGCCGCCCGAATTGACCGTGATCTGCTTGGTGCCATATTCGATACCGTTATCGCGTTTGAACTTGGCGCGGATCGCGGTTTTCAGCTCGGGGATGCCGTCAACCGCAGTGTATTTGGTTTTGCCCGCGCGGATCGCCTCAATCGCAGCATCCTTCACAAAGTCCGGCGTGTCATAATCGGGTTCGCCCGCGGACAGGCCAATCACATCGATCCCCTGCGCCTTTAATTCCAGCACACGCGTGGACATCGCTAGCGTTGGCGAAGGCGCGATGCGGCCCATTGCGGAGGAAAGCCGTTCGATCATTAGTGTGCCCTGTTCACGGATAACGGAGGAAAGATTACGCCGCAGCCCCTATCGGCTTGCCGGTTATTACGCAACCCGCCGCACTGCACAATTTGGCGGGAAAAAGGCCGCGCAGGCTGTTCCCGAGGAAGAACCCATCGGCCAAATCATCGGGACGAAGGTCGGCCTCTACAGCGCGACCGCTTTCGACCAATTCGCGGCGCAGCACCGATGGCAATAGCCCGCGCGACAAAAATGGCGTCATGAGCTTCCTGTCGCGTTCGACAAAAATTGCTGTGATGCTGCCCTCAGTTAGGTAACCGCCTGAATCAACGAATAATACTTCGTCACAGCCCACAGCGTTGCGTGCGTCATCATAAAAGGCTCGATCACTCGTTTTGTGCGAAAGCCGGAAATCCTGCGAGTCTACGGGCAATGGAACAAAAGCGACGCTCCAGGCCTCGGTAACGTTATCGGGCAAAGGCCGAACTTCAATCGCGAACGCGCCGCCGCGCGAAACAACCAGTCGCAGCTTTACTGCATCGGTCAGATGAAAGGTTGCTGCATGCAGCCGGTTGCGCGCCTCATGCCGGTCAAAGGCGAAATTCAGCACGCGCGCGCTTTCCTTCATCCGGTCGAGATGAAGTTCCAGCCGCGCAATTCCGCTGGCCGGTTCAAACCGCATCGTTTCAATAAGATCGAAATCCGGTCGCGTCACCGCTGCAAATCTCCCCTTTGCCAGACACTCGGCCCATTCACATGCACCGTCCGAGTCCGCAACCACGCCGGACCCTAGACCAACTGAAACCCGCTTTTCATGCGCGTTCAAGTGAAATGTGCGGATTGCAACGTTGAACGCCGCATCGCCACCCGGATCAATCCGCCCGATCGAGCCGCAATAGATACCGCGAGGAGCGCTTTCGATCTCGTCAATAATTTCCATCGCGCGAATTTTCGGTGCACCGGTGATCGAACCACAGGGGAAGATCGCACGGATCAGATCAACAGGGCCGAGTCCCTCTGTCAAACGAGCCGTTACCGTCGATGTCATCTGGTGCACCGTCGGATAGCTTTCGATCACAAACAATTCGGGCACCGCAACTGAGCCCGGTTCGGCAACGCGCGACAAGTCGTTGCGGAGCAGATCGACAATCATCAGATTTTCGGCGCGCTGTTTGGGGTCTTCGCGTAATGCCTTTGCAATAGCGGCATCGGCAACGGGATCGGCTAGGCGCGACGCTGTGCCTTTCATCGGCTTGGTGGTGACGCGATTATCCTTGAGCGCAAAGAAAAGCTCGGGCGAAAACGACAGGAACCATTGCTCCCCTGTCCAGATTACCCCGCCATAACCGGCCGCCGACCGCTCACGAAGCGCGGCATAGAGCGCAAGCGGATTTCCGGCATAATCGGCTTCGGCGCGAAAGGTAAGGTTCGCCTGATAGATATCGCCATCGGTAATATAGCGTTTAACCGCATCAAACGTCGCATCATAGTCGCCTCGTGCAACTTTGGGGCACAGCGGGCCGAGCCAAGCACCAGCCGGATCGGGCAACAGCGAAGATACCATCTTGGCGTCAATTTGCTTGTAGTCCGCAAACAGTCCGAACCAAGCAAGTGGGGTCGGAATATCGAGGTTTTCTAGCCTGTCTGCGAACTTTGGTTCCAAAGCAAAGCCTGCCTCATAGGCCAGATAGCCTGCGGCATGCAGGCCGGTCGCTTGCGCCTCCGCCAATGCGTCAAACAGTTCGCTTAGCTGGTCGGAGGTATGTGCGACCAATGCCTGAACAGGATTGGTGTAAAGCCGGGCTGGCTCGGGATCGGACAGCCTTGCATCATCTAGCAGCACAAAGGGTTGGTCGGCGCGCATCATCGCCGCTGGCTATAAAGCAATTATAGCTTTGGGAAAGCGGGTGTAGCGAGATCGGATGCTAGATTGATGTTGGTTATTGAAACTGGAGTTGGCACATGCTGTGCGCCGATATGGTCGGCGAAGCGATACACCGAACGGTTGGCGGGGTCGGCCAACCAAGCGGCCAAGGTGTCGGCAATATCAGCTGGCCAGAGGCCAACGATAGGAATGTCATCGAGGATTGCAGGGGCAGCACCCAGTTGCTTCGCCAAATCAGAGGGAATGCCAAGCAGGTCGCAACCACAAGACAGCACTGTGTCAAAGCCGTTGCGCTGCGCATAGTTTAACGCTCCGGCTAATCCGCCCAGCGGGCCGAGGCCATTTTCGGGAATGTCAGCGACACTTGGTATTCCGGGCCATTCGCGTCCGGCAATCACTAGCTTCGCGCATTGCGGCCGCAACGCATCGGCAACATGATCGAGCAGAGCTTTGCCCTCAAAAAGCGCCTCTGATTTGTCCGAACCAAAGCGGCGCGATTGCCCACCGGCCAGAATCGCGCCGAGGATTTTCACCCTAACCGTTCGGCATGCCAGCGCAGGTGATCACCCATAAAGCTGGCGATAAAGTAATAGCTATGATCATAGCCTAGCTGAATGCGGATCGTCGCTGGTTGCCCTGCCGCCTCACAGGCCTGCGCGAGCAGATGTGTGCGCAGTTGTTCGATCAGGAAATTGTCCGCCGCACCTTGATCGACCAGCAAATCGGGCAATCTCGCGCCGCCTTCGATCAACGCGCAGGCATCATATTCTGCCCAAGCCGATTGGTCGGCGCCAAGATACCCACCGAGCGCCTTTTGCCCCCACGGAACTTGTGAAGGCGCAACGATGGGCGCGAAGGCCGATGTGGATCGAAATCGCCCGGGGTTGCGCAGCGAAATCGTCAGCGCGCCGTGGCCACCCATCGAGTGCCCCATGATTCCTTGGCGGTCCATATCGGCGGGGAAGTTTGCCGCGATCAGTTGTGGCAGTTCATCCTCTACATAGCTGCGCATCTGATAATGCTTGGCGAACGGCTCCTCGGTCGCATCGACGTAAAAGCCTGCGCCAAGCCCGAAATCATACGCGCCCGCCGCATCATCCGGCACGCCATCGCCGCGTGGAGAGGTGTCGGGCGCGACAAAGATCAGCCCAAGTTCCGCACAGGCGCGGCGATACTCGCCTTTTTCGGTGACATTGGCATGGGTGCAGGTCAGGCCTGAGAGATACCAGACCACCGGCAACATCGCCCCCGGTGCATGATCGGGCACAAAAACCGAGAAGGTCATGTCGCTGCCGGTGGCGGACGATGCGTGTTTGTGGACGCTCTGCGTTCCGCCAAAACTATGGTTGCTGCTGATGGTTTCGATGCTCATGCTGCTTCGCTAGCAAGTCGCGTCAGATCCCGCCATAATATTCATAACCGGAAACATCCTCCCAATAGCCGCCATTGCCCTGATAGATATCGGCAAAGGACGTGACCGCCTCAATCCGGTTCACATATTTTGCGTGTTTATAGCCGAGCAGCCGTTCAACGCGCAGCCGTAGCGGCGCACCGTGCGCAACTGGCAGCATCTGCCCGTTCATGCTCCACGCAAGGATCGTTTGCGGGTGAAATGCATCGACCAGATCGACAGACTCATAATAAGGCAGGCCTTCGAGCGTATCGGCGCAATGAAACACCAGAAAACGTGCACGCGACGATAGCCCCGCCGCCTTAAGAATCAGCGCGAGCGGAGTCCCGCGCCATTGACCAATCGCGCTCCAGCCCTCGACACAATCATGCCGGGTGATTTGTTCGCGCGCGGGCATTTGCATCAATTGAGCTAGATTAAAGCTTTGCGGCTTTGCGACGAGTCCGCCAATTTTCAGCTGCCAGTTGGCAAATTTTTCGCGTGTGTGTTGTTGGTATGCGGGCGTATCGACAGCGGTTGAACCATTGGCGCGAAATACGGGTGATAGGTCTGACTTGGCAAACTCTTGCGCCGGTGCTTGCCGACTCACCAAAGTGCGTTGGGCATGATAGGTCAGCCGGTCGGCCTTTTTGATCGCGGAAACCAGACTTTCATTTTCGACAATTGCGTCGCAACCCGAAAGCGCCAAGCCGCCAGCGCCAAGTGCAAGTCCACCCAAAAAGCGGCGGCGGGGAAAGATCAACTGGCTCATTCTGCCACCTCCTTCGCGACGGGCAAACGATACCAGCCGGTAATGATTGAGCGGACCTCATTGAACGGCCCTGCCAACAGCACCATAGCCATATGGACAAAGAAAAAGCCAAAAAGTAGAAACGCCGAGATAAAATGAACTGAACGGGCCGATTGACGTCCGCCAAACAATTCGGGCAGCCACGGCATTCCTGCATTCATCCCCGGTGACATGCAAAGCCCGGTTGCGATCATCAATGGCAGCAGGACAAAGATCACACCAATATAACTCAACTTTTGCAAGATGTTATAGTTGAGCGCAGCGGCCCCCGTCGGAAAACGCAGCCGAGCGTGATCCTTAATATCGTGCCAGATGTGACGCGGCGACCATTCGGCGCGGCGGATATGCAGATCCTTGCGGACATGGCCGTTAAACAACGATCGCAGCATGTAGAGAGTCAGAGCAATCGACAATATCCAAGCAAAGGCCAGATGCCAGCTGCGCGCCAATGGCAGAGAAAACCGCGATGGTATCGTTATCCAATACGGGAAGGCACGTGTTTTGACTTCACCTTCTGCATTGCGCCAATGGCCGAGAACGCCGGTCGTTGGAATCTCGCTGTCGCCCAGTTTCAAATATCCGCGCTTGTCATCGCCGCCGATTTCCAACCATGCTGGATCGTGGCGAGAACCGATGTCTCCCCAATGCAGGCGCGGGTAGGCGTTAAAAATCATCAGCCCGCTCATGAACAGCACGAGCAACGATAGCGCATTGGTCCAATGCCAAAATCGAGTTGCGAGCCGGTGTCGCTTGACTAGCTCACCGCCAACGGGAGCTTCAACCGCCAGAATAGGAACAGTCTCGGTATCCTCCATGCCACACTCCCATGCTTTCCAAACAGGTCCGTTTCAGCACATTCGTAGCATAACACAGAATTGTTACCGTTTGCCGGAAACTTTCGTCGCATCACCCTCGGCAATGCGCGGGGCATCACGGACGACGACTTGGCCAAGGTCCGCCGTCGCGCGTTTGGAGTTCAGCTCTGCGCGCACAGTGATTTCTGGGTTAACGCGCACAACATTGGCCGCCAACGCGCCGACACGCAGCTTATACACTCCATAAGGCACGCTTTCGAACAGGAAAAACCCGTCATATTCGCTCCGTGTAGTTTTCACGACGCGTCCGTTTTTGTCGATCAACTCGATATCGACACCATTCAATGTCCGACCGCCTTCACGCATCAGCGTCCCAGAAATCTCGCCTGCCGAAACCAACGGCAGCTCGATCACCGTTGGCACCCCGGGGCGCGGCGTCACTACGACTCCGCTAGTTGACGGTTGCACAAACGGATCAGGCAGGCTCGACGCATCAATACCGATCAACACCGGCACATAAGGCGTCAGCCCGCCGATAAAGGTCTGCCCCTTTGCATCGGTCGGGTCGCCACGTCCACTAAGCCCCGCTGTTAGCTCCACCGATTTCTCAACGGGCTCGTTGGGCTGACGAATTCCATCGGCATTCTGATCCTGAAACACCGTCGCATAGGCTTGTCCGCTGGACGCGAGCTTCTCCGACGACATGCGTAATCCACCTTTAGTCGGATCGGGCCCTAGGCTGAACGCTAAGCTCAATCCCGCCGAGACAGTTTTATCTGTCGAACCGCGAAGCTGCCCTGTCAGCGCAAACTTATCGAAACGACGTGTATAGCCAACACCAAACAGACCGCGCTTTCCTGTTGCTGCATAGCCAAGCTCGGCGCGCCAATCGCTATTCTCACCCGCGCGCCATTCGCCGGTGAGCTTAGATTCGCGGAAACCGGCATTGCCCATCAGCCCAAATTTTGCCTCACCGCGTAAGCGCAATTCGCCCACGCGTCCGTTTAGCCGCAGCAATGCATCAAGCCGTGCTGGCGGATCGCTGCCAAAGGCACTTTTGTTTTGCTCCCAAATGATATCGGTGGTGGCTGTTATCTGTTTGATATTGAATGATAATCTAGCAACACCTTCTAACGTTCTGTCGCCATTTAGCCGTGCCTTGTACGAACCTTGTAGGGTCAAAGGCACGTATTTATTGCCAAGCTTAAAGCTATGATCGACCGCGAAGCTGTATTCGCTGCGCAAATCGGGGTCATAGCGTTCGCTGTGGAATCCGTTGCCAAGCCACACGGATTCTGCCCGAAACAGCGTCTGCCCCAATTGCCCCAAGATTTGCCCGCGCAACGCGTAACCACCACTCGCATTTCCAGCAGCCGCTATCTCCAACAACGCCGGGCCTACTGCACGCCGCACCGATCCCTCAAAATAATAGCTGCGTCGCCGTTCATGTTCAGAGGTGAAAAGTGTCAGGCCGACCGATGTGCGCGGATCAAGCCCGCGTTCAACACCAAAGCCGCCGCGCCAGCCGGTAAATTGCGGAGCATCCAGCGCGCCAAAATCAATCAGGTCGCGACCCGCATCCTGAATCGCTGCCCAATAATAGGTTTCGCGCGGGGGAATCGAATCAGGACCAACAGGAATCATCTGCAAATCGCGGCGGACTTGCCCTTGCGGACCATACAGCACAATCTCAAACCGGTTCTGCCCATATTGCAGCGATACATCGAGGAATTCATACCGGCCATCGCCGCGACTTTGCACATAGCCGATCAGCTGATCGTTGCGGTACAGCTCGGCATCCCAACCATCAGGTAGCTCGCCACGGAAATTGGTCCGGTCAAAGCTATCAGGGCGTCCAACCGGACGGTTCGTAACAAACACGCCGCGACCTGCGGTATTCTGCACCACCAAAGGGCTGGACACGGTCGACACATCGCCAACGGCAAAATGCGTTGCGTTTAACGGCCCTAGCAACCCGCCGTGCGGATCGGTGCGATAGGCGCGCACGCGCAAAGTCTCTGGCACACCCTGACTATTCGAGGAAAGCCGCGCATCAAAGCTGGCTTTAGCGATTTCGCCGCTCGCATAAACCTCAAAACGCCGGTCAAGCTTGAAGCCCTCCAGATTATCCTTACGTCCGCTGACTGACGCCACGACGTCAACCGACGGCGTGCGCCAGAATCGGTAAGGATCTTTCGCTTGTGGTAATGCTGACAAGTCAAACTGCGCCGTTGGACGTGCTTTGCCTGCACGCGACTTACGCTCCTCCGCCATTTCAAAGGGAAGCTTGCGGTCGGCAGTTACTACCAGCAACGCATTCGATAGGTCGGGCTTTACCTCGACATTCAACCAGCTCGACAGCGTTTTTGTGCCCACGCACCAGCCCTCTGGCACATCGCGAATATCAGACGCACCTAGCGGCTGAGACTTGTTCATGATTTGTACTGCATTTGCGTCCCGATCAAGGGTGAAGGTCCGGTTTTCCTCAAACAGCCAACCAGTCGCGCGGCGCGACTTTTTGTCGAGACGCAACGGGAGGTCGAACGCCATAATGACATCAGCCAGATCAACGCAGATTCCGCTGTCTGTTTGATACCCGCGAACGCCATTGCCGACACGATACTGGCTGACTCGCACGTCGAACAACAATGCGTCATCCTCACTCGGCTCCCACGAAGCTTGGGCCTCGGTTGCAGAAATGGCAAAGAGGCCGGCAATCATTGCCAGCCTCAACGCCTTACTGGCGATCCGGGATATCGAGTGTCGCATAGGCGTTGGCCCTGCTCCTCAGGCTGCCTAACGCAGGACAGTGCGTAGCTGAGCGATCAGGCCGCCACCCGCTTCGGGTGCTTCGTAATAAGAGATGACAACCTCGCCGGGCATTTTGGCCGCCGCTGTGCCGTCAAGCGGCAACGATACTTGACGCGAACCAAGCTCAGGATAGACCGCAATGCCTTTTGCCACCAGCAACGGTTCGGCAACACCGGGTCGCGTGACATGCACTTCGCCAAAAACCGATTTTTCGCCTTTGCGCGAAAGATCAAACTGCAACGTCTGACCCTCATTATCGCGCGCGATGGATGCGTTGGCGATGGCAGCTGTGGCTTTTAATTCGCCTTTGCGAATAATGATAGGAATGGTCACTCCATACACAGGAATCAGATTTATTTTCAATCCATTACCCGGCTCTGCCTCTGTGGTTGCTTCTGGTGTTTTCGGAATAGCGCGAAACAACATGTGCGCGCGATACTCACCATCGGGCAGCGCTTCGGTCGCTTGCAGACCGACGCGGATCGATTGCGGCTGATTGGGCGGCAATGTAACGCGGCGCGGTGCAAAGCGGATAATCTCCAGCGCCGCTTTTTCTTTGTCGTTGGCATCTTCGGGCAGAATGTCTTCCAGCCGCCCATTATCCCCCATCCTGCGCAGCTCGAGCGAGATCCGGTAAGTCGCTTCTTCGGAGCCGATATTGTTGAGAATCACCTCGGCACCGCGACGTCCATCGAGAACGATACGTGTTGGCGCGACCAAAAGGTCACCGGCTGCTTTCGCAGGCGTTGATGCGACAACTCCGCTCAAGGCCGCAACGGCCATTAACGCGAGTGCGCGCACATTCTGTGCAACGATATTCTTCATGACTGGTCCATCCATTTGGCGAAGCGGTTTTACACCGGCTCGCACATCCACATGGGCAACCTGACAGGATATGGTTACCAACCCCCTAATCTTTGAGGCAAGCCAATATAAAGCCCCGGCAACGCAACGCTGCCGGGGCTTTGTTATTCGTTACCGGACGTTACCGCCCGATGTTGAAATTATTGGTAATCAGCGGTCACGCTGAATGTGCCGTTATATGTGCCTGCAACTTGGTTGGCACCGACGGTCAAAGTTCCGCCGACAAAAATGTCCTGCAACGATGCCGAGTTAAATGTGACAGCAGCTGTCGAGGCAGCCAGCGTCAACGACATAGCCGCACCTGGGCCGGTCAATGAGGCTGTTGGCGAATGGGTGATGTCAATGACATAACCATTGGTCGCTGCAGTTACCTGAAAGCGTGCACGGCTCGCTGTGCCAACGCAAGTTACTACGTTGCAAGTGCGTGTGTTCGACGCGGTTGGCAGCGAAACAGTGCCCGCAGTTGAGCTTGCGGCGACAGTGCCCAAGTCAAGGTCGGCAAATTTCTGCAAATTGACAGCACCCAAGATTTGGACGGTTGCAGTCGCATTTTCGGTATCTGCAAAAGCAGCGGTTGAAGACATTGCGGCTACAGCAGCTGCACCGGCGAGCACGATTTTCATTTTATTCAACATCAGTCTGGTCCCTTACGTGACGAACAAATTCATGGAATGCCCCACAGCATCCTGCGACCTATTTGCCAGCGATGTGATAAGTCTTTGCTTCTGCGCATGGTTAACAAATCATGCTACGTCAGATTTTTGACACTGCGAATCAAAGGTTTAGTGTTTTCAGGGCTGTTAAACGGCGAGGAAACCTCGTCAGAATTGCTCACCCGTAAGCCGCTGGCACAGCATATCCAGCTGGTCCAGACTGCGATATTCAAAGGTCACAGCACCAGCGCCGCCCGCCGATTGTTGCACAATTCGCACCTTTAATCCTAGCAAGTCGCCCAAATGCGTTTCGACAGCACGGATGTCAGCATCGTTCGTTGCGCCAGCAGCACGCGGCGCATTGCCGGATTGCGCGCGAGTCCCGGCATTGTTCTTTTTGACTAAAGCCTCTGTCTGGCGGACCGACAGCTTTTGTTT
Source organism: Sphingomonadales bacterium (assembly GCA_031374785.1). GTDB lineage: Bacteria > Pseudomonadota > Alphaproteobacteria > Sphingomonadales > Sphingomonadaceae > Sphingorhabdus_B. The sequence goes on along the minus strand of JANMGR010000138.1, from coordinate 8,830 downwards.
GACAACAACGGCCGCCAATCGGACCGCATCTTCGCTCGATAGCAGCGCCCGCGCATGACCCATGCTCAGCTTGCCCTCGATCACCAGTTCGCGCACCAAAGTCGGCAGTTCCAGCAGCCGCATCATATTGGCGACATGGCTGCGCGACTTTTCAACGATTGCTGCCAGTTCATTCTGGCTATGCCCGAAATCGGTGCAGAGCTTACGATAAGCCTCAGCTTCTTCAATCGGATTCAGGTCCTGACGCTGGATATTCTCGATCAGGGCTATTTCCAGCGTTTCTTCGTCGGACAAATCGCGGATGATCGCTTTAACCTGATGCAGCTGAGCCCGCTGTGCCGCGCGCCAACGCCGTTCGCCAGCGACAATTTGATAACCTTGGCCATGCGGGCGGACCAAAATCGGTTGGATCAAACCATGCCGTTTCAGGCTTTGCGCAAGCTCTTCGAGCGAATCTTCGTTGAAATGACGCCGTGGTTGTGCGGGATTGGGATGAATGTCAGATATAGAAATGGCGGTATAGCCCTCACCAGAGATATTAGAAGCGACTCCAGAGCTACCGCCCGCAACGCGTTCTGCACTGCGTTCCAACGCCGCTTCGCCGAATAATGCGTCAAGTCCGCGACCAAGGCCCATTTTCTTACGCACGCGCGGCTTATCCTGCTCACTCATGCCGCCAACTCCTCCACCGGTATCCGCCCAATCAATTCGCGGGCTAGCGCCATATACGCCTCGGACCCGGAACACCGGTGGTCGTATATCAAGGCAGGTAGCCCGTGGCTCGGCGCTTCGGATAAGCGGACGTTGCGCGGGATAACAGTGTCAAACACCAATCCGCCAAGGCAGCTGCGGACATCTTCAGCCACCTGCTCGGTCAGGCGATTGCGGCGATCAAACATCGTTAGTGCCACGCCGAGGATCGACAAATCCGCATTAAAGCGTTTTTGTATGCGCTCAACAGTTTGTAATAGCTGGCTTAATCCTTCAAGCGCGAAAAATTCGCACTGCAGGGGAACCAGTATAGAATTAGCCGCGACCAGCGCATTAATCGTTAACATACCCAAAGATGGCGGGCAGTCGATGAGGCACACATCCCAGCGATCATTCGCCACCCGCAGCGCCTTTTGCAATTTATGCGCGCGATCCGCATGATCGACCAGTTCAACCTCGACGCCCGATAGATCAACCGTTGCAGGCAGAATATCAAGCCCTGGGATCATCGTCGCAATAGCCGCATCCGCTACAGTCGTTTCACCCATCAATAGATGGTAACTACTATTGTCACGGTCTGCAGATTTCACGCCCAGACCAGTCGAAGCGTTCCCTTGTGGATCGAGGTCAATCAGTAAACACCGGCGGCCGCAGGCGGCCAAAGCCGTCGCAAGGTTGATTGCTGTGGTGGTTTTGCCCACGCCGCCTTTTTGGTTCGCAATCGCGATCCGGATCATGGCTTCATCGTCCTTCTGCTTGGTCCTGCGACCTTGGCCCCAACACGCGCCCGGTCAATATGCCTGCTTCGCTATCCGTAATGCTGGGCTCGACAGTCAAATCGAGATTCCAGTTGTCACAAACATCCTTAAGTTCATTAGCTGCGTTACGCCCCTTTGGCAGCAGCCACAAAGTGTTATCTGTGGAGAATCGATAAGATAGCTCCAACAATCGCGGCAATGGCGCAAAGGCTCGCGCAGAAATGACCGAATATGGGGCAGATTCTAGACGCTCAAGCGGCATTCCAGCGACAACCGCGACGTCGGCCATCCCTAGCATTTCGATTGCGCGCTCCAAAAAATCGACACGCTTAGCACGTGACTCTACCAGGACGACGCGGTGACTGGAGAGCATTGGGACGATCAGTCCCGGAAAGCCTGCGCCGGACCCGAGGTCAAGCCAATCGCCATCGCCCGAAACAAAGCGCAACAATTGCGCGCTATCGACGATATGCCTCGCCCAAATATGGTCCAGCGTCGCTGCGGATATCAGGTTTTGGTGCTGCGCCTCGGCACGAAGGAATGCAATGAATGCATCAAGCCGCTCTTGCGTTTCACGTGAAACATCAAAGGTTGCAGCTAGCCACACTTGTGCCTCGTCTTCGGTCAAGCTGCTCGCCTCTGCAATGCACGCTTAGCGTGGACTAATATAGTGGCAAGAGCAGCAGGCGTAATTCCACGCACCCGACCAGCAGCGGCTAGCGAATCAGGTCGGGCTGCATCAAGCCGCTCAACCATCTCGTTAGAAAGCCCTGCTATCGTTCGGTAGTTCATGTCGCTTGGCAGACTGATCTTCTCATTTGCCGCGAGGTCACGCAGTTCCATTGCCTGTCGTTCGAGATAAGGCGCATAGCGGCCATCTTGCTCAAGTTCTGCTACAACATCGGCAGGCCATTCATGTATTTCAGTATCGGTGACTAATGTTCCACGTGGAACATTCAGCAAGGCCTCCAACGCCACGCTTGGGAAACGCAGCCAATCAAACAATGACATTTTGCCCGAATCGCGTTTTACGTCCACGCCCGATCGAATCAAAGCATCAGCCGAAACTGCTTCATCCAAAGCTTCGCGTAGGCTAGTCTTTGCCTCGGTCCGCGCTTCAAAATGGTCATTTCGCTCGGGCGTCACTGCTCCCACAGCCATCGCTAACGGGGTCAAGCGTGTCCCTGCGTTATCCGCACGCAGTCGAAGACGATATTCCGCCCGCGCTGTGAGCATTCGATAAGGCTCCGTGACGCCGTGGAGAACGAGGTCGTCGACCATCACCGCGATATAGCTATTGGAACGATCCAGCGCGGGAAACGGTCGATCCAACACAGCACAAGCCGCGCCCATGCCGGCCACAAGCCCCTGAGCGGCAGCCTCTTCATAGCCCGTCGTACCGTTGATTTGCCCTGCGCAATACAGACCCTCAAAGCCGCGCACTGCTAGCGTTCGGTCCAACGCACGTGGGTCGATATAGTCATATTCTACGGCATAGCCGGGAATGGCCATCTCCACGTTTGCAAGGCCATTCATTGAGCGCACCATCGCCAGCTGGATATCCACTGGCAAAGATGTCGAAATGCCGTTGGGATAGATCAGGTGTGAGTCGAGACCTTCTGGTTCAAGAAAAACTTGATGTCCGTCACGGTCAGCAAACCGGAAAATTTTGTCCTCTATCGAGGGGCAATATCGCGGTCCCTGCCCTTGGATAGCGCCACCAAATAGAGGCGAGCGATCCAGCCCGCCACGAATGATGTCATGCGTCTGCGCATTTGTGCGGGTGATCGCGCAAAACAACTGCGGCACATAGCGCCGGTTCGTCATCGCCGACATGGTCCAAACGCCGCTATCCGAAGCCTGCTCTACTAACACAGCCCAGTCTATCGTACGCCCGTCTAGCCTAGGCGGAGTGCCGGTTTTAAGCCTTGCCATCGGTAGCCCAGCGCCGCGCACTTGTTGCGCAAGTCGCAGCGCGGAATTTTCGCCAATCCGACCGCCCGTTAGCCGCTCCTCCCCGCGAAACAAAGTGCCGCCTAGGAACGTGCCTGTGGCAAGAATCACTGCTTTTGCGTCAAGAGCGCTGCCATCAGCCAGTTCTATCCCTGCAATCTTGTTATCGCTCCCGGGGGCAAACCGTAATGCTGCTGCTTCGCCCTGTATCACCGTCAGATTGGGCGTTGCCGACAGCTGTTGGTGAATAGACGCCTTAAACCGGCCGCGGTCAGCCTGGATGCGCGGCCCTTGTACGGCCGCCCCCTTTGACGCGTTGAGCATTCGGTAATGGATCGCTGAATAATCCGCCGCGCGCGCGATCAAGCCATCAAAAGCATCAACCTCGCGGACAAGGTGGCCTTTGCCCAACCCACCAATGGCAGGGTTGCAAGACATGGCACCAACAGTTTCGCGATCAAAGCTTACAAGCCCGATGCGCGCACCCATGCGTGCGGCAACAGCTGCAGCCTCGACTCCTGCATGTCCGCCGCCAATCACTAAGATGTCAAAAGAGTGTACGCTCGCGCTCATGGTGCTGGCCCTTATCGGATGTACATGCCGCCGTCAAAGCGTGCAGATGTTTCACGTGGAACAAGTATACTATTTTCCGATACAGAACCGTCCGAACAGGGCATCGAGCATATCTTCGGTGCTAGCGCGTCCGGTAAGCGCATCAAGCGCTAGGCGCGCCTGTCGTAGCTCCTCTGCTGTCACCAAAAGATCCGAGGTCTTTGCTGCCGCCGCCATTGAGCGCGCTGTATCCTTAAGCAAAGCTGTTTGTCGTGCATTGATGGCGAAGCTGTCGGGTGGAGGCAGCAAAGTCTTGGCGGTGGTGGTCAGCCAGTGAATCAACTCAGCCAATCCATCAGTCGTTTTCGCCGATAGCTTCAGCGCACTCCCTGTTTTGGCAATATGTTCAGGATCATCCGCTTTAGCTTCAATCTCAAGATTGTTCTCGTGCGCAGGACCCGCACCTTCATCGCCCAGCCACAGCACTATATCCGCCTCTGCAATCGCGGCTTCAGCGCGTTTGATGCCCGCACTTTCGATTATATCATCGGTTTCATCTCTAAGGCCCGCCGTATCCGTCAGAATAAACGGGATACCATCAAACGCGACTGGAATATCAATCAAGTCGCGTGTGGTTCCGGCGATATCGGACACGATTGCGGCTTCTCTGTCGACAAGCACATTAAGCAACGTCGATTTACCACTATTGGGTGGCCCCGCAATTACCACGCGCAGGCCATCGCGCAATTGCTGTGCTCCGGGAACAGCGAGATGACGCTGAATGACGTCATGGAGTACACAGCATCGTGTTGTTATATCGATATTTTCTTCAGGATCCACATCATCTTCGTCTGAAAAATCGATTAATGCCTCAACGGTCGCTGACAACCCCAACAACTCTTCACGCCAGCCTTCGATTGCTTTGCTGAATGCCCCGCCCGCCATTTGCAGAGCGCCGCGGCGCTGCCATTCGGTTTCGGCAGCCAACAGATCAGCCAGCCCTTCGGCTTCGTTTAGGTCCATTCTGCCGTTGAGAAAGGCACGGCGGGTAAATTCGCCTGGTTCTGCACGGCGAAGGCCCGGAATCGCGCGCAAAACAGCTTCGACACCCCGAACGACGGCGCGGCCGCCGTGAAGATGCAGCTCGGCCAAGTCCTCGCCAGTAGCCGTGGTAGGTCCGGGAAAGACGACCACTAAAGAATCGTCGAGAACTACGCCGTCAGCGGTCGACAACCGGCGGAGCGAAGCACGACGCGCGGGCGGCAACGATCCCGCCAACGCCTTAACCGCCGAAAACGTTCGGTCACCACTAATGCGAATTACAGCAATGGCAGCAGGGGGGGCGCCGCTGGACAACGCGAAAATGGTATCAGCATTGTCCATGAATTAGGCTTATTTCTTATCTTTCGCGCCCAAACCGCCGCCCATCAATCCGCCCATCAGGCCTTTGATCATGTCCATGCTTTGATCGCCCATCGGCACCCAATTGCGGATCATGCCTTGCACCATGTCAGGGGTCAGGCCTTTGTCGGCAACAGCCTTCAGCTTCTCAAGATAGACCTCATGCACTTCGCTTAAGTCCGGCAAGCCAATCAAGCGGCGGACTTCCTCGGGCGTGGTGTCGACTTCGATATTGAACTTCATGGGCGTTACTCCTCCGGAGACTACACACCTTGATATAGTCACATAAGCTGATCATGCAATTTTCATTTCAGGAGAGCAGCCATACCTAGAACGAACAATAATGACTTTGAAACAAAGATTCGCTGTTCGGCTTCTGTGTTATGGCGTGTCCGCAGCCTACCGTGCAGAGCTAAAACATGGCTTTACCACAAAAGAATGAGCGGATAGGTGGAAGGTAAATTGACAAATTCTTGGTCGCTATTTCTTTAGTAAGTATATGCATTACTTGGGCGATGTAACGACGACTGCGTTCGTACACAATCCAGCCTGCTTCATATCTTCCAAATCTGCATCGCTTTCATAATCTCTAGGACAACCCAATACCTTCCAGGTCGCAGTGTTTGCATCTGGTTTTGCATCTCGATCTTTTATGCTTCCGTCTGAATTAGCATTGGTACACAAACCTTTGCTAATCATTTCCGCCTTTTCCAAGTCATTGGCATAGCTGTGAGGACACCCCAAACGGCGCCATTGTGGATTGTCATTAATTCCCTGTTGCCAAACCATCGGGTTAGGAGAAGTTGCCGGTGCAGAAACTTGGGCTACACTTCTTTCCTCTGAAATAACGACAACCGAAACAACAAGAAACGACAAAATAAAAAATCGATAACAATACCTCATACTGCGTCCTCCAATTTTTCTTAGTCTTATGAATTTATAACATCATATCATAAAAAATGGCCGTCAATAATTCCGCGCTAGCCGCATCTGCAAATTGCGTTTCACCCCATCCCACTCATTGGCAATGATCGAATAGCAGACGGTATCACGATTGCGACCATCCATAATTCCGTGGTTGCGGAGCACGCCGTCGCGCTTTGCGCCGAGCCGTTCGATTGCGCGTTGTGAGGGAAAGTTCAGTGCATCGGTGCGAAATTGCACACATAGGCAGTCCATGCCTTCGAACGCGTGGGAGAGTAGCAACAGCTTTGCTTCACTGTTGATCGGGCTGCGTTGAGCCGATTGCGCGTAGAAGGTAGTGCCGATTTCCAGCCTTTTGGCGTCGCGCTTCATCCGCATATAACGCGTTGCGCCAACGATATTGCCACTCACTTTGTCGATCACCACAAATGGAATCGCGCGGCCATAGCCTGTTTCGGCTTCGGCAGTTTCAAGATAGGCGTCAATGGTCTCAGCACTTGGAACCGCTGTGTAGAACAGCTCCCACAGTCTCCCATCACTCGCCGCCGTAACAATCGCAGGGCCATCGCTGCGCACCATCGGGCGGAGGATGACATAATCACCCTCCAACACCGGTTGGTTACGCCAGTGGTCTGCTCCCAATTCAGCCATCAGCCGCCGACCAGCGCATAGACATATCGGCCGACACCCAGCTGTGGGTCAACCCAGCCATCATACATCATCTTACCAGCAACATAGACGATCACCGCCATCCCGACCCAACCGATCCATTTATACCGCTCGATATATTGGGCGATAATATTGGCGGCGATCCCCATCAAAGCGACCGCAAAGATCAAGCCGACGATCATGATGCCCGGATGGTCCTTGGCTGCACCTGCAACCGCAAGCACATTATCAAGGCTCATCGACACGTCAGCAACGGCAACTGCCCATGCAGCAGCAGCAAAGCTTTTCGAGGACTTAATCCCTGAATGCTCGTCGCCCGCGATTTCCGGTGAACCTGGCGAGTCAGTCGCATGATCCGCACCCAAATCACGGTACATTTTCCACGCCACCCACAACAAGAGCACGCCGCCGGCAAAGACCAGTCCGACAATGCCAAGCAACCATGTGACCATGAGAGCAAAAATCACGCGCAGAACAAGTGCCGCGAGGACACCAATAGCGATAACCTTTTTGCGTTGATCCGCCGGAAGGCCCGCAGCCAATGCGCCAACAACAATGGCATTGTCGCCCGCCAGCACGATGTCGATCATCAACACTTGCAAGAACGCCGTCATCGCCGACGGCGTCCCGATATTGGCAAAGTCCTTGACGATTGCCGCCCAGATGTCAGCGGGCCCGCCCAAAGATGGAGCAGCGGCAACGGCGGCGGTAAAAATCAGATCAAACACGGTTATTCCTTGGATTTATTTGAATGTGGCATAAAGTCATCACGCCGGTGACGCAACCCAAGCACCGAGCTTGTCCCGAACAAATTGCACTCGGTCCATTACCGGAGCGAGCGGCAAATCAACCAATTCATAGCCATATTTGTTCCACGCGGTACAAACCGCCAAATCGCTTTCCACTGCTTGGTCCCAGCTTTGGATGCGCTCCTCATCCTGTGAATAGATCTCGCGCCAAGGAGGTGCCCTGAAAATTGGTCCAGTGTAACGCAGATTACGACAAGTCTTGTCTACATCTATAGAAACAGCCATCGATTCCAGTTTGAGAAACCCCGCAATATCTGGAAAACCGCGATCATAAACAGACCAACCCGGCTTTGCCGCAAACCATGCGGTCTGCTCAGCCTCCAGCATTGCCTCTGCAAACTCCCCGGGGCGTTCGGCGCGTAACGCCATACCGCCGGGTGCCTGCAAGATGTCACGCGCCACTTCGGGAAAGGTCGCAAACCCATCGTCCGCCAACGCTGCCAATAATGTAGATTTTCCCGTCCCCGGCCCGCCCGTAATCACGACGCGCAAAGGGAGAGTATGGCCCATCGGACTCTACTGGTTCATCGAATCAAAGAAATCTTCGTTGGTCTTGGAATCCTTCATCTTATCGAGCAGGAATTCCATCGCGTCGATGGTTCCCATCTGCATCAAAATGCGGCGCAAGACCCACATTTTCGTCAGCTTGTCCTTTTCGACGAGCAGCTCTTCCTTACGCGTGCCGGATTTTCCGACATCAAGGGCTGGGAAGATACGCTTATCAGCGACCTTGCGATCCAGCACGATTTCGGAGTTGCCGGTGCCTTTGAACTCTTCGAAGATCACTTCGTCCATCCGGCTACCGGTATCGATCAATGCGGTGGCAATAATCGACAGCGAACCACCTTCCTCGATATTTCGCGCGGCACCAAAGAAACGCTTTGGGCGTTGCAAGGCATTGGCATCAACACCGCCGGTCAGCACTTTGCCCGATGATGGAACGACAGTATTATAGGCAGCGTTGGCGGACGATGGGTTTGCGACCTTTCCCGAAGTGGCGCGTGACATCTTGCAGGCACCCGGCGGTATGGCGTTACGCGCCGAACGCCCCGG